>NZ_JBSFKD010000043.1:0-74286 GCF_053598395.1 Streptomyces sp. NPDC001135 | reverse complement strand
GCCTGCATGTTGCCGTCCGGCAGCCGCTCGGCCATCGGCTGGATCGACTTGCGCCGACCGTCCAGCATCAGACCCCGCAGATAGCACTCGCCCCAGCGACGCTGATCACGCCGCGGCACCGACCCGAACACATCGGCAACGAACTCCGCTAACTCACCCCGGAGCCGTTCCACCTCCCCCAGCCTCACAC
Source organism: Streptomyces sp. NPDC001135 (assembly GCF_053598395.1). Taxonomy (NCBI): domain Bacteria; kingdom Bacillati; phylum Actinomycetota; class Actinomycetes; order Kitasatosporales; family Streptomycetaceae; genus Streptomyces; species Streptomyces sp. NPDC001135. The sequence goes on along the minus strand of NZ_JBSFKD010000043.1, from coordinate 74,096 downwards.
CACGAAGATGCCCACCATCAGGCGAGATCACTCGACGTAACGAAGCACTACTAGGGCAGGTCGGACGGACCCGACGGGGCGACGGGAGAGGGCCTCTCCGGCGCCGGTGACGACGGCTCGGCCGGTACCCGGGCGGCCCAGCGTTCCTCCACCTTCGCCACGCGCCAGTAGGACAGTGCCGCCGCCCACACCACCACGAACAGGCCGACGATGAGATAGCCGACGTTGTCCAGGTCGAGCCCGGCGATCCAGCCCGTGAGGCCGTCGTGCAGGCCGAACTTCTCGTGCAGGACGCCGACCAGTTCGATGGTGCCGATGAAGAAGGCGACCGCGATGGACAGGCCGGTGATGGCGAGGTTGTAGAAGACCTTGCGGACGGGGTTGGAGAACGCCCACTGGTAGGCGAAGTTCATGAACGTGCCGTCCAGGGTGTCGAACAGGCTCATGCCGGCGGCGAACAGCAGCGGCAGGCACAGGATCGCGTACCAGGGCAGCCCGGCCGCCGCGCCCGAACCGGCCATCACCATCAGCGTGACCTCGGTGGCCGTGTCGAAGCCGAGCCCGAAGAGGAAGCCGAGCGGGAACATCTGGCCGGGCCGGCTGATCGACCTGGTGAGGCGGCCGAGGATCCGGTTCATGAAACCGCGTGCGTCCAGGTGCCGTTCGAGCTCCCGCTCGTCGTACGTCCCGGCGCGCATCGCCCGGAAGACCCTGAGGATGCCCACCAGGGCGACCAGGTTCAGGGCGGCGATGAGGTACAGGAACGTGCCGGAGATCGTCGTCCCCAGGAACCCCAGCACCTGGTGGGTGCGTGAGTGCTCGTCCATCACCTTGCCGGCGAGCCGGGTGCCGCCGGCGATCAGCACCGCGAGCACGACCACCACGCTGGAGTGCCCCAGGGCGAACCAGAACCCCACCGACACCGGCCGCTTGCCGTCGGCCATCAGCTTGCGGGTGGTGTTGTCGATCGCGGCGATGTGGTCGGCGTCGAACGCGTGCCGCATCCCGAGGGTGTAGGCGGTGACACCGAGCCCGATCCCGAAGGCTTCGGTACCGACCTTGTAGTGCTCGGGCACGACCAGCAGGAAGAGGATCCCGAAGGCGACGACGTGCAGGGCGACGACCACCGCCAGCAGTCCCGCCGTCTTCAGGGTGTCCTCGCGCCGCCAGCGGAAGGAAGCAGCATCGGCCATGGGGTTGAACGCTCCAGCACCTCGTGGATCACTTCGAAGTGCCGTGGCCGGTCTCCTGGCTGAGGGGTCGTGCGTCCGCCGTCCCTGCCTTCCCAGTCGTACGACCGACCAGTGGCCCGGCTGCCGCCGGACGGGACGGGAACTCCCCGATCACAGTGGCGAGGGCCGCGTCGAATTCCCATCGACTTCCCGAGCACCACGGCCCGCCCACCGTACGGGCGGCAGCCGTGCCCTGCATAGCTGCGCACCCGTGCAGGTATTCAAGATCACAGAGCCGCCTGCGAGGATGACGCCATGCATCTCGTGCCTGCCGACCGAGCCGACCGGCGCACCATCGACGGTCACCGGGTGTGCGACGCGATCGCCGCCATCGGTGACGCGGACCGGGTGCGCGCCTGGGCCGGCCGCTTCTCGCTGCTGGCCGACGCCAACCGGCTCGCCCTGCTCCTCGCCCTGCACCGCACCGGCCCGCTCGCCGTCTCCGACCTGGCCGTGGCCACCGGAATGAACGATCCCGCCGTCTCCCAGGCCCTGCGGCTGCTGCGGGCGGCGGGGGTCGTGGCCGGGGAGAAGGAGGGGCGGGTGGTGCGGTACCGCGTGGTGGACGCCGACGTGCGCGCGGTGCTGGACCACTGCTGACGCGCTCCCCCGCGCGTCCTTGCGAAGGTTCCCTTTCCGGGTCATGTGGACAGATTTGTACTGTCGTCCTCCCCCGAAGGGATCCCGTATGGCCCCCATGGCAGACCGCTCTGTGGACCTCTCCTCCAAGAACCCCGACTGGTGGCGTCAGGCCGTCGTCTACCAGGTCTACCCCCGCAGCTTCGCCGACGCGGACGGCGACGGCCTCGGCGACCTGCGCGGCATCACCCAGCGCCTGGGCCACCTCGCCGGCCTCGGTGCCGACGCCCTGTGGTTGAGCCCCTTCTACCCGTCGGAGCTGGCCGACGGCGGCTACGACGTCGCCGACCACCGGGACGTCGACCCCCGCCTCGGCACCCTGGACGACTTCGACGCCCTGGTCGGCGAGGCCCACCGGCTCGGCCTGAAGGTCGTCGTCGACCTCGTCCCGAACCACACCTCGCACCAGCACCCCTGGTTCCAGGAGGCCCTGCGCTCCGCCCCCGGCTCCCCGGCCCGCGACCGCTACGTCTTCCGGCCCGGCCGGGGCGCGCACGGCGAACAGCCGCCCACCGACTGGCAGTCCGTGTTCGGCGGCAGCGCCTGGAAGCGCGTCCCGGACGGCGAGTGGTACCTCCACCTCTTCGCCCCCGAACAGCCCGACCTCAACTGGGACAACGAGGAGGTCCGCGCCGACTTCCGCACCACCCTGCGCTTCTGGTCCGACCGGGGCGTCGACGGCTTCCGCGTCGACGTCGCCCACGGCCTCGCCAAGGACCTCACCGAGCCGCTGCGGGACGTCGGGGACATCGGCGCCACCGGCGAGACGGCCCTGCCGCGCGTCCCGCCGGGCAGCCACCCGTACTGGGACCGCGACGAGGTCCACGAGATCTACCGCGACTGGCGCAAGATCCTCGACGCCTACAGCCCGCCGCGCACCGCCGTCGCCGAGGCCTGGGTCCCGGGTGCCCGCCGCGCCCTGTACGCCCGCCCCGACGAACTCGACCAGGCCTTCAACTTCGAGTACCTGGAGACGGGGTGGGACGCGGAGGAGCTCCGGGAGGTCATCACCGGCTCCCTCGCCACCGCCCGGGCCGTCGGTGCCTCCGCCACCTGGGTGCTGTCCAACCACGACGTCGTACGGCACGCCTCCCGCCTGATGCTGCCGCCCGGCACCGACCCGGCGGCCTGGCTGCTGTCCGGCGGCACCGCGCCGGCGGTCGACACCGCGGCGGGCCTGCGCCGGGCCCGCGCCGCGACCCTCCTGATGCTCGCGCTGCCCGGATCCTCCTACCTCTACCAGGGCGAGGAACTCGGCCTGCCGGAGGTCGCCGACCTGCCCACGTCGGTCCTCCAGGACCCGATCTGGGAGCAGACGGGCCATGTCCGCAAGGGGCGCGACGGCTGCCGGGTGCCGCTGCCGTGGACGAGGAGCGGACCGTCGTACGGCTTCGGGCGCGGGGCGGCCTGGCTGCCGCAGCCGGCGTCCTTCGCGTCGTACGCCGTCGAGGCGCAGACGGGGACCGAGGGTTCGACCCTGGAGCTGTACCGCACCGCCCTGCGGCTGCGCCGCAAGCTGCTGGAGGGCGAGACCCTGGCCTGGACGCCGGACGCGCCCGCCGGGGTCCTGGACTTCACCCGCTCGGAGACCTGGCGCTGCGTCACGAACCTCACCCCCGAGCCGGTGCCGCTGCCGCCGGGGGAGGTGCTGCTGAGCAGCGCGCCCCTCGACGGAAGCGGGGTCCTCCCGCCGGACACGACCGTCTGGCTGGCCTAACCCACGGTCGGGCTCGGACTCGGCCCCGCCGTACTGTTGCCGCCCGCGATGCCGTTGATGTCGACGGGCGTGGAGGTGGGGTTCGGGGGCGGGGTGAGGACCACCTCCGGCTGGCCGGCGGCCGGGGGCGGCGGGGTCAGGTCGGAGTCGGGCAGCTTGGGCGGGGTCGTCTGCTGGAACAGGGTCTGGTCGAAGTCGACCAGGCCCGTCTTCTCCATCACCGTCATGTGGTCCAGAACCGTGTTGTTGGCCTGGTCGGCCAGGGCGCGCACCAGCGAGTTCTTGGTGGTGGACCGGATCTTCGAGATGGTGTTGAAGATCGCGCCGTGCGTCATCCGCAGGATGTTGGCGAAGTCGCTGTCGAACTTCTTCCCGCTGTCCGCCTTCAACTGGCTGACGAAGCCCTGCTGCTGGGGGCTGGCCAGGTTGGGCAGTGTGATGTTCAGCATCGGTGCGATCTTGCGGCAGGTGGTGTCCAGTGCCGCGTGTCCGTCGACCAGGTGCTTGCTGGCGGTGATGACCCCCGGCGTGGTGCCCTTCTGCAGCCCTATCTGGCCCACCGGGTACTCCCACAGACCGGCGGCCCGCACCTTCACCACGAAGTCCCGGTCCTGCTCGGTGAGCGGTCCCCACTGGGTGTTGGCGATGACGCGGTCCTGGGCGGTGGTGACCTTGTTCAGACCCAGCATGCTCGGGTAGGCCAGGGCCACGAGTGTCATGGCCATCGCACCGCCCACGAAGAGGGTTCCCGTCGCGTTCCGCGAAAAGCGCACCGTGCCTCCTGCCCGGTCGTGGATCCCGCCCCGGCGTTGACGCAGGGCGGTTCGGACGCACAGCAGTACGGACGGGGGAGCGGTTCTTCTCTGTGGATCAGGTAAAAACTCCCGGACGCCGGGGCCCGGGCGCCGCGTGCCGTGTCCCTGGAGCCGATGGCCGGCCGATTGCCATGTGTTGGTGCACATGACAAACGGTTGGTCAAAGGTTGACCGGTCTCCGGGAGAAAGCAGCCGAAACACAGGCCTAGATTCGCCGCATGCCCCCACAGCCCCCGCCCCGCGTGCCCGCGGCCCTTCCCGTCCTCCCCTACCGCAAGCCCACCAGGGGCCGCGACTACTGGGTCCTGGACGACGCCCTGCCCGAGATCGACGCCGTACGTGAGCGGTGCCTGGCCAAGGACGACTGGGTCAAGGGCTACCCGTACACCTCCGAGACCTGGCCCGGCCTGCGCGCCATGCCCGGCCTGGAGCCGTCCGAACTCGCCCGCGTCGAAAGCCTGGTGAAGAAGGCCACCGGGGCGAGGGAACTGTGGGTGCAGCAGGCGCCCGGCGGCGGCACCCTGAACCACAACTGCGTCCAGGTGGTCGGCGAGGGCGAGAGCGAGCCCCGCCCGCACACGGATTCGCGGGCGCTGTGCCGGTACGCGGCCGTGCTGTATCTGAACCCCGGCGTCCCCAAGGACTGCGGCACCGCCTTCTACCGCCAGTCACTCCCCGGCGGCCGGCTCGGCGGCAACATCGTCCAGGCCCCGCACAACAACCTCGTCGAGGCGCTGGGCACCCGTTTCGTGCCGGGCGACCACTTCGAGGAAGACGTACGCGTCCCGCACAAGTACAACCGCCTTCTCCTCTACAACGCCAACCTCGTCCACAGCGCGACCGGCTACCACGGCACGGCGCTGGAGGAGAAGCGGATGACGGCGGTGTTCTTCTGGATGGCGTGAGGGCGACGGCCTGACGGCCTTCCCCTGACCGGGGTGCCGTTGGCACGTCCGTACGGTGAACATGGGCATCCATCTGGCTCATTCATTCGAGTCGAATCCCTCGAACGAGGTAGTTGGCGTCAACTCTGCTTGACGTGATCAAGAACTTCAGGTGGGCCGCGCTCGCGGTCGCACTCCTCGTCGTGCCCTTCACGTCATCCACTCCCGCCCAGGCACAGAGCCGTTCCGCCGCGACGTACACCGTCCCCGTCGCGGCCGCGGTGCAGGCACTCCCCGTGGCCGCGGAGGTGCGGACCGGGTACCAGCGCACCAGCTTCAAGCACTGGAACGCGGGCAAGAACCCGACCGACGGCTGCAACACCCGGGCCGAGGTGCTTCTCGCGGAGGCGGTCGACCCGCCCCAGGTCCTTCCGGGCTGCAAGCTGTCCGGAGGGCGCTGGTGGTCGTACTACGACTCCAGGTGGATCACCTCGGCCGCCGCCCTGGACGTCGACCACATGGTGCCGTTGGCCGAGGCCTGGGACTCCGGGGCGTCGCAGTGGACGGCGGAGCGGCGCGAGGCCTACGCGAACGACCTGGACGTCCCGACCTCACTGGTCGCCGTGTCGGCGGCCGCGAACCGCAGCAAGGCCGACCAGGACCCGGCCCAGTGGCTGCCGCCGGCAGCCGACGTCCTGTGCCGGTACATCTCGGAATGGGTCGGCACCAAACTCCGCTGGGGCCTCACCGCGGACGCCGTCGAACTCGAAGCACTCGAGCAGTTCGCGGAGGCGTGCCCCGGTACGACCGTGACCTACCAGCCCGCTCCCTGAACACCGCAGGCCCCGGAGCGAACACCGAAGGCCCCGGAGCGATCCGGGGCCTTCCGCCCGTACGCACCGGGAGCCCACCGTGGACCTCCCCGGCCGGCAACGGCACCTCCACCGCCGCTCAGCCTCACGTCACAGGGCCAGCAGCAGTGCCACCAGCGCCGTGCAGCCCGCGCACACCGTCAGGGTCAGGGCCACGCAGCGCCGCCGTAGCTCCTGGTAGCGGCCTTCGTACTCGGTGCGGAGCGATGCGCAGCGGGACGCGATCCGTTCCAGGTCCGTCCGGGCCCGGTGCAGGCTGTCGGCGACGTAGCGTCGCTCGATCTCCTCGCGCTGTCCGGTCGTCAGCCATTCCAGGGGGCGGGTGAACTCCCGTGCGCGCTGCTGCGCCTCGGCGATCCGGGCCTGCCAGAGCAGGTAGCCCTCCACCTCGTTGGCGACGGCGCCGTCGAAGCCCTGCCGCGGCGGACCGTTCACCCGTGGCCCCGGTCGGTCCTCGCCGGAGCCTCGGCCTCGTGCTCGCTCATCGCGATGTCGGGGTGGTGCAGGTCGAACGCCGGGGATTCGCTGCGGATCCGTGGCAGGGTGACGAAGTTGTGCCGCGGCGGCGGGCAGGACGTCGCCCACTCCAGGGAACGGCCGTAGCCCCAGGGGTCGTCCACGTTCACCGGCTTGCCGTACTTGGCCGTCTTCCAGACGTTGTAGAGGAACGGCAGGACCGACAGGCCGAGCAGGAACGAGCCGATCGTCGAGATCGTGTTCAGGGCGGTGAAGCCGTCACTGGCCAGGTAGTCGGCGTAGCGGCGCGGCATCCCCTCGGCACCCAGCCAGTGCTGGACCAGGAAGGTGCCGTGGAAGCCGACGAACAGCGTCCAGAAGGTGATCTTGCCGAGGCGCTCGTCCAGCATCTTGCCGGTCCACTTCGGCCACCAGAAGTGGAAGCCGGCGAACATGGCGAAGACGACCGTGCCGAAGACGACGTAGTGGAAGTGCGCCACCACGAAGTACGAGTCGGAGACGTGGAAGTCCATCGGCGGCGAGGCCAGGATGACGCCGGTCAGGCCGCCGAAGAGGAACGTCACCAGGAAGCCCGCGGCCCAGAGCATCGGTGTCTCGAACGACAGGGACCCCTGCCACATGGTGCCGATCCAGTTGAAGAACTTCACCCCGGTCGGCACGGCGATCAGGAAGGTCATGAAGGAGAAGAAGGGGAGGAGGACACCCCCCGTGACGTACATGTGGTGCGCCCACACCGTCACGGACAGACCGGCGATCGCGATGGTCGCGGCGACGAGTCCCATGTAGCCGAAGATCGGCTTGCGGGCGAAGACCGGGATGACCTCCGTGACGATGCCGAAGAACGGCAGGGCGATGATGTACACCTCGGGATGGCCGAAGAACCAGAAGAGGTGCTGCCACAGCAGGGCACCGCCGTTGGCCGGGTCGAAGACATGGGCGCCGAACTGGCGGTCCGCCTCCAGGGCGAACAGCGCGGCGGCCAGCACCGGGAACACCATGATGGCCAGGACGGCGGTCAGCAGCACGTTCCACACGAAGATCGGCATCCGGAACATGGTCAGGCCCGGGGCACGCATGCAGATGATCGTGGTGACGAAGTTGACCGAGCCGAGGATGGTGCCGAAGCCGGAGAAGGCCAGGCCCATGATCCACAGGTCGGGGCCGACCCCCGGTGAGTGGACCGCGTCCGTCAGCGGGGTGTAGGCGAACCAGCCGAAGGAGGCCGCCCCGTCCGGGGTGAGGAAGCCGCCCACGGCGATGAGCGAGCCGAACAGGTACAGCCAGTAGGCGAGCATGTTCAGCCGCGGGAACGCCACGTCGGGGGCGCCGATCTGCAGCGGCATGATCCAGTTCGTGAAGCCCGCGAACAGCGGGGTGGCGAACATCAGCAGCATCACGGTGCCGTGCATCGTGAACAGCTGGTTGAACTGCTCGTTCGAGATGATCTGCAGGCCCGGCCGGGCCAGCTCGGCGCGCATGATCAGCGCCATCACGCCGCCGGCCAGGAAGAACGCGAAGGACGTCGCCAGATAGAGCGTGCCGATCGTCTTGTGGTCGGTGGTCGTCATCCACTTCACCACAACGCTGCCGGGCCGCCTCCCCCTGACCGGCACCTCGCTCTCGTACGCCTCCTCGGCGGCACCACGGGGTTCGTTGAGGATGCTCACTGGTCGTCTGTCTCCTGATGCTCGCGGACCGCGCACGCCATGACATCGGCTACTCGCCATCCTTGCTGCGCGGCGGCGTGCTCGACGCCCTGGGCGACCGACGCGCGGCCGGTCGTGTGACGGATGCACACGTATGGCGCAAGCTCGAAGGAGGGCAGGAGGAGAGGTGGTGAACGAGTTCGAGTAGGCGCCTCGTCCGTCCTCCGGGGTCCCGGGCGGGCAGGTGGGACATCCGCGTCGTGGAATTCATCGTCGTGGAATTGACCGGGGAAGGCGAACACTGATGAGCAGCATCGCCATCGTGGGGGCCGGGCCGGGGCTCGGGGCCGCCGTCGCGCGGCGGTTCGGGCGGGAGGGGTTCGACGTCGCTCTCTTCGCCCGAACCCGGGAGCGGCTCGACGTGCTGGTGCGGGAGCTCGGCGGGAGCGGGGTCGGCGCCCGGGGGTTCGTCGCCGACGTGCGCAGGCCGGAGGAGCTGGCCGGGGCGCTGGAGCGGGCGGCGGGCGAGGTGGGGACCGTCGAGGTGCTGCAGTACAGCCCGGTGCCGCACCGGGACTTCATGCGACCCGTGCTGGAGACCGGGCCCGGCGACCTCGTCGGGCCGGTCGAGTTCTCCGTGTACGGGCCCGTCGCGGCCGTGCGGCAGGTGCTGCCGGGGATGCGCCGGCTGGGGCGCGGGACGATTCTCCTCGTCAACGGCGCGACCGCCGTCGTACCGCACACCGAGCGGGCCGGGACGTCCATCGCGTTCGCCGCGGAGACCGCGTACGGCCATCTGCTGCACGAACGGCTCGCGGGGGAGGGGATCCACGTCGCGCAGCTGGTGATCCCGGGGGCGATCACCCCGGGGCACGCGCGCAAGGACCCGGCCGTTCTCGCGGAGACGCTGTGGGGCATGCACCGGGACCGGCACGGGTTCCGGCACTTCGCCGACGATCTCGACGGCTGACGGGGCACCGTCAACCTGCGGAGTGGGGGTTTGTAGGCCAATATGGTGATGTTGGCCGTATTGCTCTCTTCAAGGGGGCCTCCATGGCTGTCGAAATCCCTGCGATCATCAAGCCGTCCCGGCTCAGGGCCCGGGGAGGGCTGCTGGGCGAGTGTCTCGCCGAGTTCCTCGGGACCTTCGTGCTCATCTCCTTCGGCTGCGGTGTGGTCGCGATGGCGGTCGCCGCACTGCCCGGTTCGGGCCGTGCCGCCACCCCCACGACGATCTTCCTCGCGGCCGGGGACTGGCTGCTGATCACCTGGGGCTGGGCCCTGGCCGTCACCTTCGGCGTCTACGTGGGCGGCGGCGTCAGCGGTGCCCATCTGAACCCGGCGGTGACGCTGGCCATGGCGGTGCGCCGCGGATTCTCCTGGGCCAAGGTCCTGCCGTACTGGTTCTCGCAGATCGTCGGCGCGCTCACCGGCGCGGCGCTCGTCTACCTCGTCTACCACCAGGCGATCCACGCCTTCGACGCCGCCGCGACGGGCCCGAAGGTGAACGGGCACACGAACGCCACCTTCTCCATCTTCGCCACGTTCCCGGCCCCGTACTTCCACGGCGGCTACTGGGGGCCGCTGATCGACCAGATCGTCGGTACGGCCTTCCTGCTCATGTTCATCGCCGCGGTCATCGACGCGCGCAACCAGGCCGTGAAGGCCAACCTCGGACCGCTGGTCGTGGGCTTCGTCGTGGCCGCCATCGGCATGTCCTACGGCGCCAACGCGGGCTACGCCATCAACCCGGCCCGTGACTTCGGGCCGCGCCTGTTCACCTACGCGGCGGGCTGGAACAGTCTGGCGTTCCCGGGCAGTGTGCCCGGCTCGTTCAGCGCGTACTGGTGGATCCCGATCGTGGGCCCGCTGATCGGTGGTGTCGTCGGCATCCTGGTGTACGACCTCTTCATCGGCGACGTCCTGCTCGTCCGGGCGGAGCTGGCCGAGCTGCCCGAGCCGGGGCGCACCCGCCCGGTGGTCGAGACGGACGAGGAGTGACAGGCCGAAGCCGATGGACCAGCCGGCCCAGCCGTACGGGATAGCGGCCAGCAGGCCGACGGCCGCGGGGACGAAGGGCACCACCCAGGCGTACCAGGCCGGTCGCCCTCACCGGCCTTGCGGGCCGCGGTGCGTGCGGCGCGGACGGTGGCGAGCGCGTCCTGCGCCTGGCCGGTGGCCGGTGTTCACAGGGGCCGGTTCGGCCAGTCCAGGAGGCGGGCGCCGATGACCGCTGTCTGCAGCATGTAGCGGTGGGCCGGGTGGGCCGGGTCGGCGCCGGTGAGTTTGTGGATGCGCTCCAGGCGGTAGGTGAGCGCGCGGACGCTGAGGGAGAGGCGGCGGGCGGCCTCGGCGGCCACACAGCCGGCGTCGAAGTACGCGCTGAGCGTGTCCAGGAGGGGTACGGCTCCGCCGCGGGCCGAGGCCAGCGGCCCGAGCGTGTGCTCCACCAGGTCGACCAGGGCCTGCCGGTCCCGCGCCAGCACCGGGTAGACGAGCAGGTCGGCGGCGCGCAGCACCGGCCCGGCCAGGTCCAGACGGGCCGCCATCTCCAGCGCGGCGAGGGCCTCCTCGTACGACTGCACGACCCCGCCGGCGCCGTGCTGCGGACGGCCGATGGCAATCCGCGGTGCCGCGCCGGCGGTGTCCGTCGCCGCGTACGCCTGCTTGGCGAAGTGGACGAGGATCTCGTCCTCCTCGCCCGGCGCGACACACAGCAGCCTGCCGTTCTTGGTGGTGAGCAGGATGCTGCGGGAGTCGAAGCGGGCGAGTACGGCGGCCTCGACGCGGCGGGCGACCGGACCGCCCTCGACGTACGCGGACGGGCCCTCGGCGACGGCCACCGCGTGGGCCTGGGACAGGCGCAGGCCGAACCGCTCGGCGCGCTCGGCGAGGCGGCCCAGGTCGCTGCGGCCGTAGAGCAGGTCGTCGATGAACTCCCGGCGCCCGGCCTCCTCGCGGCGCACGGCGAGCCGCTGGGCGCGTTCGTAGCCCTCGGCGAACGCGTCGATGGCCTGCTCCACGGCGGCCAGCGTGGCCGGGCCGCTGTCCGCGGCACCGGGCGCGGCCGGCCAGGCGGCGCGGGTGGCGGCCAGGTGGGCGACGACCAGCGCCCGCAGTCCGTGCCCGGCCTCGGCGGCCTGCTCCCCCAGGGCCCGCCGGACCTTCAGCTCCTCCCGGGTCAGCCGTCGGCCCGTCACCGCGACCTCGGCCAGCGTCCGGGAGAAGCCGTCGAGATAGCGCTCCGGTATGCCGCCGGTGTCGTGCTGGTCCCCCACGCCTGCCCCGCCCCCCGTGTTCCTGACGCGCCGGTGACGGTTTCTTAGCGCCTGCCCGGCATCCAGACACTAGTGAACACTGCCGGAAACCGGCAATGCGTGGGCGTATGCCCTGCCGCACCATCTCCTGCGGGGAGCACTACGGAGGGTCGCGGTGCCGGGCGCCGACGCATGGTGCGGCGGACGGCCGGCACCGCGGCCCCGGGGGGCTCCGTATCCCGTCGTCTGACGCAAGGACGTGTGTCATGGAAGCGCTCGGCGTGCTCATCGCCGCCTGTCTCGTCGCCGTGGTGCTCGCGGTGCTCGCGTTCTCCCGGCTGTACCGCAAGGTGGACCAGAGCCAGGCCCTGATCGTCTCGAAGACACGGCAGGTCGACGTGTCGTTCACCGGGCAGGTCGTGCTGCCGATCCTGCACAAGGCCGAGGTCATGGACATCTCGGTGAAGACGATCGAGATCAGCCGCTCCGGCCGGGACGGGCTGATCTGCCGCGACAACATCCGCGCCGACATCCGGATCCTGTTCTTCGTCAAGGTCAACAAGACCGTCCCGGACGTCATCAAGGTCGCCCAGACCGTCGGCACCGAGCGCGCCAGCCACCAGGACACGCTGCAGGAGCTGTTCCACGCGAAGTTCTCCGAGGCGCTGAAGACCGTCGGCAAGCAGATGGACTTCACCGACCTGTACACCAAGCGCGAGGAACTGCGGTACCACATCATCGAGTTGATCGGCATCGACCTCAACGGCTACCACCTCGAGGACGCGGCGATCGACTACCTGGAGCAGACCCCGCTCTCCCAGATGGACCCGGCCAACGTCCTCGACGCCGAGGGCATCCGCAAGATCACCGAGCTGACGGCCATCGAGCACGTGCGCACCAACGAGGCCAGGCGCAACGAGGAGAAGGAGATCACCCGCCAGGACGTCGACGCCCGCGAGGCCATCCTCGAGCTGGAACGCCGGCAGGCGGACGCCGAGATCAAGCAGAAGCGGGAGATCGAGACCTCCCGGGCCCGCGAGGAGGCCGAGACCGCCCGCGTGACGGAGGAGGAGCGGCTGCGCGCCCAGGGCGCCTTCCTGCGCACCGAGGAGCAGTTGGGGATCCAGCGCGAGAACCAGGCCCGCGAGATCGCCGTCGCCGCGAAGAACCGCGAGCGGGTCATCGCCGTCGAGAGCGAGCGCATCGAGAAGGACCGGCTGCTGGAGGTCATCGCCCGGGAACGGGAGACCCAGCTGACGAGGATCGCCGCCGAGAAGGAGGTCGAGGCGGAGAAGCGGGACATCGCCGAGGTCGTCCGGGAGCGGGTCGCGGTGGACCGTACGGTCGCCGAGCAGGAGGAGTCCATCAAGAAGCTGCGCGTGGTCGAGGAGGCCGAGCGGGAGCGGCAGGCCCTCGTCATCGCCGCCGAGGCGGAGGCGCAGGAGAAGCTGGTCAAGGACATCAAGGCCGCCGAGGCCGCGGAGCAGGCGGCCACGCACCGGGCCGCCGAGGAACTCACGCTGGCCGAGGCCCGGTTGAAGACCGCCGACCTGGACGCGCGGGCCAAGCTGCGGCTCGCCGAGGGCGTCCAGGCCGAGGCCGCCGCCGAGGGACTGGCCGCCGTACAGGTCCGCGACAAGGAGGCCGAGGTCACCGTGAAGGCCGGGCGCGCTCAGGCGGAGGCCACCGAGGCGCGGCTGCGGGCCGAGGCCGAGGGCACGCAGGCCAAGGCGCTGGCGGAGGCCGAGGGTGCGCGGGCGAAGGGGCTCGCGGAGGCCGAGGGCGCGCGGGCGGCGGCGGAGGCCACCGAGGCGCGGCTGAAGGCGGAGGCCGAGGGGTCCCGGGCCAAGGGGCTGGCCGAGGCGGAGGGAGCCAGGGCGAAGGCGCTCGCGGAGGCCACCGCCATCGGCGAGAAGCTGAAGGCCGAGGCCGCCGGTCTCACCGAGAAGGCCGCCGCGATGGCCGCGCTGGACGAGGCCTCGCGCGGGCACGAGGAGTACCGGCTGCGGCTGCAGGCGGAGAAGGAGATCCGGCTGGCCGGGCTGGAGACGCAGCGGCAGGTGGCCGAGGCGCAGGCGACGGTGCTGGCGACCGGGCTGGAGAACGCGGACATCGACATCGTCGGCGGGGAGTCGGTCTTCTTCGACCGGCTGGTGTCCTCCATCGCCCTCGGCAAGGGCGTGGACGGATTCGTCGAGAACTCCCACACCGCGCGGTCCCTGGCGAAGCCGTGGCTGGACGGTACGGGCAGCTTCACCGACGACCTCTCCCGCTTCCTCGGCTCACTGGGCTCGGCGGACGTGCGGAACCTGACGGTGTCGGCGCTGCTGATGAAGCAGATCAAGGGTGGCGGCCCGCAGGCGGGGCAGCTGCAGAAACTCCTCGACCGCGCGAGCGAACTGGGCCTCGCCGACACACCGGTGACCGCCCTGAACGGAACCGGCACGCTGAACTGAGGCCCGGATGGGGGTGGGTACGGGCCGCTGCGGCGGCATGAGTGCCCGTCGGCTTCGGCGGCATCCCGAGGCCGACGGCACCGCAGCTCCCCAAGGGGCGCGGGGAACTGCGCGAGCGGCCACGACGCATCCGCACCCGGCAGACCACCCGCGGCCCCCAGCCCGTAGCCGCACAGCCCACGAAGGGAAACGCACTCCCCATGGCCACCGCACAGGCGCCGCAGGCCCACGCCGACGCAGACGCCGGTACCTACGACGTGCTCCGCGACCGGCTCGCCGCGCAGGCCGCCGAGCTCGCCCGGAGGGCCACCGCGCTGAACGCACGCCGCACCGAGGAGTTCGGCTCGGCGCGACTGGACCTCACGGCCACCGCCAGGCTCCGCACCACGCACCCGTTCGTCCCGAGCGACATCGTGGCCGTGGGCGACCACCTGCTCTTCGGCGGAACCGGCGGAGCCGACGTCCTCGCGCTGTACGGCCGTGACGGCGAGCGGCTGGCTGAGGACGCCGTACCCGGTCTGCTGGACGACCCTGCGTTCGTGCGGGAGTTCAGCGCGCTGCACCGTTACTACCGCGGAGCGAGCCTGCTGCGGCTGCGCCGGGTCGACGGCCGGCTGCTGGCGGTGTTCCGCACCGGCGAGAAGGCCGAGGACGTCCGCGTCCTGCGCTGGTCCCTCACCGAGGACGGCCGGGCGGCACGGTTCCTGGACGCGCGCGGCGACCGTGACGACGTCTTCCCGCCGGCCCAGGACGTGACCTGGACGGAGACCACCCGCGAGGATCACGTCCTCGGCCGGGACCAGTACGTGGCCGTACCCGGGGGGCTGGGGGTGACCACTGTCGGCGGCTCCCTCACCGTGCGGGCCCCCGAAGGGGAGGAACTGTTCGCCGAACCCGTCCAGGAGCCCCTGCAGGCACTCGCGGACGCGGCGGTCGCACACGCGCGGGTCGGCACGCTGCTGCTGCTGCGGGTGCGGCCGTACAAGGAGGACACCGACCGGTACCTGGTGTTCGACACGCTCTCCCGGACCGTGGTCCGGCTCGACGGGATCGGGCAGGCGTGCCGGCGGCTGCCCGAGGAGCAGGGCATCGTCTTCCCCGGCGGGTACTGCCTGGCGGGCGGCTCCCACAAGACGTACGAACTCGACACGCGGGGCCTGGAGTTCGAGCGGGAGGTGCGCGCGCCGAACGGGGAGGACGTGCTGTACGCGTTCCGCTCCCGCGCCGGGGGGAGCACGCTGCTGCTGTCGTACAACACCCTGCGCAAGGAGGTCGCGGCCCCGCTGCCGTGCCGGGGCTGGGCGCTGTTCGAGGACGGCGCGCTCGCCGTGCTGCGCGCCGGCGGCGACGAACCCGCGCACACCCACCCCGTCCAGTGGTGGGCCTCGCCGTACGTCTCCGACACCCACGCCGCCGCCCTGCGCACCGGCACCGGCGCGCTCGCCCGGGTCGGCAACGCGGACCTCGTGCGCGGGCTCGCCGACTGTCTGTCCGTGGCCCGGCTGGTCACCGACGGCACCGGGACGAGCGAGGGGTACCGGGCGCTGGTGGCGGCCTGCGTGCGGGCCGCCGACGCCCATCACTGGCTCGCCGAACCCGAACTCGGCGACCTGGCCGGCCCGTTGGCGGAGGTCCGGGCCACCGCCGGGCAGGTCCTCAGCGAGTTCGAGACCGTACGGGAGCTGACCCGGCAGGCCGCCGACGCCCTCGACGAGGCCGCCGAGCGGATCACCGCCGTGGTGCGCCGGCTGCGCGGCGAGGCGCCGCGCGAGGCCGCCGCCTGGGTGCGCGGACTGACCGAACTCCGGCAGGCGCAGGGGCACCTGCTCACCCTGCGCGAACTGCGGTACGTCGACGCCGTCCGGCTGGAGGAGCTGGCGACCGCCGCCGAGGAGGACCTCGCCGGGTTCGGGCGGCGCGCGGTGGCGTACCTGGCGCGCGAGGACGCCTTCACCGGGCAGCAGGAGGAGGTCGAGCGGCTGGCCGGGGAGGCGGCGGCCGCCGAGACCGTGGCCGCCGCCCGGCCCGTCACCGCCCGGCTCGACGAACTGGCCGCCGGACTGCGCACGGTCACCGAGGTCGTCACCGGCCTCGACATCGCCGACGCCACCGTCCGTACGGCCGTCCTGGAGCGGATCGCCGAGGTGCTGGGCGGGGTCAACCGGGCCCGCGCCACGCTCGACGGCCGCCGCCGCGCCCTCCAGGACCGTGAGGGACGCGCCGAGTTCGCCGCCGAGACCGCGCTGCTCGCCCAGGCCGTCACCGCCGCGCTCGCCGTGTCGGACACGCCCGAGGAGTGCGACGACCAGCTCGCGGGTGTCCTCGCCCGGGTGGAGGACCTGGACGGCCGGTTCGCCGAGTTCGACGACTTCCTCGCCGAACTCGCCGACCGGCGCACGGAGATCTACGAGGCGTTCGCCGCCCGCAAGCAGTCCCTCGCCGACGCCCGCGCCCGCCGCGCCGAACAGCTCGCCGTCTCCGCCGGGCGGATCCTGGACACCGTCGGGCGGCGCGCGGCCACCCTCGCCGACAGCGACGCGGTCGCCGCCTACTTCGCCTCCGACCCGCTGGTCGCCAAGGTCCGCCGCACGGCCGACGAGCTGCGCGCCCTCGGTGACAGTGTGCGCGCCGAGGAACTCGACGGCCGCCTGAAGTCGGCCCGCCAGGAGGCCGCCCGCGCGCTGCGCGACCGCGGCGACCTGTACGCCGAGGACGGCCGCACCCTGCTGCTCGGCGGCCACCGCTTCGCCGTCAACACCCAGCCGCTCGACCTCACCCTCGTCCCGCACGGCGACGGCCTCGCCTTCGCGGTCACCGGGACGGACTACCGCACCCCCGTCACCGACCCCGGCTTCGCCGCCTACCGCTCCTACTGGGACCGCCCCGTGCCGTCCGAGTCGCCCGCGGTCTACCGCGCCGAGCACCTCGCCGCCCGCCTGCTCGCCGAGCACGGCCCGGCCGCCCTCGCCGCCGCCGACGACCTGCCGGACCTGGTCCGCCGGGCGGCGCAGGAGTCGTACGACGAGGGTTACGAGCGCGGCGTCCACGACCACGACGCGACGGTCCTCCTCACCGCCCTGCTGCCCTTGTACGAGGGCGCCGGCACCCTGCGTCACGAGCCCGCCGCCCGCGCCGCCGCCCAGCTGTTCTGGGCGCACGGCGCCACCGCGGAAGCCCGTACCGCGTGGGCCCGGCGGGCGGTGTCGCTGGCCCGTGCCCGGGACGCCTTCGGTGCCGTACCGGCCATCGGGGAGCTGGAGCGGGAGCTGGCCGGGGCGATCGAGGCCTGGGACGACCGGGCCGCGGGCGCTCCGGCCGCCGCGTACCTCTTCGAGGAGCTGACCGGCGGCCCGGAGGGCTTCGTCCTCGGGGGCGCGGCACGCACGCTGCTGGAGAAGTTCCGCCATGCGGACGGGAGTTACGGCAGTGACCTGGAGGGCCTGACCGACCTCGCCGCGCGCCGGCAGGTGGTGCACGCGTGGCTCGGCGCGTACGCCGCGGCCACCGGCACCGAGGCCGGGCCGGGCGACCTGGCCGAGGCGGTCGTCGCCGAGCTGTGCCCCGGCCTGCCCCGCTACGACGGCGACGCCCCGCTCACCGTGACGGCGGAGGGCCTGCTCGGCACGCACCCGCGCGTGCGGGGCGGCCAACTGCGCCTGCGCATCGACGAGTTCCTCGCCCGTACGGCCCGTTTCGCGGCCGAGGAGGTACCCGCCTTCCGCAGCTACCAGCGCCGTCGTACGACCCTGGTGACCGCCGAACGCGACCGCCTCCGCCTGGACGACCACCGCCCCCGCGTCCTGTCGGCTTTCGTCCGCAACCGCCTGGTGGACGAGGTGTATCTCCCCCTGATCGGCGACAGCCTGGCCCGCCAGCTGGGCACCACCGGCGAGTCGAAGCGCACCGACACCGGCGGCCTGCTCCTGCTGATCTCCCCGCCCGGCTACGGCAAGACGACGCTCATGGAGTACGTCGCCGACCGGCTCGGTCTGATGCTGGTCAAGGTCAGCGGTCCGGCGCTCGGCCACACCGTCACCTCGCTGGACCCGGCCGACGCCCCGAACGCCACCGCCCGCCGGGAGGTCGAGAAGATCAACTTCGCGCTGGCGGCGGGCAACAACACCCTCCTGTACCTGGACGACATCCAGCACACCTCACCGGAACTGCTGCAGAAGTTCATCCCGCTGTGCGACGCCACCCGGCGCGTGGACGGCGTGCGGGACGGCGAGCCGCGCACCTACGACCTGCGGGGCAAGCGCTTCGCGGTCTGCATGGCCGGCAACCCCTACACGGAGTCCGGGGAACGCTTCCGCATCCCCGACATGCTCGCCAGCCGCGCGGACGTCCGGAACCTCGGCGACGTCCTCACCGGCAAGGAGGACGTCTTCGCGTTCAGCTTCGTGGAGAACGCCCTGACCGCCAACCCGGTGCTCGCCCCGCTCGCCGCCCGCGACCGCGCCGACCTCGACCTGCTGGTCCGGCTGGCCGCGGCCGACCCCACGGCCCGCGCCGACCGGCTGGCCCGGCCCCTGCCCGCGGCCGAACTGGACGGTGTCCTGGCCGTGCTGCGCCATGCGCTGGCGGTCCGCGAGACCGTCCTGAAGGTCAACCGGGCCTACATCGCCTCCGCCGCCCAGTCGGAGGCGACCCGCACGGAACCGCCCTTCCGCCTCCAGGGTTCCTACCGCGACATGAACAAGATCGCCCAACGGCTGCGGCCGGTCATGAACGACGCCGAACGCGAGGCCGTCGTCGACGACCACTACACCGCAGAGGCCCAGACCCTCACCACGGGCGCCGAGGCCAACCTGCTGAAGCTGGCGGAGCTGCGCGGCGCGCTCGACGCCGGCCGGGCGGCGCGCTGGGCCGAGGTGAAGAGGTCCCATGCCCGGGCCCGCGCCCTCGGCGGTCCCGAGGACGACCCCGTGACCCGGGCGGTAGCGGCCCTGGGCCTGCTCGCCGACCGGCTCGCCGCCGTGGAGAGCGCCATCACCCGGGCACGGACCGGCGGCGAGGAGCGGTGATGGTGTACTTCCTCGCGCCGCTGTCGGCCGCGCTCGCCTTCGTCGCCCTGAGCACGGCCGTACTGGTCCGCCGGGACCGACGGCGTGCCGCCGGCGGAGGGGGAGCCGGGACGGCGTTCAGAAGTCGATGTTCGAGTGCTGGAACCCCTCGCCCAGTGCGTGGACGGCGACGACCCACATCACCAGCGTGCCGAGGAGCGCACCGGCCGCCGCCCACACCGCGGCCCGGCGACGCAGCAGCGCACCGGTGATTCCGAGGAGCGCGGCACCGGCGACCGGCCCGCCGACGAGCGACAGCCCCAGGTCCACCGCCGACATCACGAGGGCGCCCTGCCCCCGGCAGCCGGCCGGCCGGCCGAGACAGGCGAGGGTGTCCTGACTGAAGCGGTACCACCCGTAGAGCAGGGGCAGCAGCAGGAGCGCGGTCGCCACCAGCAGCGCGGCGACCGGGCCGCGGTCCGGCGCGGAAGAGGATGAGGTCACGCCGCCATCGTGGTCAGGCGCCGGCGCCCGGCACATCCGCTGTCGTACTCATCTGCGGTCAGCAGCCGTTGTCCGGGAGCAGGGGCACGAACTGCACGCGGGCGTGGTCGCCGGCGTCCACGACCCGGTCGTAGTCGGCTCGGTCGACGCGGTACCAGACGTCGTTCCGCTTGCGGTCGCCGCCCACGTCGTCCAGGCGGACGCACCAGCGCTCCGGGCGCAGTTGCCTGCGGTAGGTCTCGGTGCCGTCCTGGACCCTGCGGCAGGTGCGGCGGCTCCCGTGGGTGCCGCTCGTGCAGTGCTTGACCAGGTGCGGGCGGGTGGCCCGGGTGGTCTGCCGGGTGATGTGGCGGACCGTGTCCTTGAGACCGTGGACGGGGTCGGGGGCGTCATCCCCCTTGCCGCCGCAGGCGGTGAGAGCGGCCAGCAGGAGCGCCGCCACCGCGGCCGCGCTCAGGCGCTTGCCGCGCAGGGTGCCGAACACGTGTTTCTCCCCCGGTTGCCGGACGTCTGACGTCGTCGTCCACGTTAACGGGGGTGGTTCCCCCCTGTCCCACCGCGTGCCGTGCCGCGGGCTCAGCCGAGGCAGACCAGGACGAGGCAGAGCTGGTCGTGCGAGGTGGAACCGGTGGCCGGGGTGGTCGAGGTGCCGCCGCTCGAGGCGGTGGAGTCCGAGCCGGTGGAGGACGTCGGCTGTGTCGCCGTACCGGATCCGCTGGTGCCCGCGCTGCTGCCGCCGCTGCCGCTCGTGCCGGTGCCGGTGCCGGTGCTCGTGCCGGAGGAGGACGGTGTGGTGGTCCGCGGCTGTGGGGCGGCCGGTGCCGCCGGTGCGGCCGGGTGCGGGACCGTCACCGCGGTGTGCGGCCGGCCGGCGGACCGTACCGTGCGGGACACGGGCGTGAGGGTCTGCTGCCGGGGGACGTCGACGGCGGCCGTCCGTACCGCCGGGGTGGCGGGCGTGACCCGGTGGTGCGTGGTGGCGGGCGGTGCGGGCGTGGACGCCGGGTGACTGGGCGCGGCCGACGGCTCGTCGGTGAGGCCCATGCCGCGGTGGTCCGGTGCGGTGGCCGCCTGGGCCCGGTCGCCGGCGCCGCGGTCCAGCGAGGCGAGCGTCAGGCCTCCGCCGACCAGCGCGACGGCGGTCGCCACCACGGCCCGGCGCTGGCTCTTCTTCCAGCGGGCCCGCTGCCGGCGCCGCGCCGCGCGTCCCCGCGGAGCGGGCGGCGCGTCCTTGACATCGGCGGGCGGCGCGTCCGTGGTTCCGGCGGGCGGCGTGAACGTGGCGTCGGCGGGCGGTGCGAACGGGACGCCGGCGGTCGCGCCGAGGCTCTCGGTGCCGAAGCCGTCGGTGCCCGGCGGGGCTATGTCCGGGGCGTAGGCACCGCACCCGGGACACACCAGGGCGCCGTTGAGGTGACGGCGGCACGAGGAGCAGTAGTCCATTTGTGGTCTTCCTGAGTCCAGGGGGAGCGGCGAGCAGTCACGCTAACGAGCCTTTCGAAAGGCTGTGTGCAGCCCGTGTGGCTCTCCTGCGCAGATTCGTGGGGTTCCGCGGTGGACGGCCGCACACCGGACCGGCAGGAGGACACGCATGCTCGGCACAGAGTTCCGCACCGGCTCGCCCATCTGGATCGACCTCGGCAGCCCCGACACACAGACGGCCGCGGCCTTCTACGGCGCCGTCTTCGGCTGGGAGTTCGCCTCCGCCGGCCCGGAAACCGGCGGCTACGGCTTCTTCCGGAAGAACGGCGGCACGGTGGCCGCCCTCGGCCCGCTGACCGAGGAGGGGGCGACGTCCGCCTGGATGACGTACTTCCGTACCGACGACGTCCATGCCGTCGCACGGGCCGTGACCGGCACCGGCGGCACCGTGCGCACCGGGCCCGTGAGCATGGGGGACGCCTCCTTCGCCCAGTTCACCGACCCGCAGGGCGCGCAGTTCGCCGTGCTCCGGTCGGGGCAGGGCCTGCAGCGGGCGTCGGAGGACGACACGCTGGTGTGGGTGGAGCTGCACGTCGGCGACCCGGATGCGGCCATCGGCTTCTACCGCGGGCTGTTCGGCTGGCGCGCCCAGCAGATGCAGGCGCCGGGCATGACGTACCAGGTGCTCAGCATCGGCGAGGGCGACCAGCAGGAGGGTTCCTTCGGCGGCGTGGCCCCGCTGCGGGACGGCCGGGAGCACGCGCGCTGGGTGCCGTACTTCGCCGTGGCCGACGCGGACGCGATCGTCGCCTCGGTGGGCGACAACGGCGGCACGGTGCTGATGCCGGCCGCGAACGTGCCCGGCGTCGGCCGCATCGCCTGGCTGGCCGACCCCGCCCAGGCGGTGTTCGCCGTCCTCAGGCCGGACCCGCGTCAGGTGTGAACGGGCGGTGGGCGGGCCGCCGTTGCCCAAGACCGTGCCGGCCACCGAGCGCAGTGCTGCTCCAGTAGCTTTCCGCCGGTGAAGTAGCTTGCGGACTCGTCCGGATCACCTCACCCACCGGAGAGTTCGCACATGTCCCGCAAGGCGCCGTACCTCGCCGTGGCCGACGCGCTGCGCGCCCGGGTGCTCGCGGGCGAGTGGGCGATCGGCGAGCGGCTGCCGTCCCGGGCCCGCCTCGCCGAGGAGTACGGCGTCGGGCGCAACGTCATGCAGCGGGCCGTGGACCGCCTGATCATCGAGGATCTGCTCGAGGGACG
Organism: Streptomyces sp. NPDC001135; assembly: GCF_053598395.1. Lineage (NCBI taxonomy): Bacteria > Bacillati > Actinomycetota > Actinomycetes > Kitasatosporales > Streptomycetaceae > Streptomyces > Streptomyces sp. NPDC001135. The sequence continues at coordinate 51,912 of NZ_JBSFKD010000043.1, read as the reverse complement.
CGCGGGTTCCGGCACGTACGTCCGTACCCCGCGCGAGCGCCTGCGGATGGTGCGTTCCTGGCACCGTGAGCACCGGGGCTCCCTGGCCCTCGCCGGCCGGCGGGAGCGGGGCCGGGCCGCCGCCTGGGACGCGCACAGCCTGGTCCGCGTCCCCGCCCCCGAGGCCATCGCCGAGCGGCTCGCCGTCGAACCCGGGGACCCCTGCGTCAACACGCAGTACGAGTTCCTCGCCGACGGGCAGCCCGTCCAGCTCTCCGACTCCTGGGAGCCGATGGCCGTCACGGAGGGAACGCCGGTCGTCCTGCCCGAGAGGGGTCCGCTCGCGGGCAAGGGGGTCGTGGAGCGCATGCGGGCCATCGGCGTGGTCGTCGAGACCGTCGTCGAGGTGCCGCGCCCGGCCCGAGCCGGCCGCACGGAGGCGCATCTGCTCGGGATCGGCGTCGGGGACCTGGTGCTCCGCATCGAGCGGACCATCTACGACACCGACGGACGTCCGGTGGAGACCGCCGACATCGTCATTCCGGACGTACGCCGCGAGGTCGTCTACGAGTTCGCCGTCGACGTGAGGTCGTGAGGTGGTGCGCCTGCGCCCGCGTGACCCGGACTTCGGGCTGCTGTTCGCCGCCACCGCGCTCGGCCAGCTGGGCGACCGCGTCCTCTTCCTGGCGCTGCCGCTGGTCGCCGTCGTCGCGCTGCACGCCGACCCGTTCCAGGTCGGACTGCTGACCACGCTGACCACGGCGGGCTCGCTGCTGGTGGGGCTGCCGGCCGGGGCCTGGGTGGACCGGACGCGCAAGAGGCCGGTGCTGGTCGTCGCCGACCTCGCGCGGGCGCTGGTGCTCATGACGGTGCCGACGGCGTGGTGGACCGGTCTGCTGTCGGTCCGCTGGCTGTACGGCGTCGCACTGGTCCATGGCGTGCTGACCGTGTTCTTCGACGTCGCGTACGTCGGCTTGCTGCCGCACCTGGTGGGGCGCGGACGACTCGTCGAGGCGAACGCGAGGCTGTCGGCCGTCCGCTCGGTGACCAGCATCGGCGGACCGGCCGTGGCGGGTCCGCTGGCCGGCTGGGCCGGGGCACCGGCGGCGGTCGTGGCGAGTGCGGCCGGGATGGCCGTGTCGGGGCTCCTCGCGAGCCGTATCCGTGAGCGTGAGACGGAGCCGGGGGCGAGGGGGCGGAGCGGGACGCGCCGGCGGCCCCGGCTGCGCCGGGAGATCAAGGAGGGGCTGAAGTTCGTGCTCGGGCACCCCGTCCTGCGCGCGACGGTCGTCGGCGACGCGGTCTTCAACCTCTTCCTCGTGATGTACCAGACCATGCTGCTGGTCTTCCTGGAACGGGAGGTGGGCCTCGGGCCGTCCGCCGTCGGCCTGGTTCTGTCGGGCATGGGCTGCGGCGCCCTGCTGGGTGCCCTGCTGGCGACCCGGGTCTCGCGGCGGCTCGGGCAAGGCCCCGTCATCTGGCTCGCGCCGCTCGTCACCTGCCCGCTGACCGCTCTGATGCCGGCCGCGCGACCGGGGTGGAGCGTGTGCGTGGCGGCGGCCGGGCTCGCGGCCCTCTCGCTGGGCGGGGTGGTCCGTGTGGTGGCCCAGTCGAGCGTCCAGCAGGCCCTCACCCCGGACCGGCTCCTGGGCAGGATGGGTGCGACGGCCCGGTTCGTGTCCTGGGGCGGCCTGCCGCTCGGCGGCGTCCTGGGCGGAGCCTCGGGCTCGGCGTTCGGAGCGGCGCCCACGCTGTGGCTCGGCGCGGCCGGCATGACACTGAGCTTCCTGCCGGTCTTCCTCTCACCGCTCCGCACCCTGCGCACCCCGCGCCCGTCACCGCTCCCCGCCGGACAGCCGTCGGCACCGTCCGCACGGTCGGCACCGTCCGCGACCGGTGGCCGCCCGGTCGGCCCGCCGCCTGCCCGCGCCCACGGGAGTCCGGCGTCCGGAACAATTCGGGTGTACAGCGCGCTGTTCTCCATGCCCAGTGAGCGGAGCCGACCGGTGGAGGAGCGTGGACCGATGGTGAGGGCGATGGCGGGTGCGGCAGGCACGGCGGGTACGGCGGCGGGACACGACCGGCGTGGCACCCCTCTCGTGACCGGGTGCGGGCGCAGGATCGACGTGCGGTGCCTGTGGCTGGGCCGGCCTGAGCGTCCCGTCGGCCGGATCACGCTGGACGTGGGCGAGGACCAGGGCGGGGAGCCGGGGGTCTGGGCGGCACTCACCCCGGACGAGGCGCGGGACCTGGCCCGGCTGCTGCTCCAGCAGGCGGGCGCCGCCGAACGGCCTGCCGCCGACCGTCCGTAGGCCGGCTCGGCCCGGGACAGCCCACGCCCCGTGCAGCCCCCTCACGGACCGAGGACGAGGACCGGCCGGCGTGCGCGGTGCGGGCTAGGATCCCGGCCATGGCCCTGACCGCGAACGACGTGGACCGCTTCGAGGCCTCCAGGCCCCGCCTGGAGGCCATCGCCTACCGCCTGCTCGGCTCGGCGAGCGAGGCGGAGGACGCCGTGCAGGACACGTTCCTGCGCTGGCAGGCGGCCGACGTCGAGCGCATCGAGGTCCCCGAGGCGTGGCTGACGAAGGTGCTCACCAACCTGTGTCTCAACCAGCTCACCTCGGCCCGCGCCCGGCGCGAGACGTACGTGGGCCAGTGGCTCCCCGAGCCGCTGCTCGCCGGTGACCCGATGCTCGGCCCGGCCGACACCGCCGAACAGCGCGAGTCGGTGTCGTACGCGGTCATGGCCGTACTGGAGCGGCTGTCCCCGGGCGAGCGCGCCGTGTACGTCCTGCGGGAGGCCTTCGGCTACCCGCACCGGGAGATCGCCGAGATCCTCGACGTCACCGAGGCCGCCAGCCAGCAGATCTTCCACCGCGCCAGGAAGCACGTCGCGGACGGCCGGGCCCGTGCCGAGATCGACGGGGCCGCCGCCCGGCGGATCATCGACGAGTTCCTCGCGGCCGCCACGAGCGGCCGGACCGAGCCGCTCGTACGGCTGCTCACGCAGGACGCCGTCTCGATCGGCGACGGCGGCGGGAAGGTCCCGGCCCGCGCCAAGGCGTTCGAGGGCGCCCTCGCGGTCGCGAAGTTCATGCGGGGCCTGTTCAAACCCAGCAAGGCCAAGCACGACCTGGTCGGCGGCTCGCCCGAGCTCCACGCCACGACCGCCAACGGCGGACCCGCCCTCGTGGCGGTCCTCGACGGCCGGGTCATCGGCGTCATGTGCCTGGAGATCACCCCCGAGGGCATCGCCGCGTTCCGCAACCAGGTCAACCCCGACAAGCTCGAACGCGCGACCCGGCGGTGGGCGGCCACGGACCACGGAGAACCCCTGCTCAAGGCCTTCTGACCACCTTCTGGCCACCTCCCGACCGCCGTCCGGTCGCGATGTGAGCTGCTTCACAGCACGTCCCTGTCAGGAAACGGCGGGCCGCCCGGTTCAAGGGGCGAACCCGCTGGAGCCACTGAAGCGAATCCGCTGAAGACAGGAGCAGGACATGCAGCACCGCATCGTCGTCCTCGGAGCCGGATACTGCGGAGCCATCGCCGCCGGGCGCCTCGCCAAGCGGCTGCACCGCGAGGACGTCGCCATCACGCTCGTCAATGCCGAGCCCGACTTCGTCGAGCGCGTCCGGATGCACCAGCTCGCGACCGGCCAGGACCTCAGGCCCCGGCCGTTCAGCGAGATGTTCGCGGGCACCGGCGTCGAACTGAGGCTGGCGAGGGTCACCGGTGTCGACGTCGACCGCCGGACCGTGACCGTGAACGGCACCGGTCCCGCGGAGGAGCTGGCCTACGACACCCTCGTCTACGCCCTCGGCAGTGGCTGGAGCGACCAGGGCGTCCCCGGTACGGCCGAGCACGCCCACGAGATCGCCAGTCGCGCCGGCGCACTCCGGCTGCGTGAGCGCCTGGCCGGTCTGGACGCCGGAGCGCCCGTGGTCGTGGTCGGCGGCGGCCTCACCGGCCTGGAGGCCGTGACCGAGATCGCCGAGGCCCGCCCCGACCTCGACGTCGCCCTCGCCGCCCGCACCGGCCTCGGCGACTGGCTCTCGCCCAAGGGCCGCCGGTACCTGCGCGAGGTCTTCGACCGGCTGGGCATCACCGTGCACGAACAGGCCGAGGTCACCGCCGTCGGGAGCGACCGCGTCACCACCGCCGAAGGCCGGACGATCCCCGCCGCGGTCACCGTGTGGACCACCGGCTTCGCCGCCCACCCCATCGCGCGGGCCACCACCCTGGAGGTCACCGGCACGGGCCGGATCGTGGTCGACCGGACCATGCGTTCGGTCTCGCACCCGGACGTGTACGCCATCGGCGACGCGGCCATGGCGAAGGGGCCCGGCGACAAGCCGCTGCGGATGTCGTGCGCCTCGGGCGTCCCCACCGCCTGGCAGGCCGCCGACGCCATCGCGGCCCGCCTGACCGGCGGAAAGCTGCCGAAGGTGCCGCTGCGCTACTTCAACCAGTGCATCTCGCTGGGCCGCGGGGAAGGCCTGATCCAGTACGTGACCGCCGATGACCGCGCCGTCCGGGCGGCCCTGACCGGACGCCTCGCCGCCCGCTACAAGGAACTGGTCTGCAAGGGCGCGGCCTGGGCAGTCGCCAACCCGATGGTGGGGATACCGACCCGGCGCCACCGCGTGGCAGGCCTTCCGGCCCCAACTCCCTCCCCGGCCGGGACCCCGGCCTGAGCCACCGCCGCCGGCGCGACGGCCGCCCTCGTCGCTCTCCTCGCGCAGGGGGGCGAACGCCGCGGGCGATGGCGATGTCGCGCACGTACAGGCCGATGCCGCCGCGGGCGGCCACCAGCACCCGCGCCCCGACGCCTTCGGTGTGACCGGCCCGCCCGGGACGCCCGGTGTGGGGCTGGCAGGATGGAGTCATGCCGATGGATCCCTTGCTGGCCAGGGCCCGTGCGCTGTGGGAGGGGCTGGCGGCGGCGCCCGTGTCGTTCACCCCGGGGCCCGGCGTCAGCGTGGTCGCCTCGCCCGGGTCGGGCCTGTGCCCTGCCGGCTGGGTGGGTGTCGTGTCCCTGGGCGGTGCGGCGGTCGTCACCGCCCCCACCGCCCGTTCGGCGGCCCTGGTCCGGGACGGACTGGCGGCGCTGCCCGTGGAGGCGGTCACCGACGCCGACGCGGTGCGTGAGGTCCTGCCTGTGGCCGGGGTGCTCGGCCCCGCGGCCTTGTCCTACGCGTCCCCGGACACGTTCCGCCCCGTCCCGCCGGGCGCCCCGGCCGTGTGCGGGCTTCCCGGTGACCACCCCGGACTGCGGGGCCTTCAGGAGGCCGCGGGTGAGGACGAGGCCGAGGAGGCGGCCCTCGGGGACATCACCTCGCCGGCCTTCGTGGTGCGCGCGGGCGATGGGGTGGTCGCCGCCGCCGGATACCGGTCCTGGCCGGGCCGGACCGCCCACGTCAGCGTGTTGACGGCTCCCTCCTGGCGGGGCCGGGGCCTCGCGCGGGCCACGGCGTCGGCGGCCGTGGCGCACGCACTCACCGCCGGACTGCTGCCGCAGTGGCGCGCCCGGCTCCCCGCGTCCCGGCGGGTCGCGGCCGCTCTGGGCTTCCGGGAACTGGGCGCCCAGCTCAGCATCGAGCTCGCCGGGGCGCAGGCGCGGGCTTGAAACGGCCCGCCGGGAACCGGATCGCGTCCGGTCAGCGGGCCGACGGGCCGGACAGGGCGTCCAGTTCGGCGGCGAAGAGCCGGGCGGGGTCGAATCCCATCCCGGTGAAGTGTCCGGCGAGTTCCAGGGACAGGACACCGTGCAGCCGGGTCCAGAAGGTCAGGGCCCGGTGGAGCACCGCGGGCGGGGCGGGATGGCCGTCCGCCCAGTCCCGGTGCCCTTCGAGGTGCGCGTCGAACGGCGTCGCCGGGCCGTCCGGGGGCTGGGTGGCGCAGGCGTCCAGGAGGGTCGCCATGATCTCGGACGCGATCGCGGTGATGTCGTCGGGCGCCTGGTAACCGGGGACGGGCGTGCCGTAGACGAGGAAGTAGCGCTGGGGGTCCGCCAGGGCCCATTCCCGCAGGGCGTGCGCCAGCGCGGTCAGGTCGGCACCGGTCTGTGAGGCCGCGCGGAAGGTGCCGGCGAGGCTTCGGTACGCGTCTCTGACGAGCTCGGTGATCAGTTCGTCACGGCTGCCGAAGTACCGGTACAGCGCGGGTCCGCTCATGCCCATCCGCTTGGCGATCGCGTTGAGCGAGAGCGCGGACGCGCCCGCCGTGGCGATCTGCTCCCACGCCCGGTCCTTGATCTCCGTACGCACCTGGGCGCGGTAGCGCTCGCGTGGGGTCTTCGCTTCGGAACTCACCATGGTTAGAGGGTATCACTGGCGTTATTGACAGTCGCACAGGCATTGGGTTACAACTTCTAACGAACGCGAGAACAAGCAACTCGCCGGAGCGGTGGAGGTCGTCATGCACAGCGAAGGACTCGTCGAGGTCGTCCTGCCGGGCAAGGTCGAGCCCGAAGGGCTCCGGATCCGGCACGGAGCCGTCCCCGCCGCGGGCCCGGGCCAGATCGTGATCCGCATGGAGGCGACCGGTGTCTCCTTCGCCGAGCAGCAGATGCGGCGTGGCCGCTACTACGACCAGCCGCCCTTCCCCTTCGTCCCCGGTTACGACCTCGTGGGCACGGTGCTGGCGACCGGTGAGGGCGTCGAGCCGGGCCTCGCCGGCACCCGGGTCGCCGCGCTGGTCAAGGTCGGCGGCTGGGCCAGCCACGTGCTCGTCGACGCGGCGGACGTGGTGCCGGTGCCCGACGGGATCGGTGCCGCGGAGGCGGAGACCCTCGTCGTCAACGGCATCACCGCCTGGCAGATGCTGCACCGCAAGGCCCGCGTCCGCGCGGGGCAGACCGTCGTGGTGCACGGCGCCAACGGTGGCGTCGGCTCGGTCCTGGTCCAGCTCGCCCGGGCGGCGGGCGCGCACGTGATCGGCACGGCGTCCGCGCGGCACCACGACGCCCTGCGGGAGAAGGGGGCCACCCCCGTCGACTACCGCACCGGCGACGTCGCCGCACGGATCCGCGCACTCGCCCCTCACGGGGTGGACGCCGTCTTCGACCACGTCGGCGGCAGCGGCATCGTCGACTCCTGGCGCCTCCTCGCCCCCGGCGGCACCCTCGTCTCGTACGGCAGCGCCTCCACCCGGGACGCCGAGGGCTCCAAGCAGTGGCCCGTACTGAAACTCCTCGGCCGGGTGTGGCTGTGGAACGCCCTGCCCAACCGCCGCCACGCCTGCTTCTTCAACATCTGGGCCGGCCGGGCGCTGGCCAAGGACCGGTTCCGGTCCCGGCTGCGTGCCGACCTCACCCAGGTCTTCGCCGCGTACCAGCGGGGGGAGGTCAGCGCCCAGATCGCCGCCCGGTTGCCGCTCGCCCGTGTCGCGGACGCCCTGCGGCTGGCCGAGTCCGGCACGGTCGCCGGAAAGGTCGTACTGAACCCGTAGGGCTACGGATGCTTCCCGCCGCCCGCCCGGCCGCTCCCGCCGCTCGCCCCGCCGTGCCCGGTCGCGGTGTCCGTGCCGCCGGTCCCGTCACCGGACGTGCCGCCCGCGTGGGCGCCGGACGTGCCGGTGCGGGAGGTGCCGTTGCCGGAGGCGCCGTTGCCGGAGGCGCCGGTGTTCCCCGCCGTGCCGTTGCCGGCGTCCGCGGTACCCGCGCCGGGCTTGCCCGTACCGGCCGGCCCCTTCGGCGCGGCCGTCCTGCGCGCCAGCTGCTCGGCGCAGTAGGCGGCGACCTTGTCCTTCCCGCCGGCGGCTGCGACGAGCCGCTGCCACGCCCGCGCGTCGAGTGCCCTGCCGCGCCTCTCGACGTGCTCGTAGGCGCGGCAGTGGGCCTCGGTGTCCTGGGCGCGGGAGGGCCGGTCCGTCGGCCCGGTGCCGCCGGAGGCCGCCGACGAGGCCGCACCGCCCGGCCGGCCCGGGGCGGCCGACGGGTGTGCGGACCCCCGGCCGGTACCGGAGGCGTCCGTTGACGAGCCCGCGGAACCGATGGCCGCGACCGCGACACCGCCCAGGGTGAGGCTGGCGAAGACCACGCCGAACGTCATCCGCAGCGGGCGCCGGACGCGCCGCTCCCCGCGCAGCCGCCAGTCGTCCCGGTGCCGGACACGCGCCCGGCGCGCGCCCGTGCCGTGGGCGGCGGCCCGGAAGGCGGCCACGGCCCGCTGCTCGGCCTCCGGGTCGAGGTGGTCCGCGCGGATGACGGTGGCCAGCAGCGTTTCCAGCGGGGATTCCTGGGCGTCCCACGGGCCGGACACGGCGCCCCCAGGGTGCACACGTCGACGGCCCGGGACTCCGTCGGCGCTCAGCCGTTCACCCATGTGCGTTTCCGTTTCTGTCCGACAGCTTCGATTCGTTCGGCGTAGGGGCCTGATGCCTTTCCGTACGCACACTGTCGACGTCGTTGTTCATTTCGGCGTCGTAGTTCATTCGGTGTCGTAGTTCATGTCGACTCCCCCAGCGTGCGGGGAGCCCCATCCGTCACACCCGCCTCCGCCTCGGCGCCGACGCCCAGTTGGCGGGCGAGGCGTTTGAGGCCCCGGTGGGCGGCCGTGCGCACCGCTCCCGGGCGCTTGCCGAGGACGCGTGCGGTGGTGGGACCGTCCAGGCCGACGACGACCCGCAGGAGCACGGCCTCGGCCTGGTCCCGGGGCAGCCCGCGGACCAGTTCGAGGGCCCGCTGGGTGGAGAGACCCTCCAGGGCCTGCTCATGGGTGCTGTGCGGGGCGGGCAGGTCGAGCACGTCCTGTTCCGTGCCGCCCGCCCGGGGCCGCACCCGTTGCCTGCGCAGGTGGTCCAGGGCCCGGTGCCGGGCGATCGTCGCGGTCCAGCCCCGGAAGCCGGCGCCGTCGCCCGTGAACCGTCGCAGGTCGCGGGCTATCTCCAGCCAGGCGTCGGACGCCACGTCCTCCGCGTCGTCGCCGACGATGCCGTGCAGGTAACCGAGCAGGCCCGGCTGCACGATCCGGTAGGCGACCGCGAAAGCGCTCTCGTCGCCGTCCTGGGCCCGCGCGACCGCCGCGCCCAGTTCCCCGTCGTACGCCTGTACGCGCCGGGGTTGCCGTACCTGGCCCAAGACTGTCCTCGTTCGCGCCGGTCCACAGCGATGCGCTGCCGTCCGCCGTGCTCCGGTCGCATCGACGGCCCATGGTGACCAGCGTCCGGGCCCACGGAAACGTCACCGCACCGGGCGCCCGTCGAACCCCCGTGGGCGGACAGCACTTCGCCCCGTCGGGACACCGACGGGGCGAAGGGGGTGGAGCCGCAGACTCCGGTCTACTTGGTGAAGGCCGCGACGCCGTTCGGGGTGCCGAGGCCCGTGGGGCCGTCGTAGCCCTTGCCCGCCTTGCACTGGTAGTCGCTGCAGGACCCGTTGGTGCCCTCGGTGACGTCGTTCAGCTTGTCCGGGTGGGCGTACGGGTAGGACGCCGGGACGTCGTCGGCGGCCGGGGTGCCCGCGAGGGCGTAGACGCCGGCGATGAACGGGGAGGAGGCGCTGGTGCCGCCGTACACGTTCCAGCCGCTGGCCTGGTAGGTGTCGTAGACGGCGAGACCGGTGGCCGGGTCGGCGACGGCCGCGACGTCGGCGACGCTGCGCTTGGTGCAGCCGGTGTCCTTCTGCCAGGACGGCTTGGTGTCGTACGACGAGCAGCCCGAGCCCGCTCCCTCCCCGCCGGCGGACGTGCCCCAGACGGACTCGGAGTAGCCGCGGGTGCTGCCGTCCTTCTTGAGCGAGGTGCCGCCGACGGCCGTCACGTACTGGGAGGCGGCGGGGTACTCGGTGCCGTAGCCGCTGTCACCGGAGCTGACGGTGATGGCGACGCCGGGGTGCTTGAAGTACTTGTCGTCCGCGGAGGTGTCGGCCGCCTCCTCGTTGCCGCCGTAACTGTTGGAAACGTACTTGGCGCCCTGCTTGACGGCCTGGTTCACGGCCGCGCCGAGGTCGTCCATGCTGGCGGACTTGGCCTCGACGAGCAGGATGTGGCACTGGGGGCAGGCCGCGCTGACCATGTCGACGTCGAGGGAGATCTCACCGGCCCAACCCTGGTCCGGCGTCGGGTAGGTGGTGCCGCCGTCCTGGTCGATCTTCTTGAAGCAGCCGTTGCTCGTGCTGCACTCCGGCAGGCCGTACTGGGACCGGTAGGCCGCCAGGTCCTTCTCGGCGTTCGGGTCGTCGTTCGCGTCGACGATCGCGACGGTGGCGCCCTTGCCGCCGTCCTTCGGCAGGTGGTACGCGGCCTGCAGATCGGCCGGTCCGAAACCCTTGGGGGTGTCGTGGCGGCCGAGGGACTTCTGCGCCTTCAGGTCGGTGCGGACGACCGCCTGGCACGCCATGTAGCCGGGCTTGCTCGGCTCCGAACAGAGCCGGTGGACGGGCACCGTGGAGGCGGTGGGCGACGCGGCGGCCGTCGTCGTCGCGAACGCCGACGACTGCGAGGCGACGGCCAGGCCGCCGGTGATCAGGGCCGCTGCGGACAGCAGCGCGGGCGCGCCGCGGCGTATCAGGGACCTTCTGCGGTGAGAACGCAATGAACTGCCCTCCGTGGGGGGATGGGTGGGCCTCACGACGGCGCGAACCGGTGTTATGTCACGTGCATGACAACAACCGGCGTTGGGGGGTGCCGAAGCGAAGCCGACTTCCGGGCAATGTCGTCGGCCGGTCGACCGACGGGTTGTTGCCACCCCGGTCAGTGGTGGCTACAGAAGAGGCTATGGACAGTTTGCCGAAGAGAACAGGGCCAGTTGGTAAAACCTTGGCCTCAACTCCTGGGCGGCGCAGGTAGCTTGTGCAGCCATGGAGCTTGAAGACGGAACCATCAACGACCTGATGTCGCTGGGCCTGGCCCGGTACGAGGCACGGGTCTACCTGACGCTCATCAGGCGTGGTTCTTACACGGCCGCCGAGGTGGCCCGGGAGGCCGACGTGCCGCGCCAGCGTGTCTACGACGTGCTGGACGCACTCGTACGGCGGCAGCTGGCCACCACCCACCCCGGGCGAGTGGCCACGTACTCCGCCGTCACGCCGGAGCTGGCCCTCGCCCGGCTGATGGCGGTGCAAAGGGAGTCGGTCGACCGGCTGGAGCGGGTCTCGCAGGGCCTGGCCGGCATCCTGCAGCCCCTCTGGTTCCAGGGCCGTGAACACACCGACCCGCTGGACTACATCGAGATACTGCGCGACCCGAAGGCGATCTCCGAACGCTTCGCCGACATCCAGCGGCAGGCACGGCACGAACTTCTCACCTTCTGCAAGCCGCCGTTCGTCGCCCCCGCCGAGAACACGGAGGGCATGGAGGTGGTCCGCCGGCTGCACCGGGCGGGCGGCACCGTCCGCGCGATCTACCTCGACGACGCCCTGGACGACCCCGAGACGGTGGACCACGTACGGCGCTTCGCCGCCGCGGGCGAGGAGGCCCGCTTCGCTCCCGAACTCCCCCTGAAACTCGTCGTCGCCGACGCCTCCCTCGTGCTGTGCGACATGCCCGACCCGGTGGCCGGCGCGGGCTCCACCACCACCCTCTTCATCGAGCACCCCGCCCTGGCCGGCTGTCTGCGGCTGGCCTTCCACACCGTGTGGAAGGACGCCGTGCCGGGGCCGGAGTCCAGACCGGTGCCCGAGAGCGGGACCTGACGGGGTGTGGACCCCCGAAGGAAGCCGTCCCGACCGGGTGAACCGCGGGGCACCCGGATGGCGCCGTCGATGAGCGCCGGGACGAATGTCGCATTAGCCTCCGAAATGAGCGCGAAGTGGATCTTCATGTCGGCGCGCTCCACTCGACCCAAGGAGGACACATGCGCAAGCTCTCCAAGGCCGCTGTCGCGGCCGCGGTGGTCGCTAGCGTCGGCTTCATAGCCACCGGCACCACCACCACCGCCGCCACCGCCCAAGGCGCGGTCGTGCATCGCGGCGGATGCGTCGACATCCTGGGTGAGGTGGGTATCCTCAACGGCCTCGGCGGCAACTTGCTGAACGGCGAAGGCAATCCAGGCGCTCAGTTCACCGAGTGTTAGCCGGCCACCCGGCTCACCGAATTGGGTCTCGGCGCCCGGGCCACAGGCCCGCCGCCGGTTCGGCCATCCGTGGCCTGTCCTCATGTGAGAAGTGGATGCCGAAGGCCCCGGACCGTGACCGGTCCGGGGCCTTCGCGCGGGCGGAGGAAGGGGAGCGGGGGGCGGACACCTCCGGGCCCGGCGGTGCGGCTCACTCGCCACCGGCGGGCCGGAGGAGGCCGTGGTCCGGGAAGAGAGTCGCGGCGACGTGCCCGGTGTCGGTGTACTCGACGACGGAGACGATCCTTCCGTCGCGGACCGTGTAGATGCCGAGGCAGCGGTTGTCGTAGGTGCCGCCGTACACGGTCGTGGCCCTGGAGGTCCATTCGGCCACCACGCGGTCGCCCTCGGCGACCGTGCTGACCAGTTCGATGTCCATGGTGCCGGGGACGAAGACCGGGCCCATGCTGCCGAGGAACTCGTCGATGATCTCGTCCCGGCCGTGCCACACCCTGGAGATGGGCAGGTCACCCGGGTAGTGCCAGGTCGCGTCGTCGGCGAAGCTCGCGCGGATGACGTCGGTGTCGCCGTCGCGTACGGCCTCGACGTAACGGATGACGACGGTCCTGGGGTCGCTGCTGGTCATGCTGGTGCTCCTTCGCTCGTTTCTCGGTGTGTTTGCCCGGGTCTGCGCGTCGCCGCGGTCAGGACAAGGTGAGGACGGCCTTGCCGCGGATGCGGCGGTCGCGCAGGTCGGTCAGTGTGGTCGCGGTGTCGGCCCAGTCCGCCACGCGGCCGATCTCCGGGTGCAGCCGGCCTTCGGCGGTCAGCCGGACGAGCGCCGCCAGGTCGTCGTCGAGCCGGGTGTCCGCGTCGAGGTAGTGGAAGTGGCGGATGACGGCCGACTCGGGACCGGTGAAGAAGTCGAAGAAGTCGAGCGTCACCGGTGTGCGGCTGGCCTGCCCGAACCAGATCAGCGTCCCGCGCCCGGCCAGCCGCGCGAGCGCGAGGGGGAGGGCCGCCCCGCCGGTCGACTCCAGCACGATGTCGTAGGGGCCGCGGGCGTCGCCGACGTCGTGGACGATCTCGGTGGCGCCGAGTTCGGCGAGCCGGGCGCCGCGTTCGGGGTCCCTGGTCACGGCGGTGACCTGGGCCCCGGCGGCGGCCGCGAGTTCGGTGACGAAGTGGCCCACGCCTCCGGAGGCGCCGGTGAGCAGGACACGCCGCCCGAGGACCGGCCCGGCGGCACGCAGCAGCCGCAGCGCGGTGAGCCCGGCCAGCGGCAGTGCCGCGCCCTGGAGCACGGACACGTCGTCCGGCAGCTCGGTGAGCGCGTCGGTCGGCACCGCCACGTACTCCGCCCAGCCGCCCGCCATGGGGTGGCCGACGACCCGTGCGATCCCGGACGGCCCGCTGCCGTCGGCGGCCGGCTGCACCACCAGCCCCGCGACGTCCTTGCCCGGCCGGTCACCGGAGGCGGGCCTCTCCAGCCTGAACGTCTCCCCCCGGTTGACCGAGAACGCCTCGACCTTCACCAGTGCCTCGTCGGGGCGCGGAGTCGGCTCCGCGACGTCGGCGAGGACGACCGGCTCGGCGGGATCCCCGGTCGGTACGAAGGCCTTCATCGTGGTCATCCCCTCGGTGGCCCGGGGCCGTCCCCGGGGTTGTCTTCCGTCTTCCGGGACCATCGGACCTCGTGGGGCGGACGTACGGCCAACAACGCGAACCCCCGGCCGACAACGCGGGGTTGTCGCATAAGGTCAGCGCCATGGACCTCGACCTCACACTGGTCCGCGCCTTCGTCGCGACCGCCCGGACCCTGCACTTCGGGCGGGCGGCCGAAGAACTCGGCACCAGCCAGCAGGCGCTGTCCAAGCGCATCGCGCGGCTGGAGGAGCTGCTGGCCGTCCGGCTGTTCGAGCGCCAGGGCGGCACCCGGCTCAGCGAGGCCGGGGAGCGGTTCCTGCCGGCCGCGCGCGAGGCGCTCGCGGCCGGTGAGCGGGCGGTCGCCACGGTGACGGGCACCGGCCCCGCCCTTCGGGTCGACACCTGGGGTCATCTGTACGCGCCGATGCGCACGGTCGCCGACGTGGTGCAGGAACTCGGCCCCGTGCGGTGCGAGCCGGGCCCGGGACGGGACTGGCCGTCCGTCGCACAGGCGTTGCTGCGCGGGGACACGGACCTGGGATTCGGCCGGGTCCACCCGCTGCCCGACGGCCGGGACGCGGGACTCACCCAGCGGCTGGTGCGGCTGGAACCGGTCGACGCCGTGGTCGGCCCGTCCCACCCGCTGGCCGGTGCCACCGCGCTGCGCCCCGCCGACCTGTGCGACAGCGCCCTGTGGTGTCCGGCCGAGCTGAGCCGCCTGGACTTCCTGCTCCGTTTCGCCGACGCGTTCCGGATCCCGCGCCGGCACGACGGCCCCAACCTGGGCCTGGACCACCTCGTGCAGCGCATCCGCACCGACCCCGGGGGCTTCACCCTCCTCCCCGCCGACGCGCCGCTGCCGGACCACGCGGGCCTGCGCTGTATCCCGCTCGTCGAGCCGACCCCGCTGTACGCGTGGTCGCTGGCCTGGCGCGAGTCCTCCAGGCACCCTCTCATCGACACCTTGCTGCGCGGCTTCGCCCAAGTCGGCCGCGCCCGGCGCTGGCTGGAGTACACACCGCAGCGGGACTGGCTCCCCGACACCGACCACCCGAAACTGAAAGCCGCCTGAGCCGGGCGCAGATGAGCCGGCCCCCCCCGGCCCGGTGATCGATACGGCGCCCACGCCGCCCGTCGTCCTCCTGGTGGCCAGCCTGGCCCGCGCGGCGGCGTTCGGCGTGGCCGGGGCCCGGACCGTGCGGATCTGGCGTGGAGCCGAGGGCGAGGTGCTGCGCAAGGGGACGGCTGCGACGACCGGACCGTGGCTCGCCTCGGTCGCCGTGCACATCGGGCTGGGACTCTGCGTCGACCACGCGGCCGGGGCCGGACTGCTGGGACCGCGTCGGTGTACGCCTACCTGGCGATCGGTCCGGGCACGCAGAACCTGTTGGTGCGCGACCGCGCGGCCGTACCGTGACCCGACGCCCGGGCCCGTCCGGTCCGGTGGGCAGGTGACCCGCCGGACCGGGAGGGGTCAGGGCAGCAGGACGGCCTTGCCGCGGTTGCGGCGGGCCTCCAGGTCGGTGTGGGCCCGTGCCGCTTCCGCCAGGGGGTAGGTGCGCCAGACCGGCACCGTGAGCCGGCCGGCGGCGGCCAGCCGCACGAGCTCCGGCAGGGGATCCCGGGCCCGGTCGGTGCCGTCGGTGCTGTCGGAGCCGCCGGCGCTGAAGCGCACACCGTGCTGCGCGGCGGACATGTCGGCGATGGTGATGACGTGTGCGCTGTCACCGGTCAGGGCGACCGAGTCGGCGAGCACGCCCGCGCCGGAGGCGTCGAGGACGAGGTCGACTCCGTGCGGGGCCACGGCCTTCACCCGCTCCACCCAGCCGTCGCCGTAGTGGACCGCGGCGGCTCCGAGCGCGGCGACACGCTCGATGTCGTGCTCGCCGGCCGTCCCGACGACGGTGATGCCACGGGCGACGGCCAGCTGCACCGCGAGGGAGCCGACGCTGCCGCCGGCACCGTGGACGAGGAGGCTCCGACCCGCCTGCACGCCCAGCTGCCCCAGCACACGGGATGCGGTCCGGCCGACCGTGACCAGCGAGGCGGCGACCTCCCACGACAGCGCCCCGGGTTTGGCCACCGGCCGGTCGAGCAGGGCGTACTCGGCGTAGCTGCCGCCGACGGCGGAACCGAGGACCTCGTCGCCCACGGCCGCGCCGGCGCCCTCGCCGACGGCGTCGACGACACCGGCCGCGTCCAGGCCGGGGGTCACGGGGAAGCGGACGGGGACGGCGCGGGCCATCAGACCGGACCGGATCTTGATGTCGAGAGGGTTCACGGAGGCGGCCCGCACCCGGATCCGGACCTGGCCGGGACCGGGTTCGGGCACGGGGACCTCGGACAGCCGCAGCACCTCGGGCGTGCCGTACTCGGAGAAGGTGATCGCTTGGGGCATGGGAACTCCCAGGTGGAAAAGGGATGGGGGCGGGAACCGCCGCACGCTCGTCCGACTCACTGTGCGGCGGTCCCGGCGGCCTCGCCGCTCAGGCGGTGAGGGTGGGGTAGTCGGTGTAGCCGCGGTGGTCGCCGCCGTAGAAGGTGGACGGGTCGGGGGTGTTGAACGGACCGCCGGCGGCGAGACGCCGGGGCAGGTCGGGGTTGGCCAGGAACAGCGCTCCGTAGGCCACCATGTCCGCGCTGCCGTCCTCGACCAGCTTCAGGGCGTCGGGGCCGGTGGCGGCGGGGTGCGTGAAGGGGTTGAGGACGAAGGTGCCGGGCCAGGCCTTGCGCAGAGACGCGGTCAGATCGCGGTCCGGGCCTTCCATCAGGTGCAGGTAGGCCAGGTCCAGGCCGGCGATGCCGTCCAGCAGGGCGGAGTAGACCTCGCCCGGGTTGTCCTCGGTCATGTCGTTGTACGGGTTCCCGGGCGAGATCCGCAGGCCCGTCCGGTGGCCGCCGATCGCCTGGGCCACGGCCGTCGTGACCTCGACGGCGAAGCGGACCCGGCCCTCGGTGCTGCCGCCCCAGGCGTCGGTGCGCCGGTTGGCGTTGGGCGCGAGGAACTGGTGGATCAGGTAGCCGTTGGCGCCGTGGATCTCCACGCCGTCGAACCCGGCCTCGACGGCGTTGCGGGCCGCGTCGGCGAAGTCGGCGATCGTCCGCCGGATCTCCGCCTCGCTCAGCTCCTTCGGCGTCACGAAGTCCTTCGGGCCCTCGTGGGTGTAGACCTGACCCTTGGCGGCCACCGCCGACGGTCCCACCGGCACCAGACCGTCGGGCAGCAGGCTCGGGTGCCCGATCCGGCCGGTGTGCATCAGCTGCGCGAAGATCACCCCGCCCGCGCGGTGCACGGCATCGGTCACCGTCCGCCATGCCCGCACCTGCCCGGGCGTGTGCAGCCCGGGGGTGTCGGGGTAGCCCTGGCCGACCGCCGAGGGCTGGATGCCCTCCGTGACGATCAGCCCGGCGCCGGCGCGCTGCGCGTAGTACGTCGCCATCAGCTCCGTCGGTTCCGCGCCGGGGCCGTAGGCACGGCTGCGGGTCATCGGCGCCATCACGACGCGGCTGGCCAGGCGCTTGCCGCCCAGGACGATCGGTTCGAAAGCAGTGGTCATGGTCTCTCCCTCAGTGGATGCCTGTCCGGACAAGTAAATCACCTGTCCGAACAGGTAAATGGGTCGATCCCCTTCCCGGGATGGGTGTGAAACAGGTCACAAGGTCGCACGCTTGTCCTGTACCTGAGCGGAGGGACGGCCCCGTGGGCGGCGGTGGCCGGGCAGGTAGGATCAAGTTGACCGGACAGGAAAGTGAGGGAAGAGATGACGCAGCCCAGACCGGAAGCCCCGCAGGGTCCTCCGGAGGCGGACCAGGCGGCCTCGGTCCCGGTGCCGGGCGCGGCAAGCGGTGGGCCGGTCAGTCACGCGATCTTCCGCCTGGCCCGTCTGCACCGCATGTTCGCGGGACAGCTGCTGCGCCGTATCGGACTGCATCCGGGCCAGGAGCTGGTCATGATGCACCTGTGGGAACTCGGCCCCCAGCGGCAGGCCGACCTGGTGCGGCTGATGGATTCCGACGCCGCCACCATGACGCGCACCGTCCGGCGGCTGGAGCAGGCCGGCTTCGTCCGCCGCCGCCCCTCGCCCACCGACAGACGCGCGTCACTCATCGAACCCACGGTCGCCAGCCACGCCCTGCGCCGCGAGGTCGAACGGGTCTGGAGTCAGCTCGAGGACATCTCGACGGCGGGCTTCTCGGACGACGAGCGCACCGCGGCCCTGCGCACCCTGGAGCGCCTGGAGCACAACCTCGTACAGGCCGCCGCCGATCCGGCGGGCGCGGACGGGGAGCGCTAGGGCCTGTCGTCACATTCCCGTCTGCCCGGCGGCGCCATGCACGCTCCCCCACTGCCTCAAGGGCGTGGGAGGTGCCCCCACTCGCCGCACCGGGCGTGGACCCGAGTACGTCCAGTACGCGGGTTTACGCCCGGCACGCCGAGAGCACGCACCTGACGCCGCCAGGCCGCCCTCCGGGCAACGACGGGAATGTGACGACAGACCCTAGGCTAGGCCCTCTCGTTTGGATCACCCCGGCGTCGGCTGGAAGGCACCCCACCTCACCGCCGGCCTGATCCAAACGACAGCTCCCCCGGTGCCGGAGCCCGGCCGGGTGCGGCCGATCGGCGCAATCCGCCGACGCCCGGTGTGTGGCCCGGGCGTTCGGATGGTTCGGTGTCGGCAGGAGTCGACCCGACCCGGAGTTCTGGATGACCTCGCACCAGCAGCCCCCGCCCCCGCATCCGGCGGCACCGCGGACCCTCTCCGAAGCGGCCTTCCGTGACCTGTACCGCCGACTGCGGGACCAGGCCCCCGACGGTGGGCAGGATCAGCGTGGCGCGCTGGGCCGGCTGACGCCGGAGCGGGTCGTGGCGGCCGCCGCCGAGGTCCGCTGCGGGCGTACCGTGTCGCTGGCCGCGACCGTGGAGACCCGGTCCGGTCCGGACAGTCCGGAGCCCGCGTCCCATCGGATGACCGCCCCCACGCACCGGGAGACCGGCGCGCCCGGGCTCGCGTTCGCCCGCGACCGGTTCGCCATGAACGTGCACGGTGACGTCGACAGTCACCTCGACGCGCTGTGCCATGTGATCTTCGACGGCGAGCTGTACGGCGGCGTCCCGTCGAGCACGGTGACACCGGACGGTGCCGGAGCGCTCAGCCTCGACCTGGTGCGTGACGGAATCGTCGGCCGCGGTGTCCTCCTGGACATCCCGCGCCTGCGCGGGGTGCGGTGGCTGGAGCCGGGCGATCAGGTGACCGCTGAGGACCTCGTCGCGGCCGAGACCGCCCAGCGGACCACGGTCGGGCCGGGTGACCTGCTGTTCGTGCGGGTCGGGCACCGCCTGCGGCGCCGGAGCCTCGGCCCCTGGGACGTGACACGGACCCGGGCGGGCCTGCACCCGACGGCGATGGACTTCCCGGCCGAGCGAGGCGTGTCGGTCCTGGGGTCGGACGGCAACAGCGACGCCGCGCCGAGCGCGGTCGCCGAGGTCGCGTTCCCCGTCCATGTGCTGGCCGTCAACGCCATGGGGCTGCATCTGCTGGACTGGCTGGACTTCGAGGAACTGGTGCCGGCGTGCGAGGAGCTGGGGCGCTGGCACTTCCTGTGCGTCATCGCCCCGCTGCGGCTCCCGGCGGCGACCGGTTCCCCGGTGAACCCGATCGCCGTGCTGTGACGTGCCGGCGCGGGGCCGCTCCGGGTGCCGCACCCCCGTACGGCGCGTACGTTCGGAGAAAGGGACCTGCAAGAACCTGCAACGGGCGCGGACCACGCGAACAAGGACGGTGGTTGCCATGGACGCGCTGCCCCCGTACGACGTCATCGTCATCGGTACCGGAGCCGGCGGCGGCACCCTGGCCCACCGCCTCGCCCCGTCCGGCAAACGGGTGCTCATCCTCGAACGCGGCGACTACCTACCGCGTGAACGCGACAACTGGGACTCCACGGCCGTGTTCGTGAAGGCCAAGTACCGGGCCCCGGAGTTCTGGCTGGACCGGCTCGGCAACGAGTTCCCGCCCGAGGTGAACTACTACGTCGGCGGAAACACCAAGTTCTACGGCGCGGCGCTGTTCCGGCTGCGCCCCGAGGACTTCGGCGAACTCCGCCACCACGACGGCATCTCCCCCGCCTGGCCCATCGGTTACGACGACCTGGAGCCGTACTACACCCAGGCCGAACACCTCTACCTGGTGCACGGCCGGCACGGCGAGGATCCCTGGGAAGGGCCGTGCAGCGCCCAGTACGCGTACCCTCCGGTCGAACACGAGCCGCGGATCGAGCAGTTGAGCCACGACCTGGAGAAGCGGGGGCTGCACCCCTTCCACCTGCCGATCGGGGTCAACCTCACCCAGGGCGAGGACGGCCGGGCCACCCACTCCAGCGTCTGCATCCGCTGCAACCGGGTGGACGGCTTCCCCTGCCTGGTCCGGGCCAAGTCCGACGCCCAGGTGATCTGTGTGGAGCCGGCGCTGCGGCACCCGAACGTGGAGATGATCACCAACGCCCGGGTGACCCGGCTGGAGACCGACGCCACCGGACGCAGCGTCACCACCGTCGTCGCCCAGCTCCCCGGCGAGCGGGAGGCCCGGTTCTCGGCCGACGTCGTGGTCGTGGCCTGCGGGGCGGTCAACTCCGCGGCGCTCCTGCTGGCTTCGGCCAACGACCGGCATCCGCGCGGACTGGCGAACAGCTCGGACGTGGTCGGCCGGCACTACATGCGCCACAACAACCTTGCGTTGATGGCCGTTTCGAAGGAACCCAACGACACCCAGTTCCAGAAGACCCTGGCCCTGCACGACTGGTACCTGGGCGCGGACGACTGGGAGTACCCGCTCGGCGGGATCCAGATGCTCGGCAAGTCGGACGCCGAGCAGATCCACGGCGAGGCCCCGCGCTGGGCCGGAGCGGTCACGCCGGACATGCCGTTCGAGGTCCTGGCCCACCACGCCGTCGACTTCTGGCTGTGCGGCGAGGACCTGCCGCAGCCGGACAACCGGGTGACCCTGGAGGACGACGGCCGTATCCGGCTCACGCTCGACGAGGGCAACAACATCGCCGGTCTCAAGCGCCTGCGGCACAAACTGCAGCACATGCTCGGCCACCTCGGCATGCACGAGCACCGTCTGCTGTCCCGCAGCATCTACCTGCACAAGGGGATGCCGATCGGCGCCACTGCCCACCAGGCCGGCACGGTGCGCTTCGGCAGCGACCCGGCGTCCTCGGCCCTGGACGTCAACTGCAAGGCCCACGACCTGGACAACCTGTACGTCGTCGACACCAGCTTCTTCCCGAGCATCGGCGCGGTCAATCCGTCCCTGACGGCCATCGCGAACGCCCTCCGCGTCGGCGACCACCTGCTGGAGCGGCTGGGCTGAGGCCCCGCCGGCCCCCGGGCCCCGACCGGGCGAACATCCTCCTCCGGGCAGCGCAACGCGGACCGCCGCGCCGTGCCGCCGTCCCTCCGGGGTGCTTGTGTGATCTCCGGACCGCCGGGCGACGAGCCCGGCGGAAGCGGGCACGCAGTGGAGGAGCAGGACATCGTGAGTTCCACCGAGGGCGCACCCCAGAACGTCGTCCCCGCCCACCTGCTCAAGGGGCAGAAGGCGCTGGTGACCGGCGCGAACTCCGGAATCGGCAAGGCGACGGCCATCGCGCTGGGCCGTGCGGGGGCCGATGTCGTGGTGAACTACGTGGCCGGCCGTGAGGACGCCGAGAACGTGGTCGAGGAGATCACCGGATTCGGGGTACGGGCCGCCGCCTACGAGGCGGACGTGTCCCAGGAGGACCAGGTCGTCGCCATGGTGGACCGGATGGTCCAGGAGTTCGGCACGATCGACATCCTGGTCGCCAACGCGGGACTGCAGCGGGACGCGCCGGTCACGGAGATGACCCTCGCCCAGTGGCAGAAGGTCCTGGACGTCAACCTCACCGGGCAGTTCCTCTGCGCCCGTGAGGCGACCAAGGAGTTCCTGCGCCGTGGGGTCGTCCCCGAGGTGTCGCGCGCCGCCGGGAAGATCATCTGCATGAGTTCGGTGCACCAGATCATCCCATGGGCCGGGCACGTCAACTACGCCTCGTCCAAGGGCGGCGTGGGGATGATGATGGCGACCCTCGCCCAGGAACTCGCCCCGAAACGGATCCGGGTGAACGCGATCGCCCCCGGAGCGATCAAGACCCCCATCAACCGCGACGCCTGGGAGACGCCGCAGGCGCAGCAGGACCTCCTGCAGCTGATCCCCTACAAGCGGATCGGCGACCCCGACGACATCGCCCACGCCGTCGTCGGCCTGGCGTCCGACCTCATGGACTACGTCGTGGGCACGACCCTGTACGTCGACGGCGGGATGACGCTCTTCCCGGGATTCGCCACCGGCGGCTGACCCGACCCTCCCGCGCCGGTCCCGGAGAGACGACACATGCACACGGTCCTGCTGCTGGCTGACGTACCGGCGCAGACGCTGCCGGCCAGATCGATGATGGCCTTCACCCTGGCCTCCCACATCATCCTGGTGCCCCTGGGCGTGGCGCTGCCGCTGATCACGCTCGTCATGCACGGTTACGGTCTGCGCCGTGGCGATGCCACCGCCCTGCTGCTGGCACGGCGGTGGTCGGCCGTCATGGCGGTGCAGTTCGCGATCGGTGTGGTCACCGGCACGGTGCTGTCCTTCGAGTTCGGGCTGCTGTGGCCGGGCATGATGGGCCGGTGGGGCGATGTCTTCGGCATCGGCTTCGGCGTCGAGGCGTGGGCGTTCTTCCTGGAGGCCGTCCTCATCGCCATCTACCTCTACGGCTGGCGAAGGCTTCCCTCCCGGACCCACTTCCTGCTCGGCCTGCCCCTGCCTCTCGTGGCCCTGCTCGGCGCCTTCGGCATCCTGGCCGCCAACTCGTGGATGAACACCCCGCGCGGCTTCACCCTCGACTCCGCGGGCAACCCGGTCGACGTGAAGATCTGGAAGGCGGTCTTCACCCCCATGTTCGGCCCGGAGTACTGGCATTTCGTCTTCGCGATGTTCGTGACGGCGGGCTACGTCGTGGCGGGTGTCTACGCCGTCGGGTGGCTGCGTGGCCGCCGGGACCGCTACCACCGGCTCGGCTTCACGATCCCCTTCACGCTCGCCGCGGTGTGCACGCCCGTGCAGTTCATGCTCGGCGACTCCATCGCCCGGCAGGTCTTCCACAAGCAGCCCGTGAAGTTCGGCGCCATGGAGATCGTCTGGAAGACCGACACCCACGTGCCGGAGTACCTGTACGGCCGGCTGCACCCCGACGGCACCATCTCCGGCGGCATCAGGATCCCGCAGCTCGACTCCATCCTGGCCGGCTTCCGCCCGGACACGCAGGTCACCGGGCTGACCTCGGTGCCCGCGCACGACCGGCCGACCGCCACCCAGGCCACCATCGCCCACTGGGCCTTCGACACCATGGTCGGGATCGGCTCCCTGCTGCTCCTGCTCGCCCTGTGGTACGGCGTCCTGTGGCTGTGGCGCCGCCGGCTGCCCGCCTCCCCGTGGTTCTTCCGCGGCGCGGCGTGCGGGGGCGTGGCCTCCGTCGCCGCCGTCGAATGCGGCTGGATCACCACCGAGGTGGGCCGTCAGCCCTGGATCGTCTACCGGAACATGCGGGTCGCCGAGGCGGTGACGGCGACCCGCGCCACCAGCCTGTGGATCACGTTCGCCCTGGTCGTCGTCGTGTACGTCTTCGTGTTCGGGTCGTTCCTCGCGGTGCTGCTCAAGATGCGCTCACGCTGGCGGCTCGCCGACGAGACCGGCGGGCCGCGGCCACCGACGGAGACACCGGAGCCCGACACACCGGAGACGGACACGCCGTACGGGCCGCGCTCCGCCGGGAGCCGACCGTGATCGCCGGGGTGATCGCCGTCGTCCTGCTGCTCGCGATCGCCGCCTACGCCTGCGGCGGCGGCACCGACTACGGAGCCGGCTTCTGGGACCTGACCGCGGGCGGAGCCGAGCGCGGCAAGCGCCCGCGGTGGCTGATCGACCACGCGATGGAGCCCGTCTGGGAGGTCAACAACGTCTGGCTGATCTTCGTACTCGTGATCATGTGGACCGGTTTCCCCGTCTTCTTCCAGCAGGTCTTCACCACGATGTGGCTGCCCCTGGCGCTCGCCGCCGTGGGCATCGTGCTGCGCGGCGCCGGGTTCGCGCTGCGCAAACCCGTCCGGCGGCTGGCCGGCCGGCGCCTGTACGGGGCGGTCTTCGCCGTCTCCTCGCTGCTGACGCCGTTCTTCCTCGGTGCCGCGGCCGGGGGAGTGGCCTCGGGCCGGGTGACCGCCACGACGACGGCGTCCACGGACGTCTGGGCCAACCCCACGTCCCTGCTGTTCGGCCTGCTCGCCATCGCGGTCACGGCGACGCTCGGCGCCGTCTTCCTCGCCGCGGACGCCCGGCGCTTCGCCGAACCGGACCTGGACCGCTACTTCCGCCGACGGGCCCTCGCCGCCCTCGCCGCCCTCGCCGTGCTCGCCGTCATCACCCTGTTCGTCACCCACGGCGACGCGCCCCATGTGTGGCACGGCCTCACCCACGGCGCCGGTCTCGTCTTCGTCGTCGTGGCGGTGCTGGCCACGCTCGCCACCACATGGCTGCTGGTCCGCCCCTCCGGAGCCTGGTCCCGGGTCACGGCGGTCGGCGTGGTCGCCTCGGCCGTCCTCGCCTGGGGCATGGCGCAGCGCCCCTACCTCGTCCCGACCTCGCTGACCGTCGCCGAGGGCGCGGGCGCCCCCACCACACTGCGCTGGCTGGCCTTCGTCATCCTCGTCGCCGGCGTGTTCGTCGTCCCGGCGGTCGCCCTGCTGTACTGGCTGGACACCCACGGCGAGCTGGAGGGTCTCACCGACGCCGACCTGCGGCGCGGCGGCACAGGTGACGAGGGCTGAACCGGGCCGGACTACTTCCTGTCGAGAGCGCCGTTCAGGGTGATGGCCGAGTCGATGAGGGCGAGATGGGTGAACGCCTGCGGGAAGTTGCCGAGTTGACGGCCCGTCGGGTCGATCTCCTCGGAGTACAGGCCCAGATGGTTGGCGTACCCCATCATCTTCTCGAACACCAGCCTCGCCCGGTCCGCCCGTCCCGCGCGCGCCAGGGCATCGACGTACATGAACGTGCACAGGGAGAAGGTGCCCTCCGAGCCGCGCAGTCCGTCCGGCGAGGCCTCGGGGTTGTAGCGGTAGACCAGGCTGTCGCTGACCAGTTCCTGCTCCATGGCGTCCAGGGTCGACGCCCACATCGGATCTCCCGGGGTGAGGAACCCGACCGTCGCCATGCGCAGCAGCGAGGAGTCCAGGACCGTGCTGCCGTAGTGCTGGACGAAGGCCTGCCGGTCCTCGCTCCACCCCTTGGCCATGACCTGCTCGTAGACGGCGTCCCGTTCGGCCTTCCAGCGGTCGGCGGCGGACGGCCACCCCTTCGCCTCGGCGAGCCGCAGCGCACGGTCGAACGCCACCCACGACATCACCCGCCCGTACGTGAAGTCCTGGCGGCCGCCGCGGGTCTCCCAGATCCCCTCCTCCGCCTGGTTCCAGTGGTCCGCCAGCCATTGCAGGTCCGTCCGCAGCGAGGTCCATCCCCCGTGTCCGACCTCGAATCCGTGCCGGTGCGCGAAGTAGATGCTGTCCAGTGCCTCGCCGTAGATGTCCAGTTGGAGCTGGGTGGCGGCGCCGTTGCCGATCCGTACCGGGGCGGAACCCGCGTAGCCCTCCCAGTGGCCGAGGATGTGCTCGTTCAGGTCGGAGGAGCCGTCGACCTTGTACATGATGTTGAGCGGGCCCGTGTTCCCGTCGCTGCCGGCCCGCTCCTTGACCCGTTCGCCCAGCCAGATGATGAACGCCCTGGCCTCCTCCGTGAACCCCAGTCCCAGCAGGGCGTACACGGAGAAGGAGGCGTCCCGGATCCAGGTGAAGCGGTAGTCCCAGTTGCGCTCACCGCCCAGTTGCTCCGGAAGGGCCGCCGTCGGAGCGGCCACCAGGCCGCCGCTGGGGGCGAAGGTCATGAGCTTCAGCGTGATCGCGGACCGCTCCACCACCTCCCGCCAGCGCCCGGTGTAGCGGGACTGCGCCAGCCAGGAGCGCCAGAACGCCACCGTCTCCGCGAAGAGCTGTTCGTGTGCGGCGCGGCGCACCTCCGCGGGCGGTCCCTCGGCACCCATCTCCAGGATCAGCCCGCGCTCCTGACCGGCCTGCAGGGTGAGCGAGACCTGCAGGTCGGCGTCCTGGTGCGTCAGGACGTCCGAGAGCCGCTCGTCCTCCGGCTCCCGGATGGGGTGCACGGTGAGTTCCGTGCCGTCCTCCGCGACGAAGACCGCCCCGTGCGGGGTGATGTGCGCCTCGTGTTTGCTGCGTCCGTAGTCGAACCGCGGGGCGATCTCCACATCGAAGGTCATGGTGCCGCGCACACAGCGGATCAGGCGGACCAGCCGGTGCCGGCGCGTGGCCGTCGTGCCGGTCACGGGCATGAAGTCCATCACCTCACCGGCGCCCGCCTCGGTCATGAACCGGGTCACCAGGACCGCCGTGTCGGGCAGGTACAACTGCTTGGTCGAATGGGTCCGGTGGGCCGGCCGGACCGTGCAGTGGCCGCCCTTCTCCTTGTCCAGAAGCGCCCCGAACACACTCGGCGAGTCGAACCGCGGGGAGCAGAACCAGTCGACCACCCCCTCGGTGGTCACCAGCGCCGCGGTCTGCAGATCACCGATCAGCCCGTGGTCCTCGATCAGCGGGTAGTCGTCCATCGGGGCGCCCCTTCCGGTGTGCGATTCACCCGATTGCTCCCCCTCGATCAGCGTATGCCGGAGCTCCTGCTGCGGCTCGCCGGGCAAGATCCACGGGACCTCTAGCCCCGCGCACCGGCCCTGCGCGCCGCGCGATACCACAGGCGCCGCTGCACACGCAGCGTGAGAACCCCGACGATCACGAGCACCACCACGTTGAGCAGCAGTTGGACCAGCGAGCCCCATGCCTGGTGCCACTCGGCGAAGGCGAGTGAGACGGCGATGTCCGAGGCGGCGGGAATCGTGGTCACGGAGATGAACACCCCGAGCAGGGCGCTGTCGCGTCCCTCCGTGAGCGAGACGATGCCGACGACGCCGGCCAGGACGGCGACGACGACCGAGAAGAGGTCCGGCGTGTCGATCAGGTGGGACACGGGCCGTAGTCCCAGCTCGAAGGCCTTGGACTGCAGGCCGGCGGCGCGCGCCAGCGCGGCGAAACCCAGAGTGGCCACGATGGCCAGCCCGAAACCGGCCGTCAGCGCCCGCATACCTTCCCGGACCCTGCGACGGCTGCGGTGGTCCAGACCGAGCGCGATGCTGGTGATCGCGTTGTACTCGGGGCCGACCACCATGGCCGCCACGATGAGGATCTGCGAGTTCGTCATGATGCCGACCGAGCCGATGATCCCGGCGACCACCAGGAACAGGTAGAAGGACGGCGGATAGGTCCCCTGCGCGCGGATGCGGGCCTCGACCGAGGCCCACAGCGGCACGTGGACGAGCGCGCTCGGCAGGCCCGCCTCGATGCGCTCGGCGTGCCGCGAGAACATCACCCCGGCGTCGGCGACGGCGATCGCCCCCGTACGGTCGACCCCCAGCTCGCGCAGGTCACCGAGCACCCCGTTCGCGGCGCCCTTCAGCACGTCGCACTCGACCGCGTCACCACCCGGGAGGCGGGCCTCCCGCACGACCACGAGGTTGAGCACGCCGTCGTGTGAGGCGAGCAGCCCGACGGCAGCCTCGGTGAGTGCGGACGGCATGACCATACGGAAGTGGATCAGATCCATCCGGACCTCCTGGGGGCGGGATCCGACGTGATCGCGCACGGCACCGGGCCGGGAGGGGCTACCGTTCCGGCGCGGACACGGCCCGCACCGCGGCCGCCAGAACCTCCGCCGGGTCCTCCGAGTCGTTGATGTCGATGGTGACGCCCGGTTCGTCGGCGTGCAGCGGATCCAGCGTGGCGTACTGGGAGTCGAGCAGCTCCGTCGGCATGAAATGGCCCTTGCGCCGTGTCAGGCGCTTCTCGGCCACCTCACGGTCGAGGGCCAGGTACAGGAACCACACGTTCGCTCCCGTGCTCCGGAACCGGTCGCGGTACGCGCGCTTGAGCGCGGAACAGGCGGCGACACCTCCCTGTCCGCTCGATGCGGTGGCCCGGATCCACTCCGTGACCGCCTCCAGCCAGGGCCGCCGGTCGGCGTCGTCCAGCGGGTGTCCGGACGCCATCTTGGCGCGGTTCGACGCGGGGTGAAGGTCGTCCCCCTCCAGGAACGGCACACCCAGCAGCCGCGCGAGCCCGGCTCCCGCGGTGGACTTGCCGGAGCCGGACACGCCCATCACGATCACCACGCGCGGACCGCCACCGGGTCGGCCGGCGGTCCTCCCGGAACCGGGTGCGGAACGCATGCCTCCACTATCACCCGCACTCCTCGGTCGAGGCAGCCGAGGAGTGCGGGATCACCGGTGCTCTCCTTCCGGGCCGTGAGGCCGGACGGAATCGGGTTCACCGGCTTCGCCGGCCACGAGGGCCGGGACACGGTCAGGCGTTCACCAGCCGAGCGCGTCGTCGTTCCCCCGTGCATCCCAGCCTGGCGCGACCGGGCGCGCGTCGTGGCAGGTGAAGCCGAGCCGGGTCAGCGCCCGGCGCATCTCGGCCACCGTGAAGTCACGGCGGTTCTGCCGGGTGATCACTTCCCCGACCTGCATCACGGAGTAGACGCGGCGGTCGATGGTGACGGACACGCCGTTGACGGGTCCGGGCGGGACGCCGGTCATGGACTGTTCGACCTCGATCTTGGTCAGGTCGAAGGGGTACCGGGCGATGACACAGCGCATGGCTGCCTCCACGAGGTGGGGAAGAACGCCGGAGACGGTGGTCGGGTGGGGGCGGACGACGGTCAGGGCATGAGAGCGAGCACGCCCAGGGCGTAGCCGTGTTCATCGATCACGGGGGACACGTCCAGCGTCCGGACCCGCATGGTGGCCTCCGCCTCGCTGAGCATGGATGTGGACGAGGTGAACGGCCCGCGGTCGAGCGGGATGTCCCGCAGCCGCGTCCGGTCGCTGTACCACGAGCCGCCGCGGTGTGCGGCCAGCTGGGCCCGCGTGACCAGTCCCGCGCACCGACCGTCCTCGTCCCGCAGGAGCAGATGCGGGACACGCGCACCGATGAGCACGGACAGGGCCACGTCGACCGCCATGTGGTCGTCGACCTGCGGCCCGGGAGCGTGCATGGCGTCGCGGGCGGTCAGGCCGGTGCCGTCGGCGCTGTCGGGCTGCTGTGTTCGGGGCGGAAACGTCGTCAAGGGCTTCTCCTCGTCGTCGGGGCGGGCAGAACGGGCGACGGCTCGTCCCGGCCGCAGGGAGCGCTCCCCCGTGCACGGGCTATGGGTTGTTCCTCGGTGCGGGCCGACGGCCCCGGGCGGCGGCCCGGCCTCTTCCGCCGAGGCCGGCCCCCTGGCCGCTCCTGCCACGGTCGGCGGCCCGGCTCCGGCGATGCCGGCCGACGGATCCCTTGCCCTCGCCTGCTTCTTCGACCGATGCGGTGAGGGTGACAGGTACGCCGGAGGGGGTGCGGGCGCCGGTGATGCGCTGCAGTTCGGACTCGCCCGGACGGATCCGGGCGGTACGCGGGGCGATGCCGGCGTCGCCCATCAGACGGTCCACCGCTCGCCGCTGGTGCGGCAGCACGAGGGTGACGACGGTGCCGGACTCGCCGGCGCGTGCGGTACGGCCGCCGCGGTGGAGGTAGTCCTTGTGGTCGCCGGGCGGGTCTACGTTCACGACGAGGTCGAGGCCCGTGACGTGGATTCCGCGGGCGGCGACGTTGGTGGCCACCAGGACCGTGACGTGGCCGTCCTTGAACTGGGCGAGCGTCCGGTTGCGCTGTGACTGGGACTTGCCGCCGTGCAGGGCCGAGGCTCGCACCCCGACGGACAGCAGGTGCCTGGTGAGCCGGTCCACCGCGTGCTTGGTGTCCAGGAACATGAGCACGCGTCCGTCGCGGGCGGCGATCTCGGTCGCGGCGGCGTCCTTGTCGGCGTCGCGCACGTGCAGCAGGTGGTGCTCCATGGTGGTGACGGCCCCCGCGGACGGGTCGACCGAGTGCACCACGGGGTCGTGCAGGTAGCGGCGTACCAGGAGGTCGATGTTGCGGTCCAGCGTGGCCGAGAACAGCAACCGCTGGCCGCTCGCGGGAACCTGGTCGAGCAGCGCGGTCACCTGCGGCATGAACCCCATGTCGGCCATCTGGTCGGCTTCGTCCAGCACGGTGACGGCGACCCGGTCCAGTCGGCAGGCCCGCCGCTCGATGAGGTCCTTGAGGCGGCCGGGCGTCGCCACGACGACCTCGGCGCCGTCGCGCAGCGCACTCGCCTGGCGGCCCATCGGCATGCCGCCCACCACGGTGGCGAGCCGCAGCCGTAGGGCGCGGGCGTAGGGGGTGAGCGCGTCGGTGACCTGCTGGGCCAGTTCCCGGGTGGGGACGAGGACGAGGGCGAGCGGCTGCCGGGGCTGGGCCCGCTGTCCGTCCAGACGGGCCAGCACCGGCAGGCCGAAGGCGAGCGTCTTGCCCGAGCCCGTCCGACCCCGGCCCAGGACGTGCCGGCCGGCCAGCGCGTTCGGCAGTGTGGCCGCCTGGATCGGGAAGGGCACGGTCACGCCCTCGGCGACGAGCGCGGCCAACAGCCGTGCGGACATGTCCAGTTCGGTGAACGTCTCGACCGCCGGCAGCGGCTCGGTGAGGGTGACCGGCAGGGCGAATTCCTGTCGGCGCGGGGCGGGGCGTGTGCCCTGGCCGGTCTTTCGTCCGGTACCCGGGCGGGGACCCTGGCGGCCCGTCCCCTGCGTACGGAAGCGGCTGCCGGGAGCGGTGCCGGTGCGACGGGGGGTGCGGTTCATGGAAGAACCTTCCTCGATGCGGCGCATCGAGGAATTCCGTCCAGCGGCGATGGCCGCGGGGGGATTCGCAGGAATGAGCCGAAGAAAAAAGAGCCGGGCCTCGTGGTGCTGAAGCGGGGGCGGCCGGCGGTCCGGGAAATCCGGATAACGGGAAAATCAATGAGCTGGGGCCCGCACCCCAAGAGTGCGGGCCCCAGCCACATGATGCGCGAACCGCTGGCTCGCGACGACTCGTGTCAGCGTCAGGCGGCCACGATGTTCTCGGCCTGCGGGCCCTTCTGGCCCTGCGTGACGTCGAAGCTGACCTTCTGGCCTTCCTGAAGCTCGCGGAAGCCACCGTTGCTGATGATGTTCGAGTAGTGGGCGAACACGTCAGCGCCGCCGCCCTCCTGCTCGATGAAGCCGAAGCCCTTTTCCGCGTTGAACCACTTCACGGTGCCAGATGCCATATTGAATCTCCCTTGAGGGGCAGTGTCGGGCTCCGCACTTTGCGAAGCCGAGTCGCCGCGATGATCACCCCTCCGGAAGGATCCGGAAAGCTCTGCAAAGAAAAAATCTCTGGCAACCAAAACTGCAACTGCTATCACGTTAACACAGGCCGGATGGAGGCGGTCATGCGTTTTCGGGAGCGTCCGGTAATTGTCCTCCCGCGCCGGGGTGTATTTCTGTAGTGGCGGGACTAGGTATCCGCGCCGTGCTCGTCCAGCTTCCGGTGTATTTCCCGGTTCAGACGCAGGGCCTCGTCCAGCTGGTCCTCGAGGGAGACGATGCGGCACGCGGCCTCGATGGGGGTGCCCTGGTCGACGAGCTCACGGGCGCGGCCGGCGATGCGCAACTGGCGGCGGGAATAACGGCGGTGGCCGCCTTCCGAACGCAGCGGAGCGATCAGCCCGACGTCACCGACGGCCCTCAGGAAGGCGGGAGTGGTGCCGAGAACGTCCGCGGCCCGCCCCATGGTGTAGGCGGGATAGTCGTCATCGTCGAGGTTGCCGGCGACGGAGGCGTTCTCAGCGGGCATAGCACCTTCGTTTCGAGGGGCGGCGAGGGAGCCGGTCGTGAGGGGCACTGGTCTGTGAGGGAGTCGGCGCCCTCCGCGTCGTGCGACAACCCTAACTCCGGCAGGCACGGAGATGTGGGCTCGCCGTGGCAGATTTCCCCACTGCCCGGGGCCGCGCTCAGGACGCGGAACCGCCCGGTTCCGCCGTCAGACCGGCGGCGGACACGAGGCGATGCGACCGCCCGCTCGGTCGCGTCCGGCGGCACGACCAGAAGGTCCCTGCGCCCATGTCCGGGTGCCATCAGAACGACGGTGCCCGACGCGTGCGCCGTGGTGGTCCCGCGCACCCGGACGACCTGGTCGCGGACGAGCAGCCGGGCCGGTGCTCCGGTCCACACCGTGCCGTTCACCCGGACACTGAGGATTCGGCCCCAGCCCCGGGGCAGGCCGCCCAGGAGCTGCCGGACTTCTGCCAGGAGATCGGAGGTGCGTGGCCACCACGCCCCGTCGATACGGCGTGGCAGGGCGCTCTCGGGCGCCAGGTACAGGCGGAGGAGGGGCGGGGCCGGCGGTGGAGGCCGTAGGCGGTCGCTCGTCATGAAGGCGTCCTGTCGAGTGGTTCGGCGCGGTACGTCGTCCTGTGCCGGGACGGTGTTCCTCGGCGGCGGGGAACGCGTCGGCTCGGCTCGCCGGTGCGGTCACCCGGCTCGTCGGGGCGGCTCCGCTGCGCCGGGGTCGGCCGTTCGTCCCTCCCAGGCGTCCTGCGCGCTGGCGTATGCGGGGAAGCGCTCGAGGAGACCGGTGCAGCGGAAGACCAGGTCTGTCGTGTGGCCGTCGTAGACGATGCGCAGCCAGCCGCTCCGGGCGCGGCAGTCGTACCAGGCATCGCACAGGGGCGTCAGGATGCTGCAGTCGGTGAAGGTTGCCTCGCTCAGGTCCACGATGAGGAGGAGCCGTCCGGGCCGGGCCGCGCGGGCTTCGGCCAGGGCGCGGGCCAGCGGCGCCACGGTCTGCCTGTCCAGTTCGCCGTGTGCGCGGACGATACGGCACTCCTCGAAGAGTGCGGGCTCGAAGAGTGGGGGCGCGACGTGCCTCATTCCGCCTCCCCTGTCGTGCCCCCGAGGCGGTCGGTCTCGGCGAGGGCCAGCATGCGCGCGCCGGTCAGCGGGTTCTCGGGGTCGGCCGGCTCCACGGCTGTCACCCGGCCGGGCGCCATGACGGTGCACGGCGTGTCGGGCCATTCGGCGGGGTCCACGGTGACCCGTACCGTCGTGTCCGGGTCCGGCTCCAACGAGCCGACGAGCGAGGGAAGTTCGAGCTCCAGCGCATCGCAGCGCGGCCACCAGGCCCCGTCCAGCGGGCCGTGGCTGACGTCCGGGGTGAGGGCCAAGCGAGGCGTGGGCATACGGTACGTGTGCGCGTCGGCCGAAGACGCGCCTTCGGCCTGCGTTCCGCCGGGTTCCATCGTGCGGTCCCGTCCCGGGAGCCGTCGGACGACTGCCCGTTTCGTCACTCGCCGGGAACGGCACCGCCGGT
Source organism: Streptomyces sp. NPDC001135 (assembly GCF_053598395.1). Lineage (NCBI taxonomy): Bacteria > Bacillati > Actinomycetota > Actinomycetes > Kitasatosporales > Streptomycetaceae > Streptomyces > Streptomyces sp. NPDC001135. The sequence goes on along the minus strand of NZ_JBSFKD010000043.1, from coordinate 18,854 downwards.
CGCGCTGCGCGAAAGCTCTCGGTCCGGCCAGGTTACCTCCGGACGAGGAGAAGAGGGCCGGTCAGTCGTCCGGCTGTGCCTCCTCCGGCTTCCCCCGGTCTTCCTGTTCCTCCTCTTCCTCCTCCATCAGACGGATGCCCTCATGCGTCAGGGCGACGGTGGCGGGGGTGCGGTGTGATGTCCAGTCCACGCTGATCAGGCCCTCGTCGGCCAGATAGGCGCAGGCGGCGGAGAGGTCCTCGTCGGGCAGGCCCAGTTCGGCGCGCAGCACCGATCCGTTGACCTCGGGGCGGTTGTGCTCGACGGCCCCGTACAGGGACCGCAGGACCGCCTTCCGGTTGTTCTTGCGTTCGCGGAGTTTCGTCATGGCTGTCGTTCTCCGGTTTGACGGCCGCGTGGGGACGGGGGCGACGACGGATCCTCGGGCCGCTCGGATCCGGGTCACACCTCGTCGGCGTGTGTCCGTGTCTGCTCTGTCGAGGTGCTGGTCGTGAGCCAGGACTGTGCGGGTTCCGCCGCTTGAGCGGTGTCGAGGGTGATGTGGAGCCGGGTCCCTCCTGCGCGGCCGGCGGGATAGCTGCGCTGCTCGGTCGAGGCGAAGCAGCGCCGGAGCACTTCGGCGACGCGCCGGGCGACTTCCGGCGTGGCGGCCACGATGCGGACCTCGGCGTGGCTTTCGGAGGGAAAGGGCACGTGCTTCATACGGACCTCCTGCCGGGTGAGGGCGCGACCACGACTCAGGTCCGCTGCCCGACGCCCGTCGACGGTGCGGGGCTGCGGCGCGTCGCCACGGCCACCCCCCTTTGAAGGGTATGCCGGGCAGGGGAGCGTGCGTGCCACGGCCGACCGCTGGTCCGGCCGGGACCGGCGAGGTTGCGGTGCCCGCCCTCGGGCCCAAGCATGGGCTCAGGAGAACCAAGCATGGGCTCAGGAGAACAGCGACAGAGCACATCGGGGGGAACGTCCCGGGAGGACATGAGAGCCATGACGTTTCCCGCCCCCCGGCCCGCCGGCCGTCGCAGGACAAGGCGCACTCCACAGGCATGCGCGCGATCGGCATGACCGACGACGACCGGCCGCTGCGCTGTCTGGTCACCGGTGCCACCGGTTACATCGGCGGCAGGCTGGTGCCGGAGTTGCTGGCCGCCGGGCATTCCGTGCGCTGTCTGGCCCGCGCCCCCGGCAAGCTGCGGGACCACCCGTGGTCCGAGCAGGTGGAGGCCGTGCGCGGGGACGTGACGGACGAGGGGGCCGTACGCGCGGCCATGGAGGGCATGGACGTCGCGTACTACCTGGTGCACGCGCTGGGCACCGGTCGGGGCTTCGAGGAGACCGACCGGCGCGCGGCCAGGATCTTCGGTGAGCAGGCGCGTGCCGCCGGAATCCGCCGGATCGTCTACCTCGGCGGTCTGGGCCCCTCCGGAGTACCCGGGCGCGCACTGTCACCCCATCTGCGGTCCCGGGCCGAAGTGGGCCGCATCCTCCTGGCCTCGGGCGTGCCCACCGCGGTACTGCGGGCAGCCGTGATCATCGGGTCGGGTTCGGCGTCGTTCGAGATGCTGCGGTATCTGACCGAGCGGCTGCCCGTGATGGTGACCCCGAGTTGGGTTCGCACCCGCATCCAGCCCATCGCCGTCCGCGACGTGCTGCGCTTCCTCGTGGGATGCGCGAGGCTGCCGTACGAGGTGAACCGTGCCTTCGACATCGGCGGACCGGACATCGTCACGTACGAGGAGATGATGCGGCGGTACGCCGTCGTCGCCGGGCTGCCGAAACGCGTCATCGTCCCCGTTCCGCTGCTCACCCCCCGACTGTCCAGCCTCTGGGTCGGTCTGGTCACCCCCGTACCGGGTGCTCTCGCGCGCCCGCTGGTCGAGTCGCTGAAGCACGAGGTGGTCTGCGCCGAGCGGGACATCGTCCGTTACGTGCCGGACCCTCCCAAGGGATTGGTCACCCTCGACCGGGCGATCGGGCTGGCTCTGCGGCGCGTGCGGGACGCGGACGTCGCCACCAGGTGGTCATCGGCCTCGACTCCCCGTGCCCCCAGCGACCCGCTGCCCACCGACCCCCACTGGGCGGGGGGCAGCCTCTACACGGATCACCGCGAGCGCACGGTCGGGGCGTCGCCGCAGGCGTTGTGGCGGGTGGTGGAGGCGATCGGCGGCGAGAACGGCTGGTACTCCTCGCCGCTGGCCTGGTCCCTGCGGGGCTGGCTGGACACCCTGGTGGGCGGTGTCGGTCTGCGCCGGGGCCGCCGGGACGCGACCCGGCTGCGGGTCGGCGACAGCCTGGACTTCTGGCGAGTGGAGGAGATCGAGCCGGGCCGGCTGCTCCGGTTGCGCGCGGAGATGCGGCTGCCGGGGCTGGCCTGGCTGGAGATGGCCGTCGACCGGGATCCCCAGGGGCGCACGGTGTACCGGCAGCGGGCCCTGTTCCATCCGCACGGCCTGGCCGGGCACGCCTACTGGTGGGGCGTGGCCCCCTGCCACGCCGCGGTCTTCGGCGGCATGGTCCGCAACATCGCCGCCGCGGCCGAATCGGCCGCCCCGGAACCGGCCCGTACGCACTGAGGGGGCTCAGGGAACTGTGCGCGTCTCGGTCGCCCTGTTCACCGCCGACCTGCGGGTGCACGACAATCCGGTCCTCCAGGCCGCTCTGAAGGACGCGGAACGTGTGGTCCCGCTCTTCGTCGTCGACAGCGGCATCCGCCGCACCGGCTTCGCCGGACCCAACCGCGCGGCGTTCCTCGCCGACAGCCTGGCCGATCTCGACACGGCCCTGCGGGCTCGGGGCGGCCGGCTGGTGGTGCGCGTCGGCGACGTGGTCGAGGAGACCTGCCGGGTGGCGGCGCAGACCGGGGCCGCCGTGGTGCACATCGCGGGTGGGGTGAGCCGCTACGCGGCACGGCGCGAGGACCGGCTGCGCGCGGAGCTGGCCGGCGACCGACGCGAACTACGGGTCCACGACGCCTCGTTGACGGTCGTCCCCCCGGGAGCACTGACACCGGCGGGCAAGGACCACTTCGCCGTCTTCACCCCGTACTTCCGCCGGTGGGAGAGCTTCTCCGTGCGCGGCGTCCTGCCGGCACCGGACGCCGTACGGCTACCGGACGTAGGCTCGGCCGGCCTTCCTCGCGCAAGGTCCCTCGCGTCGGGCTCCGCGTCACCGGGCCTGCCCGCCGGCGGAGAATCCGAGGCCCGCCGCAGGCTGCGGTCATGGCTGGCAGGCCCGCTGTCCGCATACGACGACCGGCACGACGACCTGGCCGCCGACGCGACCTCCCGGCTCTCCCCCTACCTGCACTTCGGCTGCCTCTCACCGACCGAACTGCTGCACCGGGCCCGCGCCCAGGACAGTCCCGGTGCGCACGCCTTCGTTCGCCAGCTCGCCTGGCGGGACTTCCACCACCAGGTCCTGGCGGCCCGCCCCGACGCGGCCGATCACGACTACCGGCCCCGGCACGACCGCTGGCGCCGCGCCACGAAGGAGTTCGAAGCCTGGCAGGACGGCCGCACGGGCTACCCCGTCGTCGACGCCGCCCTGCGACAGCTCCGTCACGAGGGCTGGATGCCGGGCCGGGCCCGCCTGCTCGCGGCAAGCTTTCTCACCAAGACGCTGTACGTGGACTGGCGGGCGGGAGCCCGCCACTTCCTGGACCTCCTGGTCGACGGCGATGTGGCGAACAACCAGCTCAACTGGCAATGGGTCGCCGGGACCGGCACGGACACCCGCCCGAACCGGCTCCTCAACCCACTCGTCCAGGCACGCCGGTACGACCCCCGCGGGGAGTACGTACGCCGCTGGCTCCCCGAGCTCCGCCACCTCGACGCCACCGCGGTCCACCGCGTCCCCCACCTCGACGCAGCCACCCGTGCGGTCCTGGGCTACCCCGCCCCGATCGTGGATCTCGCCGCGGCCGCCGCCCGTTTCAGGGAGCTGCGGAGAGCCGACTGACCGGACAAAACAAACCCCAGGCCGCTGACCGTCCCCGTGCGGCGGCCCAAGCCGTGTGGACGGGCCCGTGACGCCTAACCGGATAGGTGATCCGGATGTGTGTTACCGTCTCGACTAACCGGATGGACTATCCGCTTTTCTCGGGGTGGAGGAGCTCATGACGAAGACAGCTGTGGTCACGGCGGGGACAGGGGGCATCGGCCTGGAGACGGCGCTGGGTCTGGCCGCTGCCGGGTTCGCGGTCACCGTGGTCGGGCGCGACGCGGAACGGGGAGCCGGAGCGGTCGAGCGGATCAACGCGGCGGGCCCGGACGGCGCCGGCCAGTTCCTGTCCGCCGACCTCTCCTCACTCGACCAGGTGCGCGCGCTCGCCGAACGGATCGCCGCCGACCACGCCGCCTCGGGGGAACCGCTGACGGTGCTGGTCAACAACGTCGGAGCGATGTTCCCGCAGCACCGGACCCTGGGCGGCGTCGAGGCGTCCTTCGTCGTCAACCACCTCTCGCCGTACCTGCTGACCGAACTGCTGCTGCCCACCCTCGCCGCCGGGGCGCCCAGCCGGATCGTGAACGTGACCTCGGGCGCGGTCGGCGTAGGCAAGAGGGTGTTCGACGCCGTCGAGCCGCCCGGCGGCTACTACGGCTTCCATTGGTACGGCCGCGCCAAGCTCGCCAACCTCGCCTACACCCTGGACCTGGCCGCCCGACTGGCCGGCACGGGCATATCGGTCCTTGCCGCCGACCCCGGAGGCGCGGCCACCGAGATGACCAACGGCACCCTGACCGACCCGAAGATCGTCTCCCCGCCGCTGCGGCTGCTGTGGCCGCTGGTACGCCGCAGGTTCGAGCGCTCCACCTCCGGCCCGGCGTCGGTGGCAGCCAGGCCCTCGATCGTCGCCGCCACCGACAACGCGTTGACCGGCCGGACCGGCCTGGTCATCGGCCCCCAGGGCCACCCGGTCGCCCCGCTTCGCGCGGCGACCGACCGCCGCCTCGCCGAGGCCGTGCGCCGGCTCAGCGAAGCCCACGCACCCACACCGGCCGACGCAGACGCGTGAACATTCGGCCCCCACGCCCGTCACACCGACAGGGCCGGCCAACGCTCACACGGCCGCGTCGGCCCCTCGCGCCCGCCACCCGGAACACGCCGGACCACCGCCGTGCCCATCCCCACCCGACCGAGGACACGACATGACCAACGCAGTCCCGACCGCCAGTGCCCGCACCGTCCACGGCACCGGCCCCGGCCTCCTCCTCGCCCATGGCGCCGGCGGCGGCATCGACGCCAACTACGGGCCGATCATGGAAGGGCTCGCCGCACAGCACACCGTCGTCGGGGTCGACTACCCCGGCTCAGGACACACCCCCACCACGCCCACGCCCCTGCAGCTGGACCTCATGGCGGACCAGCTCGTCGCCGCGGCGGACGCCGAAGGGCTCGACACGTTCGCCCTCTGCGGATACTCGCTCGGCGGCCCGGTCGCGATCCGAGTGGCCGTCCGCCACCCGCGGCGGGTCACCGCGCTCGTCCTGAGCGCGACCTTCGCCCGCGTGGACACCCGCACCGAGCTGGCCGCCGCGATCTGGCAGCAGCTCTACGACACCGGACAGCACCTTCTGCTCGCCCAGTACCTGACCCAGCTGGCCGTGAGCGCGCCGTTGCTGAACTCCCTCACTCCCGCCCAGGTGCGCGCGGCCGCCGAGCAGACCGCCGCCGCCCTGCCGCCCGGCACCGGCGCCCAGGTCGACCTGGTCCGCCGCGCCGACGTCCGCGACGACCTCGCCGCGATCACCGCCCCGACCCTGGTCGTCGTCACCACCGCCGACACCCTGATACCGGCCACTCTCCAGTACGACCTGGCCGCGGCCATCCCCGGGGCGCAGACCGCCGAGCTCCCCACCGGGCACCTGCCCTTCCTGGAGCAGCCGAACCACTGGCTGGAGGTCATCACCGGCTTCCTCAGCAGGCAGCGCGACCAGCGCTGACAGCCCCGCGGGGGCGGGCTGCCCGGCCCGCCCCCACGGCGGGCGCGTCACCCGGAAACGCCCGCATATGATCGGACGGCAAGCCTGCCTTGAGACGAGCGACCTGGACTGTTCCCCATGACGACCACACCGCTGCGCAAGGACGCCGCCCGCAACTGGGAGCGGATCGTCGCCGTCGCCCGCGACCTGGTCGACCAGGGCACCGAACTACAGCTCAACGACGTCGCACGCCGGGCCGGACTCGGCGTCGGCACGGTCTACCGGCACTTCCCCACGCCCGAGGCGCTGCTGGAGACCGTCGCCACCCCCTGCCTGGAGGCCCTCTCCGAACACGGTCGGCACGCCCTGGACGACACCGACCACGGGCGCGCCCTGGAAGACTTCCTGTCCCGCATCGTCGAAGCACAAATCACCGATGCCGCCCTGCCCCCGGTCGCCGCCACGACCACGGACGCCCTTCCGCGCACCACGGAACTCAAGAAGTCGCTCCAGTCGACCGGGACCACCCTCCTCGAGCGGGCCCGCGACGCCGGGGCCGTCCGCCCCGACCTCGCCGCCGCCGATCTCGTCCCCCTCATGTGCGGTATCGCCCACGCCGTCACCGTCCACGGCGGCACCCTCGCGGACCGCATGCAGACCGCCCACCGCTACCTCGCCACCCTGCTCGGGGGCATGCGTACCGCCACGCCACCGAACGCCTGAGCGGCCCGCCGCCGCCCAAGGGCTCGGCGGCGACAGCCGTGCCGTCCTTGTCCCGGCGGGCGTGAACGGTTCGAGCGTCACTTGTAACGTCCGACGCGCGCGCCGCACTGAGGGGTATGAGCCATGACGACCTGCGTGCGCTGTTCCTCAACTGCACGCTGAAGAAGAGCCCGGAGCGCAGCCACACGCACGGCCTGATCGACCTCAGCTCGCGCATCACGGAGAAGCAGGGCGTTCAGGTCGAGCACGTGCGGCCGATCGATCACGAGATCGCCACCGGCGTGTGGCCGGACATGACCGAGCACGGCTGGGCAACGGGGACGGCGCCACGCACTGCGCCATGAACGTCCTGTACAGCCAACGACTTCACCCACAGGAACACCACGCTCATGACGTGGAACCTGTTGCACCGCTGAGCCCGAGTACCAGCGAGCACCGCCAACGCATCAGCCAGCACCGCCAACACACCAACGAAGGGCCGAACATGACCGTCGAGTCCGTCGAATCCGTCGAGACCGCCCCCACCTGTGCCTACCCGGGCTGCACCATGCCGCCCGAGCCGCACGCCCCCGACGCGCAGGGGCCGGCGCCCCGCTACTGCGGGCACCCCGAGCACAACGCGCTCGGCGCGTTCCGGAAGTTCCGCGCCAAGCGGCAGCAGCGCAAGGAGGACAAGCGCGCGGCGGCCGAGGCCAAGAAGGCGGCCGAGGGGGCCGCGAAGGGGGCTCAGGCGCCGGTCGCCGGGCAGGTCCCGGCCGGCGAGGTGGTGCCCCCGCAGCCCGGACATGCCCCCGTCGCCGATGCGTCCGAGCAGGTCCCGGAGGAAGCCGTGACCAGTGAGAGGGCGGCCATGACAGCGATGGCGACGGTCGAGGCCGACCAGGACGCTCGGTCACGCGACTCCCTGGTCGCGCTCATCGAGCAACTGGCCACCGATCTGCCCGTCTACATCGAGGAGTTGGCGATCATCACCGACTCCGCGGCGGCCGAGGCCCGGATCGAGACGGTCACCCGCGCCTCCGCGCAGCGCATCCTGGCCGCCGAGGAGCGCGCCGCGCTCGCCGAGGAGGCGGCGGACATGGCCGTCGCCGCGCTCGACGCCGCGCAGGAGAAGTTCGCCGAGGAGACCGCGGCGATCCGCGAGGAGGCGGCCCGCCAGGTGGCGGACGCCGCATTCGTCCGGGCCGAGCTGGAGCGCTACCGCGAGCGGGTCGGCTTGCTCGAGGTCCGACTCGACGCCGTCCGCGACGAGACCGACGCGCTGCGCCGCGAGAGGGCCGGGCGCTCCACTGCGGAACAGGAGCGAGCGCGCCCCGCCGAGCAGTGCTGAACAACCGACGGCCCGCGTGAACACCCATCAGAAACGGACATCCCCATGAGCCGAACCAAGCGCCCGGTCCTCTGGATCACCACTGCCGCCGTCGTCGTGGTGGTGGCCGTCGGGCTCTACCTCTTCCAGCCCTGGCGGCTGTTCACCACGCACCGCGTGGATGAGGCGGCTCCCGTGGTGGGCGGCCAACAGGGGGCTGCCGCCGCGCCGTTGGCGTCCGGCAGCTTCATCTCCCACGAGCACTCCACCAGCGGCTCGGTGCAGATCCAGCCGCTCGCCGGCGGGAAGGCGAACCTGCGCCTGACGAACCTGCGTACCTCCGACGGCCCTGCCCTGCACGTCTGGCTCAGCGACCAGCCGGTCAAGCGGGACGGCGGCGGCAACCTCGACGACGGCAAGCACGTCGACCTCGGCAGCCTCAAGGGCAACGAGGGCAACCAGAACTACGCGATCCCGGCGGGCACCGACCTGAAGAAGTTCTCCACGGTGACGATCTGGTGCGAACGCTTCAACGTGTCGTTCGGCGCGGCCGAGCTGAAGCAGAGCGCCTGACGCCCCACGGCTTTCCGGTGGCCGGGAGTCCGACGACTCCCGGCCGCGCCGCCAGGCGGGAACTCCGCTTGCACTTCGAAGTTTCTTCCATTGTCGCAAACACTGAACAAGCCCGGCGTGGCTGCCTGCGCGCCGGCGGCCGGCACCAGCGCGGCGCCCACCGCGACCATGGAGACGGCGTAGGTCGGACCGAGGCCGGGCCGTCCTACGGAGTGCGGGTGATCACTGACGCGGCCAGTCCCGGAAAGCGGAGAGCAGCTGCTGCTTTGCGTCCGGCGAGATGCCGTCCGGGGTCAGTTCGCCCGTCGTGGCGATCGTCCGGCGGAATTGGTCGAGGTAGCGCTCGCACCCGGAGCATTCCGCCAGGTGCTCGATGAAGCGCCGCTCGTCGTCTTCGGGCAGGGCACCCTCAAGGAAATCGGTCACCAGCTCCACGAAGTCAACGCAGTCCACGCTCGTCCCCTCCCGCCGCGACGTCCTGGGCGCTCGACAAGTAGTTCTCCAGCTTACGGCGCAAGACGGCCCTGGCCCGATGGAGGAGGACGCGTTGGTTGCCGGGCGAGATCTCCAGCAAGGAGCACACTTCCTCCGAGCCGTACCCTTCGACATCGCGAAGGGTGATCACCGTGCGGAGGCGGGGCGGGAGTTCGTCGAGCGCCTCCGCTATCACCTCCCGGACTTCGCCGCGCAGCACGTGGTCCTCGGGAATGTGCCAGTGACGCGGTTCCTGCCCGACGGCCCAGTGTCCGGCGTACCGCTCACCGGCGGGACGGAACCGTGCGGCGTCCACCGTCGGCCCCTCCTCCTCCGGCAGCAGGCTGGCGAAGGGAACGGTCCTGCTCTCCTTCGTGCCGCGTGCCTTGGCCGTGTGGACCAGGATCCGGTACACCCATGTCTTCAGCGATGAACGGCCTTCGAAGCCGCCGATACCCCTGATGACCGCCAGCCAGGTGTCCTGGACGGCCTCCTCCGCGGATGCCTTGGTCGACACGAACGACATGGCCAGCCGGAGCATCCCACCTGACCAGGTGTCCAGCACCAGGGCGAACGTCGCCTCGTCACCGTCACGCAGCCGCTGGACCAGGACCTCGTCCGGTGGCAGTACGCTCGCGCCCGCCATTCGTCTGTCTCCTTGCCGGCCGTCAACTGAGGGTGTCAGCTTAGGGCAGTCAAGTGGCCTGCCTGGCCTGTGCCTTCGTTCATGTCCGCCTTCGTTCATGTCCTGGTCAGGATTTCGCAGAGCGGCCGCCCTGGGGCTTGGGGCCGGTTCGGGCAGGGTCTGTGGCATGGCGGCGCAGTGCTGAGCGTCCTTGGGCTCGAATCTCTTCAGTCCGGGATCGAGCCCGGTCGGCTCCTCATATCCGACGGTGCCAGAAGCGGGTGATCACCTCGGGCAGGTCGTCCGGGGGATGGTCCGGGGCTGGTTGCCGTGCATGACGCTCCTGAGGGGGGTGGCGGGTTCAGACGGTGGGGGTGGTGCCGCCGTCGATGACGTGTTCGGCGCCGACGATGGCCGAGGCGCGGTCGGAGACGAGGAAGGCGACGAGCTCGGCGACCTCCTCGGGCCGGTTGGGACGGCCGAGCGGGATGCCTCCCAGGGAGTCCATGAGCCGGCCCAGCGCCGCTTCCTGGCTGATGCCGGCGTCGTGGGCGATCCGGGTGACGAGGTTGTCGGCGGCCGAGGTCTGGACGAAGCCGGGGGAGACGGTGTTGACGCGGACGCCGTGCGGGGCGACCTGGTTGGCCAGGCCCTTGCTGTAGGTGGTCAGGGCGGCCTTGGCGGCGGCGTAGGCCAGGGTGCCGTTCCACAGCGGCATGCGGCGCTGGATCGAGGTGACGTGCACGACCGCGCCCTTGCCCGTGGCGATCATGTGCGGGAGGAGCGCGCGGTCCAGGCGGACGGCGGCCAGCAGGTTCGTGTTCAGCTCCCTTGCCCAGTCGTCCTCGCCCAGCGCGGCGAATCCTCCTGCTGGTGCCTCGGAGCCGCCGAGGTTGTTGACCAGGATGTCGACGCCTCCCATGCGGGCGTCCACCTCGGAGGCGACGTGGGCGGCGCCCTGGGCGGTGGACAGGTCGGCGGTGATGAACGTCTTCTCCTCGACGTCGTCGGGGCGGCTGCGGGCGGTGACCAGCACGGTCGCGCCGGCCTCGGCGAGCCGTCGGGCGATCGCGGCTCCGGTGCCCTTGGTGCCGCCGGTGACCAGAGCGCGTCGGCCTTCGAGGGATTCGCTGATGGACGTGGTCACGTTGTGCTCCGTTCCCGGGCGCGGGCGTACGAGGCGCCGCTCCCGTCGTGACTGCTAAAATCGAAGCTACTAACTTCGACATTAGCAGTAACGGAGGGGATGGTCGCCGTGGCGAGCCGCATCAGGCTGGAGGACCGGGAGTGCCCGCTGTCCACGACGGTGGAACACGTCGGCGAGTGGTGGACACTGCTGATCCTCCACGACGCGTTCGACGGCTACACCCGCTTCGACCAGTTCCAGGAGAGCCTGGGCATCTCCTCCAGCATGCTCACCACCCGGCTGAAGACCCTGGTCGCCGACGGTCTGCTGGAGCGTCGGCCCTACCAGACCAGCCCCGTCCGGCACGAGTACGTCCTGACCGAACTCGGGCGCTCCCTGCGCCCGGTGATCGTCGCCCTCGCGGCGTGGGGCAACTCCCGCCTCACGCCGACGGAGCGCAGCATGATCCTCGTCGACGCGCACACCGGCGAGGAGGTCGAGCCCGTCGTCGTCGACGCCAAAACCGGCCGCCGACTCGACGACAGCGCCGCCTACGTCTTCACCGCAGGCCCCGCAGCCAGCGACGCGATGCGCACCCGCTACGCGGCACGGCCGGCCATTCCCGCGGACGAGGCGTAAGCCCGCCCGGGAGAGCCTCGTTGACACGGGGGCCACCGCCGAGGCCCTGGTGGCCGCCGGCAATCCGAAACCGGCCGAATGCCTCACCAACCGCCCCTGCGCCGAGTACCGACCGGGCCATGCACCCGGAAGGCAACTGGTTCGGCCTCTCGGAACACGGCTTCGGCGGCCCGTGACTGCCGTCCGACGCCACCGGTTCCTGAACCCCGACCAGACGTTCACCGGCCGGCCCGGACGGTCCCAGGGCCGGGGGCTGCACCCCCGCGAACAGCTCCCGGAACCGCCCGGACCAGATCAGCCGGCGAGCCGGTTGACGGCACCGGCGGTGATGCCCTCCATGTAGCCGGGGTCGTCGCTGGGCTGACCGGTGAGTTCGACGATGCCGAACCTGTGGCCGCTGCGGATCACCGCGACGCCGCCGGCAACCTTGCCGTCGCCGCTGAAGGCCGGGTACCAGATTCCCTCGCCGGTCTTGACGGTGATCGTGTGCCCCTTGCCGTAGTACCAGTGACCACGCGGCTCGTCCTGGCAGCCGCGCACCAGCTTGTCGAGCTGCTTCGCGTACGAGGCCGCCGATGTGTCGGTGGTGCCGTCCGCGACGGATTCGGTCAGCGAGGTGCCTTTGGTGTCGAAGGCCCAGGTCACGTCGGCATAGGCGGCGGCCTTCCCCTTGGTCAGCTCTCGCATCGTCTCCTCGCCGGAGCACGCCGAGAGAGCTTGCTTCCCGGTCAGGTCCACCGTCGCGCGGACCGGGTCCAGGCCCTGCTGGAAGAAGTCGTCACTCTGCAACAGGCCGGCGGAGCCGAGGCCGGGTGCGGCAGGAGCGGCGGCAAGGGCGGTCGCCGACCGGCTCGCAGAACCCGCGTCCGCGCCGGCGGCGGGAAGCGCGCCGATGCCGACCGCTATCAGGGCGGCACCGACGGAGGCGGCTATGCCTGCGGTACGACCGCGACGCGCGGACTTCCTGCGGCCTGCCTGGTTGTCGAACATCTCATCTCCTGTCTGGTCGCGACGCGGTGGGCGTCGTCGTACATCTGGGAGATGCCGGAGGTGCGGGAGATGTTGGATGGCGATCCACCGCGATCAATGTGACCCGTGTCACGTCCGCTGGTGGGGCGGGGGTGGTCTCAGAGCCGTGTCACGGCCGCACGGACGATCCGCGTCATCGCAGCCGTGTCCAGGCAGGCATCGATCTCCAGGACCCCGTAGTGCGAGCCGTTGCGGAGTACGGCGACGCCTCCACACGGCTCCTTGTCTCGTGGCGCGGTTCCTGTGGTGTTCAGGTCGCCGCCGTACACACCCATCCAACTCGCGGTGATGTCCGCAGCGACGTCAATCGTGTGCGTCGGCCCGTAGATCCAGTGGGTGGCGGGCTCGCTCTGGCACGGCACTTCCTCCAACAGCAGGCGTTGCGCGTAGTTCTGAGCCAGCGCGCGGCTCCTGGCGTCGTCGGCGACTTCGCGTGCGACCTGATCGTCGATGTTCGCCGCCTCGGTGGGGTCGCCGGGGCCTGTGTCCTTGCTCGTCACCAACCCGCGGAAGTGCGCGTCGTACGCTCCCAGCGTCTCACCGAGGGTCTTCTCGCCGGTGCAGGTCGCGTTGGCGTAGTTGCCGTCTCCGACGCGGTCCCGCACGTAGATGCGCTTGGAGAGACCAACCTTCCGGAACTCGGCCGCTGTCAACAAGTGCCGGTTCGTCATGGGCCCGCTCGCGGGCCTCGGCGTCGGAGAGCCGTTGCCCGGCGAGGACGCCGCAGCGCCTGGCGTCACCCTCGGGGTGGCCGGAGCAGAGGGCGCGGGCAGGACGAACCGGCCGGTCAACAGACCGAGTCCGATGGCTACCGCCAGGATGACGACGATCGTCCGAGCACGCACGGCAGCACCTCCCGGCCCGCGGTCGAGCTGAAGCCAGGTGGGAGCGGGAAGACCGGGGCGTCTCAGAGGCCACCGCCGAGGCGGTCCCGCATGAAGCGACGGGCCTGATGGATGCGGTCCTTGACCGTGCCCAGAGGAGCACCGGTGATCTCGGCGACCTGAAGATAGGTCAGGTCGCCGAGATCGCGGAGCACGAAGGACTCCACCAGGGCCGGGTGCCGCTCCTCCAGTGCGGCCAGCGACTCCATCAGGTCCAGACGGGTCCCCGCGATGACGCTCGTCGTCCGTGGGTCGACACCGTCGGGGACGACGGCATGACTGTCCTCCGCCCGTCGGCGCATCGAGCGGTACGTGGACCTGGCGGCGTTCGAGGCGATCACTGTCACCCAGCCGAGGAACGAGCCCCGCCCGGTGTACTCGTGCAGATGTGTGCTGATGGACAACAGGGCGTCCTGCGCGGCCTCTTCGGCGTCGGCATGGTGCGGAAGAAACCGGGAGCAGCGGCGCATCACGGTGGGCCGAAGCCTGACGAGGAGGCGGTCCAGGGACGCCCGGTCACCTGCCTGGGCGGACGCCACGAGGTGCGTCAGCTCATCCTCCTCGAGCACCCTGCTGTCCCCCCGCTATCGTCCGACCTGGACCCCACCGGGTCGCACGGAAGTTCCCGACCACCGCCAGCCACATCCGCCACATCGCCCCGGAAAAATGTTGCCACATGCAGAAGCTAGGTCGTTATCTCCTTGAGGACAGGCTGGGAGCCGGTTCGTTCGCCACCGTCTGGAAGGCATACGACCCCGAGCTCGACACCGATGTCGCGGTCAAGGTGCTGGCCGACAACTGGGCGTCGAACGCCGATGTACGACAGCGCTTCCTGGCGGAGGCGAGGCTGCTCCGCAGGATCTCCAGCCCACGTGTCGTGCGCGTTCACGACGTCGGCGTCCAGGACGACCGGCCGTACTTCGTCATGGACTACGTCCGAGGCGGCACGCTGGCCGAGAAGACAGGGCACTGCCGGCCCGCGGAGGCGCTCCGGCTCGCGGCCGAGGCCGGGTACGCGGTTCAGGTGCTCCATGACGCGGGCGTCATCCACCGCGACATCAAGCCGTCGAACCTCCTGCTCGACGCCGGCCGCACGCCTGCCGCCGTACTTGTCGCGGACCTCGGCAGCGCGAAGCAACTGGCCGACGCGTCGGGGCTGACAGTCACCACCGGCACTCCCGCGTACATGGCGCCCGAACAGGCCTTCCAGACGGGTGGGTTCGACGGCCGAGCCGATGTGTACGCCCTCGGTGTCGTCGCGTTCGAGTTGTTGACCGGACGCAAGCCGTTCGGGTCGGGCGGTCGCACAGTCCTCGTGACGCAGCAGGCGTCGACGTCGTCGTTGCCGTCCCTGCCCAGGGAGCTGGGGGTTCCGGACGGCGTCGAAACACTGCTGCGCGCTGCGCTGTCCGTGGAACCTGACGAACGACCGCAGAGCGCACAGGCGTTCGCGGATGCGCTGCTGTCACGGGAGGAAGAGGAGTGGGCGTCGGTCAGGCCTTCAGGGCCGACGCGCCTGATGGTCTGGCTTGCGGCGGTCGTCGTGTACCTGATGACAGCGGTGCTGACCTGGTTGTTCCGCTGAACTTGCGGGTACCGCGTCCCCTACGGAAGGTGCCGCCTGTTCGCGAGCGCCGCAGCGGGTTGGCCGAGCTGCACAAGATCGCCAGCACCCTCGGAGTGGGCACCGGGGCGATGTGGCCGCGGCCTATGCGGATGCCAACGGCGGTCGCCGGGAAATCAGCGTCGGGGCGGCAACCTTCTCGTCCCCTGCGGCAACTGGGAGCCGAAAGGCCGAGTCGAACTACCGGATGGACGGGCATGAGGGCAACGAAGCACGCCGCGCCGCAACCGTGTCGCAGGCGCGGACTGGGCACGGGCGTTCCTGTGCGGGGCCGCCGGCGGCTGCCCCGCACCGACTGCAACTACTTCCTGTCCGCCGATGGCACCGGCTGCGGCGGGGCGCTCAGGATCACCGACATCTACGGGGAGCAGCTGACCGCCGACGGCATCGCCGTTCGGATCCCGGGCCTGGGCGCTGCTAGGCTGCGCCCCCATTGTTAAACGCGCAACTAACGTGCACATCATTGCCAGGAGAGGGCGGGGGATGCTCCTCGATGACGCGTCCGCGGAGTTCCACGAATTCTTCGAACGCCACTATGTCGAACTCGCCCGTCTGGCACACCTCCTGACCGGCGAGACCGACGCGGCGGACGACCTCGCGGCGGATGCCCTGGTCGCCCTGTGGCAGCGCTGGGACCGGTTGCGGCAGGCCGACCACCCGCTCGCCTACGCCCGCGGTGTGGTGGCCAACCTGGCGCGCGGACGGATCCGCAGCGCGGTGCGCGAGCGACTCCGGGTCACGCTGTTCTGGTCCCGCAGCCCCGAGAAGGTGGAGGGGCCGGACATGGCGGCCGTGCTGGACGTCCGCGCGGCGCTCGCCCGGCTGCCGTTCCGCAAGCGCGCCTGCGTGGTGCTGCGGCACGCCTTCGACCTGTCGGAGAAGGACACGGCGGCAGCGCTGGGCATATCGGTCGGTACGGTGAAGAGCCAGACCTCGAAGGGAATGGCCGAGCTGGAAAGGATACTGGGCGCGCGAGCGGTCGGGGACCTGGTGGCAGGGAGGAGGAACCGGTGAACGAGGAGATCG
Source organism: Streptomyces sp. NPDC001135 (assembly GCF_053598395.1). Taxonomy (NCBI): domain Bacteria; kingdom Bacillati; phylum Actinomycetota; class Actinomycetes; order Kitasatosporales; family Streptomycetaceae; genus Streptomyces; species Streptomyces sp. NPDC001135. The sequence continues at coordinate 2,904 of NZ_JBSFKD010000043.1, read as the reverse complement.
CCCGTCGGCTGCGCGAGGCCGCCGAGGCCCACCGGCCCGACCGTGCCCGGATGCTGGCCCGGGTGCAACGCGGCATGGCCGGCCCCGCCGTCCGCCACCGCGCGCGGCCGTTCGCGAGGTCCGGGACCAGGGTCGCGCTCGCCGGGCTCGCCGCCACCGGCATCCTGGCGACCGGCGGCCTCGCCGTCGCCGCCATCGTCGCGCACTCGTCGCCGTCGGCCACCGTGACCACCCCTTCCACCCCGTCCCCGACCGCCGGCTCCCCGCACCCGACATCGGCCCGCCCCACCCCCGTCGCGCCGGCCCCGGCCACCACCCCGGGCAGCGCGCACCCGACTCCGCCGGCCACCAGTCCATCACCGTCCGCCGGCGAGAGCCGGAACGGGCCGCTGTGGGCGGCCGGCTCGGTGGACCCGCACAGCACCGTCTACTGGACGCAGAGCAACCTCGCCCTCAAGACGACCCGGGCGCTCACCTCGCTCACGATCGAGATGCGGATCGTGCAGACCGGCGGGGTGAAGAACACCGGCACCTGGCAGACCCTGCCGAGCGCTGACTTCACCGTCACCGCCCAGGAGGCCGGCGGCACCCTGGTCTACCGCTGGGTCCTCAAGCCGGGCCTGACCGTGCCGGCCGGGAGCCATGAGTTCGCCGCCCAGTTCAACAACGGCACCGGCGCGCGCAGTGCGGCGGGCGACGGCTACCGCGTCGAGGCGCAGGGTTCGGGCGGCTCCGCGTCGGTCCGGGGAGGGTTCGTCCCGACCCGGTGAACGCCGCTGGGCGGCAAAGGGAGGAGTCCCCTTGCCGCCCGGCTCGACGGGAGAACACGTACCGGAACTGCTGGCGCGGGGTCCAGTCGGCCGGGCCGGCGTTGGTCCCGTCGCCGTAGGTGGCCTCCACGGTGGCCGGCGGGTCGCCGTGCAACTGGGTGGGGACGGTGACGGCGGCCGTGAAAATTCTTCCCCCGATCGCGGCAACCTTTGTGTGCGTGGCGGCAACTGGCGGGTAACCAGGGCCGGATCAAGGCCCGTTGTGCCAGAAGGACATGCCGTTGTCAGATCAGAACCGCCCTCATCGCCGCCGTCCGGCAACCCGCCGCGTGCTCGCCGCCGCCGTGGTCCTCGCCGCCGCGGGTGCCGCCGTACCGCTGGTCGCCCAGGCCGCTCACACGCCGAAAGCCCGCACGCCGACCCTGGCCGCCGCGGCGGCCGGCAGCGGCCGCTACTTCGGTACGGCGGTGGCCTCGGGCAGGCTCGGCGACTCGCCGTACTCCACGATTCTCGACCGGGAATTCAACATGATCACCCCGGAGAACGAGATGAAGTGGGACACCACCGAACCGTCCCGCGGCACCTTCGACTTCGGCCCGGCCGACTCGATCGTCGGCCACGCCTCCGCACACGGGCAGCGGATGCGCGGCCACACCCTGGTGTGGCACTCGCAACTGCCCGGCTGGGTGAAGTCCATCACCGACGCCCACACCCTGCGCAGTGTGATGGACAACCACATCACCACCGAGATGACCCACTACAAGGGCAAGATCTACGCCTGGGACGTGGTCAACGAGGCGTTCGCCGACGGCGGCAGCGGTCAGCACCGCAGCTCGGTCTTCCAGGACGTGCTGGGCAACGGCTTCATCGAGGAAGCCTTCCGCACCGCCCGGAACGCCGACCCCTCCGCCAAGCTCTGCTACAACGACTACAACATCGAGAACTGGACCGACGCCAAGACGCAGGGTGTCTACGCGATGGTCAAGGACTTCAAGTCCCGCGGTGTGCCCATCGACTGCGTCGGCTTCCAGAGCCACTTCGGCGCAGGCGGCCCGCCGGCCGGCTACCAGACCACTCTGTCCAAGTTCGCCGCGCTCGGCGTGGACGTCCAGATCACCGAACTCGACATCGCCCAGGCGTCACCGACGGCGTACGCAGGCGCCGTCCAGGCGTGCCTGAACGTCGCCCGGTGCACGGGCATCACGGTGTGGGGCATCCGCGACAGCGACTCCTGGCGCACCGGTGAGAACCCGCTGCTGTTCGACGCGGGCGGCACCAAGAAGCCCGCCTACAACGCGGTACTCACCGCCCTGGGCGGCAGCAGCGGCGGCACGCCGGACGAGGGCGGCATCACCTCCGGCACCGTCTACACGCTCTCCGACGTGGCCGCCGGACGCGTCCTCGACGAGCCTGCGGGACAGAACGGAAACGGCACCCCGCTCCAGGTGTGGGACGCCAGTGGTGCCTCCCATCAGCAGTGGCGGGCCGACCGGAACAGCGACGGCTCCTACACGCTGACCGACGTCGCCAGCGGCCGGGTCCTGGACGAGCCGGGCAACCAGACGGGCAACGGGACGAGGACGCAGGTCTGGGACTCGAACGGCGGCGCCAACCAGCACTGGCGAGCCCACCAGAACGACGACGGCTCCTACACGCTGACCAACGTCGCCAGCGGCCGCGCGCTGGAGATCCCCGGCGGCCGGACCGCCAACGGCACCCCCGTCCAGGTCTGGGACTCGGCCGGCGGCGCCAACCAGCACTGGAACCTCAGGACCGCGAAGCCCAGGCCGACGAGCAGCACGTGCGCCCTGCCGTCGACGTACCGGTGGGCGTCGACGGGTGCGCTGGCGCAGCCGGCGAACGGGTGGGACGCGGTGAAGGACTTCACCGACGTCGTGTACAACGGCAAGCACCTGGTCTACGCGTCGAGCGTGTCGGGATCGTCGTACGGCTCGATGGCCTTCAGTCCCTTCACGAGCTGGTCGGACATGGCGTCGGCCGGCCAGACCGGGATGAGCCAGAAGGCGGTGGCGCCCACCCTGTTCTACTTCGCGCCCAAGAAGATCTGGGTGCTGGCGTCCCAGTGGGGCGCGTCGCCCTTCGTCTACCGCACGTCGAGCGACCCCACCCACCC
>NZ_JBSFKD010000042.1:0-80796 GCF_053598395.1 Streptomyces sp. NPDC001135 | reverse complement strand
CCGGAACAGCACCCATAACTCGTCCGGCACCAACCGCTCAACCAGATCCGTCATGCACGGTTCAACGAACGATCACGCCATAAGAAACGACGTCTAAGCGCTCCATAACTGATGGCACGTCAAGAACTGGGGAGGTTAGGCTCCTTGAGTTAGGATCCAAAGTCTGTCGACCAAGAATGGGGGAACTTCGTATGAGCACGCTCAGGAAAAGTCTGACGCTGGCGGCTGTGACCGGTGCGTTGTTGGGCGGCGCGTTCGTCACGCCGGCTGCAGCCGATCCCAATACCTGCCCGAAGGGGTATGCGTGTGGATGGACGGGGGCAAACAGGACCGGAACCAGGCACGTCAACTCTCTGACGCCCGGCTGCTACCCCCTCCAGAGGGTCAATCGGTCCGTCTCAAACCAGACGTCCTACCGCGTGGAGCTCTGGCACATCACCACCGGCTGCGGCCAAGGCACCAAGCTGGCCACTCTGAATCCGGGCCACTACGCGGACAATCCCGGCGCCGTTACAGGGATAGCCGTCTATAAAATTTAGCGCTGCGGCCTTTACAGAGAAGGCCGATCCCGAGGTGCACCGACGCTGCTCCGCCCGTCACGGGCGGGGCAGCGCGCTTAAGAGACTGTGTCACGTGGCGTGATACCCGTGCGGCATGACGCGGGTCGTGGGTGGCGACTGCACCGGGCCGTACTGGCGGAACTCGGCGTGAGAGGCGAGCTGGACTGGACCTCGGCGATCGTCGACGCGGCACCTGCGTCCGTGCGAAAAAAGGGGGATCACCGACCGGGCCGAACCCGGTCGACCGCGGCAAGAAGGGCAGCAAGATCCTTGTCCTGTCCGACGCCCAGAGCGTCCCGCTGGCTCACGCCGTATCCACGCCACCCTGCCTCCGCGAAAGCCAGGCGTTGTTCAAGCCTCTGATCCTGGCAATGCCCGCGATCCGCTCGCGGCGCGGCCCGCGCAGACGGCACCCCGTCAAAGCCCGCGCGGACAAAGCGCACGTCTCCGCTGATCCCCTTGCCTGGCCGCGTGGCCGCGACCTGGTCCCGCGCATCGCGCGTCCGGTTACGAGTGAAAGGGCAGCCACTTCCTCGCTTTCCTCAGCCTGGCCACGGCCCCCACCTGCTACAAGAAACTCGCGAAACTCACCACGTGAGACAACCTCCTATTGCCAAAATGTGCCATGCCGAGGCGTCACAGAATGCGATCTGAGCGCGAAACGCCGGTCGCGATGCTCCCCGCACACCTGAAGAAGTTCGGCACCCTCGCCCTGACCCGGGAGCCGTACCACCTCCGGGCCACGTGCATCACCAACTGGCTTCGTGCAGGGTTCCCAGTGGCGGAGGTGGCCCGGCGCGCCGGCAACTCGCCGGAAGTCGTCCACGATATAGCTAGAGAAGGGGCGGAAGTCGGCGAATCCGGCTTCCGTCCTTTCGGTCGACAGCATGGTAATGCTGGAAATCGCCCCCTAGCGGGCGCGGTTGCGGCGAAGGGGAAGGCTCCTCCCGGAAGGGCAACTCATCGAAGCCTAATCCGAGCACATCGGCGACAGCCAAGTGGAGCTCAAGAAAGGCCTCACGGATAATTCTCTTCTCGTCATCCCGTTCCTCTCTCGGCTGGAGGTAGTCTGGCCATTTCATATCAACTGTGCTGCTTGCTCGGTGAACGAACCAATCGTAAATGAAGTCGGTGAGTAGTTCGATTGTGTCATCGCCGACGCACTGGAGGTCTGCAACGGCTGCGTGCGTCAGTCCTGCTTCCCGCTCGCATTCACTCCGAGCCTGCTGAATAAAGTCGATATCAGGAGCGGAAGCCACATGGGCGCGTGCCAGAATCACGATAGACTTACCCCAGCGATCCAGAGCTGCTTGCAACGCGCGGTACGCGCCGAGAGTTCTTGCTCGTGCGCCTCCGGAACCTAGACGCGCCTTGTACTGAAGCATCGACAGCCGATCGATCTCCCCCCTGTCGAAGCGAGTGTGGCAATTAGGGCAGAGGGCGATCATGTTGTCGAAGTCGTGCGCCCGAGTCTTGGCCCAGGGGGTGATGTGGGCGAGCTCAAGCGTGGTGGCACGACAGGTGGGGACAGCGCACCTGTGTCCGGCCTCGACCAGCAGGTCGCGGGCTAACTGGCGTGGCACTGCGGGGCGGTTGTCAGGCATGGCGGGATCGTAGATGGCGGCACTGACGACAGCTGGCGACGTAGGGACGAAGTACGCGGGTAACCGCATCGAGCAGCATGTGGCTCACACGCTCCTCACACACGAACCGTGAGAGACAACGAAAGAGGGCGGGAGTCAGTGAGCCTGACTCCCGCCCTCTTCTGTCGGCATCCGCCCTGGTCAGCGCTTGATTCTTGCTGACTGGGCGAGTGCCCCCGGCAGGATTCGAACCTGCGCACACGGCTCCGGAGAGCCCTTCGGTCCCAGGCGACTGTGCAGGTCAAAGGGTGCTTGACCGGTCACTGAAGCGGAACTTGTCCACAGATAGTCCACGGAGTGCCGGCTGGCCTGTCCGGCAGTCTGCCGGAGCTGGGTCTCTCGCATGCGACCGTGCCCCTCAGTCGTCCCTGCTTGCTCGAGCGCCTAGTTGTCAGTCCCCTGGTGTTCCATGAGTGAGGAGCGCCTGACGGTGCGGAGTTCTCGCGATCTTCCTCAAACGTCGCCTCAGATGAGGTAGCATTTGAGGAAGTTGGATCTCGGAGGTGCCGTGAGCCAGTCCCATGAGCAGATCCCTGCTCGCCGAAGCAAGATCGTTCGACCTGAGCATGCAGATGAGCGTCTGGCCGAAATGGGCCTCTCCGTTGCTAAGATCCGCAACAGCGTGATGACGGGGGACGACGCTCGAAGCCGCGTGTCGATCCGCTACTACCCGCGGAACTACCCCGGGATCACGATGTGGGCGGAGACGCTGGCAGCGCTCCGCAGAGAGCTACTGAAAATACGCCAGGGCTGGCGAATCGGGCAGACCGGAAACTATGAGACCGTCTACTCGGAGGCTCGTCGGCTGGCTTTCGCGGTAGTCGCCGGCGACAGGTTCACCGGCGTGCAAGGTGAACGGGATCCCCGCCTTACGCGGAAGCGTGGACCCAAGACAAAGGAGCGAGTCGACCGGAACGCTACTTACGAGCAGCTTGCTTTCGAGATCGACCTATCAGAGCTAGCTAATCCGCTTCCGCCTGACGAGGCGTGCTCTACATGGTTTTTGGTCATCCATGCAGACGATGACCACATCCGTATGGAAATCTCCCTTCCGGTCGAGGTACGGAAAGACGGATTCGTTGGGGAATGGGTCGAGAGAATCTTGATCGACCCCGTTCCTACCTCCGGGGCGGTCGCACCTATCGAACCTGGCGAGGACGACGACGATGACGGAGAACCGATGGTCACTCGGGCAGCTTGAGCAACCTTCGTTCAATCACACGCGCCTTACGATGGCGCGAGAGCGCAGGGGGCTAACCAAGCAGGGCCTTGCCGAGCTTTGTGGCGTCTCACGCAGGGCAGTGTCAGCTTGGGAAGCGGGAGAAGTGGACAATCCACCCGTGAACCTGCTTTCCCAAGTTCTTGATCTTCCTGAAGCTTACTTTTATGCAGATGACGCCCCGCAAATTGAAGAAGAATGGGTAAGTTTCCGCGCCCTGTCGTCGATGACAGCGAGGCAGGTCCGTCGAATCCTCTCGATAAGCTCATTGGCGGTCCTTCTAAGTAATTGGGTTGACAAGCATTACGGAACGCCGCCTCCAGAGCTTCCGGATCTGTCGGAAACCGCTGGTCTAACTCCAGTGGCTGCGGCGGAGCAATTGCGTTCGGCCTGGGGGCTCCATCAGAAGCCTGTGAAGAACATGCTGGCCTTGACTGAAAGGAAGGGCGTCCGCGTGTTTTCCCTACCTGTAAAGGATAGGGAGATTGACGCATTTTCCTTCCTGTATGAAGGCAGGCCATTCGCCTTTATCAACACAGGAAAGACTGCCGAGCGAATGCGCTTCGACCTCGCGCACGAGCTAGGGCACCTTGTGTTGCATCAGGGTTCGAGGAGGAATAGATCCAGGGCCGCTGAGCAGGAGGCTCACGATTTTGCTTCCAGCTTTCTGATCCCGGCCGATGGTCTTTTTGCACAGGTGGTTGGCAAGCTTCGCCTGGACGATGTCTTTAAGCTTAAGCGGTACTGGAAAGTGTCCGCCGTCGCCATGGTGGAGAGACTTTACCAGCTGGAATTGGTTTCGGAATGGAATCGCCGACAGTGGTTGATCGACCTCTCTCAACGCGGATACCGGACCTCTGAACCTGACGGGATTCACCCGGAGACTTCCCAACTGTTCACTGAGGTATTTCGCCTCGCGAGGGAGGATGGGTGGACCTCGCGTCGCATTGCTGACGAGTTGGTTGATAGCGATCAAGATCTAGACGCGCTGGTTTTCGGCTTGTCGATCGCTGCCATTTCGGGCGGCGGGCAAGTTGGGCCAGCCCGGCACGGGCACTTGTCAGTGGTCAAGTAAGGGCGCCGCTGGTGCCAGCTGCTTAGCCGATCCTGTAACGCACAGTGACAAGTTGGGGGCCATCACGGGAAGCCGACTACGCTCCGTCGCTAACGCTGAACTTCGTTCCCGGAGCGTAGTCGGCTTCCCGTGATGGCGTGCAAATTTTGCCATCGCTTTGCCTGGCTAGTACTGCTTCCGGTCTCGGCAATGCACGAAATCGGCGCCGTCGAGTGCGGTGTGCCAGGTCTTCCGTCCCGGGACCTTGAGGCGTCGCCCGCCCCACCAGCCAGCAGTCTCGATCTTGCTCTTCCCCTTGGCCAGAGCCATCTCAAGCGCTGGTTCAAGGTCTGTGTCGTGAGTCGCGCAGACGAGAACATCGACGTCGCCGTTCATGGCCTTACTGACTAGCTCCACTGCCAACAGGACGTCGATGCCCTTCTCCCGCGCCGGCTCCTGGGGCCATCGCGGAGAGTAGCGGAGTGAGCGGTAGTGCACGCTCACTCGGTGATCGCGTGTCCATTCGGAGCGCTGGGCCTGGCTTGCGGCGTAAAGTCTCGGCTCTCGACTGTTGCTGGGGGTGCCGCGATACACGCACACGCTTGTGAGGACTGCGCCGGCCAACCATGGATCCGTGGACTTGCTGGCGCGTACTGCGAGGATGCGCTCAGCGAACGCGAGTGGATGGACGAGCGTGTCTCGGGCGTGGGTGCCTGGCGGGGCGAACAGGTCTCGCGCCGTGAGATGGATGTTCTGGTAGTCGATCAGAACGCCAAGCGTCGGCGCAGATGCCGTCATGTGCCGCCCCCAACACAATGTAAAAACCCCGCCAGTCCCGGAGGACGGCGGGGAGCAAGGACTCCACTATGCGACGCGAGCCAGGGAAAGGCAACTTCTAGGCCAGTGGGTGTGGCTGAATCGTGTCGATTGAACTCGGTTCTTCGCGTATCGGTGCAGGTCAGGCGCGCGGTCGGTGGAGCGACTTTGGCCAGGAGCTGCTTTGGCGCGAGTGATCATGGCCCCGTAAGCTTCCGGCGCGTCGGGCAGTCTGTGGACCTGCCCGGTAAAGCACGACGTTGGGGCCATGATCTTCGAGGCTCGCGCCAAAGTGGCTGGCTAAAGTCGCGGAGCCGGCCGCCCCAGCCGCAGCGGGGTTTCGTTCCTCTGCCCGCATGCACGCAGCGCGCCGCCTGGCGCGGCCAGCCGAGGCGAAGACAGGAGGCAGGCCGCGCCGCAGAGGCGGCGCGCGCCCGCGCTGTGCGCGGGCCTTGAACCCGTAGAGAAAGTTGTAACTCAGTCGGGCTTCCGGGGCTGTCCGGTCCCGGTAGATGCTTGACACTTCGATCCCAGCTGATGCTTGACGGTGGCCGTGATCGGTCTTTCTGTGCACGTCGTTGCGGCGTGTGGCAGGAGGCCGGGATTGGCGCTGGTGGAGTTGTCGGTTGTCGAGCAGAGATACCGGGCTGTGCTTGCGGTGCTGGCGGGTGCGACGGTGACCGAGGTCGCCGCGTCGCTGGGGGTGTCGCGGCAGACGGTGAGCGGCTGGAAGTCGAGGTATGAGGCCTCCGGTCTGGCCGGGTTGGCGGATCGTTCGCGCAGGCCGGCGTCGTGTCCCCATCAGGCCTCTGCCGAGGTGGAGGCGGCGGTGTGTGAGCTGCGGCGCAAGCATCCGCGGTGGGGTCCGCGGCGGATCGCTCATGTGCTGGAGCGGTCCGGGGCGGTGAGTCCGGTGCCGTCGCGGATGACGGTGTATCGGATTCTGGTCCGTCACGGGTTGGTGGAGCCGGGGGTGCGGCGTCGGAAGCGGTCGGATTACAAGCGCTGGCAGCGGGATCGGCCGATGCAGTTGTGGCAGATGGACATCGTCGGTGGCGTGATGCTGGTCGAGCCGGTGACGGGCGAGTTGACCGAGGCGAAGGTCGTGACCGGGGTGGATGACCATTCCCGGTACTGCGTGATCGCGTCGGTGGTCGAGCGGGCGACCGGGAGGGCGGTGTGCGCGGCGTTCGTCCGGGCCTTGCAGGTGTTCGGGGTGCCGGAGGAGGTGCTGACGGACAACGGCAAGCAGTTCACCGACCGGTTCGGGCAGGGTGGTGAGGTGTTGTTCGACCGGATCTGCCGGGAGAACGGGATCGCGCACCGGCTCACCCAGCCGGCCTCGCCGACCACGACGGGCAAGGTCGAGCGGTTCCATCAGACACTGCGGCGCGAACTCCTCGACGACTGCGGAGCGTTCGAGAGCATCGAGCAGGCTCAGGCGGCACTGGATGCGTGGGTGGATGAGTACAACTCCTCCCGTCCGCATCAGGCGCTGGACATGCAGTCTCCGGGCGACCGGTTCTCCCCGGTTGCCGAGCAGGAGCGGAACGTCCTGGGCCTGAAGATCCCCGGGGTGCTGGCGCTGGTGCCGCAGCAGCGGACACCCCCAGAGGATCCGGGGCCGGCTCCGAGCGGAGCCTGCGAGGTTCCTGCCGCCCTGCCTGAGGTGCCGGTGGGGTCCGGTGGGCCGGTGGAGTTCGAGCGGGTGGTGCCTGCGAGTGGGAATCTGCAGGTCGCGGGCAAGCAGTTCTGGCTGGGTCCGGCCCGCTCAGGCCTGACGGTGACGTTCTGGGCCGACACGAAGGTGATCCATCTGCTGATCGCCGGGGCGCGGACCAAGACCGTGCGGTCGCACCTGTCGGTGGCGGATCTGGGACGGCTGGCCGCCCGGGGCGGACGCGCTGCTGGCCCGGCCCCGCTTCCGGCCGGTGACGGGGCGGTGTTCGAGGTGGACCGGGTCGTGAACAACAGCGGCCTGGTGGGCCTGGGCGGGCACCAGGTTCTGGCGGCGGAGATCCTGGGCGGCCGCCAGGTGGGTGTCCGTATCGACGGCGAGACGCTGTCGTTCTTCGACCTGTCCTCGCGGGAGCTGCTGCGGGTGCGGCCCAACCCGCTGACCAGCGAGGAAGTCCGCAGGCTGCGGGGCCTGCGGCCGGCCGGACCGCCGCCACGGCCCGGCGTCGAGCCGGTGCGGGTCCAGCGGCGGGTCAGCGCGGTCGGCACCGTCATGGTCTGCCGCCAGGTCGTCTCCCTCGGCCGCCCCTACGCAGGGCAGACCGTGACCGTCCACGTGTCCGATACGACGATCACCGTCGAGCTCGACGGCCAGATCCGGGTGATCCGGCGCACGACCGACGTCCCGGTCCGTAACGTGAAAGCGAACAAGCCCCACGGGGCTCCCTATGTTCTCTAGGCCCACCGTCAAGCATCACCCGGGACCAGAACGTCAGGCATCAGCTGGGATCCGACACGGGCTTCCGGGGCTGTGTGCCACTGACAAAGATCGATTATGCCTGAGTCGTGGTCTTCTGCTTGAGGCGTTCGTAGGGGGTCTGGCCGCCGAGGCCGCCGTGGGGGCGATGGTAGTTGTAGTAGTCCTCCCACTCGCGCAGCTTGTCGTTGAAGACCTCGGCATCGTCGATGACGACACCATCGAGGAGCCGGTAGAACTCCTCGGCGTCGATGCGGTGGGAGCGTTCGACCTTGCCGTTCAGCCGCGGTGTGCGGGGCTTGATGTAGGTGTGGGCGATGCCCTTGTCGAGCGCGTGCCAGTGGAAGGCGGACTGGAACTCGGCGCCGTTGTCGGTCTGGATGACCTCGACCTGGAACGGCAGACGCTGCAGCACGTAGTCGAGGAACTGGATGGCGGTGTTCTGGTTCAGCTGCGGGTAGATCCGCAGCACGCGCAGGCGGGTGCAGTCGTCGATCGCGGTGAACTGGAAGTACTTGTTGCGCCCTCCGCGGCGGCCTTGCGGCATCGAGGCGAGCGGCTCGATGAACTTCACGTCGATCTGCACCCGGTGGCCGGGCAGCTGCTTCTCGTACCGCTTCCACCTGCGGTCGTGGCGCTTGTAACGCTGGGAGGCCGGCAGACGGCCCATGCCGAGACGGTTGAGGATGCGCCAGACGCCCGACTTGCTGATGGTGACGTCGTGGTACCGCTTGAGGTACATGGCGATCTTCTCGGGCCCGAAGTGGTAGTTCTGCCGAAGGTAGATGATCTTTCCGACCACCTCGACGTGGGTCGCGTTCGGAGACGTCTTCGGAGCCTTGGACCGGGTCCGCAGACCTTCGACGCCCTCGGCTTGGTAACGGCGGTACCAGGTGTAGTAGGCCTGCCGGCTGATCCCGAAGTACCGGCAGGACATCGCGACGTTCCCGCTAACCTCTTCGACGTGGCGTATCACCGCCAGGCGCCGCCTGGCCTCACGGTCAAGCGGCGGGGTGGTGGGAGTGGACTTCGGCATGTGGATCTCCGTAGTGATCGGAGACCCAGGTGTCAACGATGATCGTCAGTTTTAGAGAGAAGAAGTCTCCATTGTCTTGGTACGACTTCGCCCTCAGGTATCTCGCAATGAAGTGGCCGCACGCTGCCCCCAATACGCGAGATGGCATCAACGAATCCCTGACCAGCGTGACCGTGGAACTGCTAGCGGAGCGCGCAGGGCGACCGTCCGACGAGGAGATCCGCAAGGCCTTACGTAACTGGGCCTTCGTGCTGCCAGGTCCCGACGACCGGGAAGTCCCGGACGACGTCCGGAACGTTCTGCACTGGGTGGCAAAGGCTTCCCGGCCGCTCACGGACCTCGCTGAACCGGCAACGGCCCGCGCCGTGCTCGACGGGCTGAAGCTCAAGCTCGACGGCACCGCAGCAGCTGCCGGGACTGTGCGGCGGAAGCGGCGGACCCTCGTCAACGCTGCGAACTACGCGGTCGACCTGGGGGAGCTGCGGGAGAATCCGATCACGGCGGTTCGCTGGCAGAAGCCCAAGGTCTCGAACCAGGTCGATCCGCGCGTTGTGGCCAACCCGGAGCAGGCACGCAATCTCCTGGCGGCAGTGTCCTACGTGGGCGGATACCGGCGTGCTCGCGGCCGGCGTCTCGTCGGGCTGTTCGCGGCGATGTACTTCGGTGGCCTCCGGCCCGCTGAGGCGGTCGGCCTGGTCGAGACTGACCTTGTCCTCCCTGAGCAGGGCTGGGGATCGGCGCTGCTCCACCGCACCCGTCCTTCGGTCGGCAAGCAATGGACGGACTCAGGGGAGACCCACGACGACCGCGGGCTCAAGAATCGACCGGCTGAGGACGTCCGGCGTGTGCCCATCCCGCCCCAGCTCGTCGCCGTGCTGCGCGAGCACCTGGCCACGTTCGGCACGGCGGCGGACGGGCGGCTCTTCTTCAGTGAGAGGGGTTCGGTCGTCCCGTCCTCGACGTACTACCGCGTGTGGCAGGAGGCTCGTCTCCTGGCGCTTCCGCCGGCCGTCGCGGCCTCGCCGCTTGCGAGCAGGCCGTACGACCTTCGGCACTCGGCGCTGTCGACGTGGCTCAATGCGGGAGTGGATCCCACCGAAGTTGCCGAACGCGCCGGCAACAGCGTTGAGGTCCTGCTGACCCGCTACGCGAAGTGCCTCGACGGACGGCAGGACGTCGCCAACCGGCGCATCGAGGACCTGCTCCGCGAGTACGAGTGAGACAACCTGCACCCACACTGAGGCCTCAGGCATGCCGCCTGGAGCCTCCCTCGTGATGGCCCTACCTGCGCCGATGCCTCGTTCGGAAGCGGCGAGCTGAGTCGAGCGGCGCACCCTGCGGTCTTGTGGCCTCGTCTCGCTTGCTGCTGGCATATCTGCAACGGCAACGCGGGAGCACAGGGGGCCTTATGGAACTGCACGTCACGCGCTGGAAGCGGTACGGGCATGATCGTCTGTACGCCAACCAGCCTGATGGCACCGCGGTCGGTTGGGCGGACGTCACGACGGGGGACATCACGGTTTTGCGGGCCGAGTGTCGTGACGACGTGATCGACGTGCTCGCGAAGCACTTACAGAACCTCACCGAGCCTGTCCCGCCAGACAGGGCGCCGGAGGTTCAGGCGCGTCCGATGCTGCCGCCTCTGACGCCGGCCGACGACCTGGCCGTCAACCCTCCCGGGAAGTCCATACGGGATCTGCTCGACGAATCCGGCCCGGGGCTAATGGAGCGAGTCGTCTCACGGCTTCTGCGGCGGCCTTCGGAATGGGACCCCTGGCGAAAGGGACTGGCGGGGGAGCGGCGAGTGGGAGCAGAGCTGAACCGCTTAGGGCACCACGGTTGGCGCGCCCTGCACTCCATCCCCTTGGCCAACAAAGTGGATATCGATCACTTACTGATCGGGCCTGGCGGAGTGTTCAGCATCAATACGAAGCACCACCACAAGCGGGCCGTTTGGGTCGGGAACGATTCCGTGAAAGTCGATCACGGAAAACCGGCGCCTTACGCACGCAAGAGCCGGGCGGAGGCCAAGCGGGTCGCCCGAGTGCTTGAGCGCTATTGCGACTTCCCGGTACCGGTGGAGCCAGTGCTCGTCTTCGTCGGTGTCACCGAGCTGAAGGTGGTCGCTACGCAGCTCGATGTCAGGGTGTATCAGGAGCGCCAGGTGTCGGCCCTCGGTCCGCTCTCAGGCGTTCTCACGGCCGACCAGGTGGAGCAGGTCTACAGCGTTGCTCGCCACCGTCAGGCGTGGGCTCAAGCTTGAGTTGGTGGCCGCAGTGTGGTGCTGGCGGTCCTCCGGGGCGGCCGTCGGTAGCCCCTCCGGCCTGACGTTTCCATGCCCACCTGCGGCGATGCTCCAAAATCCCGTCCCCGCCTCGTCCACAGACCCCGACATACACCCACTCGGGGCGGCACACGCCTGCACACGCGAAGACTCCGGCCTCAGCGTTTCCGCTGGTGAAGGGGTGCCTTTGGGCACCTCAGCTGGGTGCCCCCGGCAGCATTCGAACCTGCGCACACGGGCTCCGGAGTGATCGTGCCGATCACACCTGACAACCGTTTGACCTGCGGCGGGGCAGATTAAGGTGGTGGTAGCGACGCAGGCTGTGTCGCAGGTATGGCGCATGCGCCCGGGGAGCGCGGCCGAGGTCTCTTGAGCTATGCACCCACGATGCTCCCACGTCCACCCTTCAACTCTGAGCGCGCATCGACTGACGTACCTGGAACCCATCACCGCCGAACTCATGACGCCGGCACCTGCTGGACGGGAAGATGAGCCATGGAGACAGTCGTCAGGGTCATCGTGGGGTTGAAGGTCGCCGGCCTGGTGCTTTTCGCCGTCGTGTTGGTCACCAGCATTGCCTACACCATCGCCGTCGGTCCTGAGGATGCCGAGTCGACCCACGGCTCTACGGCCGTTTGCAAGGACGGCACGGTCCTTGAACCGCCATGGAATGTCTGTGGCGAATCACATGGCTACCTTGATCACTGGACGACCGCGCCCTTGCTGCCCTCGGCAAACCCCGTCATTCCCGCCGAGTCACCAGCGGCCGCTCCGCTCGATACAGATGAGGACGACTGGCTCACGGCCTATCCCAACGGTTGTTCTGCTGGGACACCGGTTGCCTCTCCCTGGAATCCTTGCGGCTAGCGCTAAGCACCCGTACCCGCCGATAGGTGCATGCGTTAAGTGGACTAGCAACACGGCTCCGGTGGCGGGCGGTGAGGTTGAACAGGCGTAGTTGGGCGTAGCTGTACAACGTCGCTGGTGCGCTCGGCGAGGGTTCGACCATGCCGGGGTGTATGGGCATTGTCTCCCCCCATCGGTACGATCTGCCCTCTATATGAGCCTTGGGGGGCGCATGAAGCGAGCTGGCCTTCTATCTGCGGGGGTGTTGGCGGTGCTGCTCGGTGCTGTCGCGTGCAGCGCTTCGTCGCCGCAAGACACCTATTGGGATGGGTACGCACAGGGCGAAACCATCGATACCGCCCCGGAACCGGACCCGGATTGTGGCAAGGGAATCGATCCGAAGGATGTCGCGGCATACATAAACGCGTGTGCGTCATGGCCAAAGGACTCCGATGCTGAGTGCGGCGCGATGCTGCCCGATGACGTTGACTCGGTCGTGTGGATGGCCGGTTGTAACGACGGAGCTCAAGGCACGCCAAACCATTCGGCGTACGGCCCGCGCCCCAAGTAGTCACATGGGGGGGACGATCCAACCGGTCCAGGCGCGGCGGCGCCGGTGTCGGCGACTGCCGTGCGGTGCGAGGTGTTGTAGGCGTCAGCGACGGCGTCGAACCCCTTCGAGGTTGCCGAGCGCGCCGGCAACAGCGTTGAGGTCTTGCTGACCCGATACGCGAAGTGCCTCGACGGCCGGTAGGACGTTGCAAACCGACGTATCGAACGAGAACCGCGGCCGACCTGACTTGTCAGTCCACAGCCACACACGTACGTGAAGCATTGGTGGGGAGAGTTAGGGGCTCCTAGAGCAGGGAGCGCCAAGGTACGGGTCCCATGGCAGCCTGCTCCTGCCCCTGGCTGTTTCTGCGCTCGGCCTGCGGCGATGCTCCAAGATCCCGTCCACGCCTCGTCCACAGACCCCGGCATACGGCCGCTTCGGACGACATACGCCTGCACATACGCGAAGACCCCGGCCTCAGCGTTTCCGCTGGTGACGGGGTCTTTGGGCACCTCATGCTGGGTGCCCCCGGCAGGATTCGAACCTGCGCACACGGCTCCGGAGAGCACGCTCGTGACCAGCTCGATTATGGCTCTGACCTGCAAGGGGGCCGCGCGGGGTGCGCGATCTCGACTCGCTCACACGCCCCTCACACGTGCGCAGGGGAGGGGGCGGGAGGTCACCTCCGGTTGTTGAGGCCCAGCGGGAAGCGACGACGTGAGGGGCTGCAACACCCCGGGGTGTTGCAGCCGATACTCAGGTCGGACAGGTGGGACACCGGCAAATCTCGTTGTCCCACCCATTTATGCAGGTCAGCGCTTTAACCGGACAGTCGGACACATGGGACGCTGGCATCTGGCACGGATGCGGCACGCAACCTCTTCGCGGCGAGATGCACCACTGAGCGGCTGTGATGGTCCATGGAGCCTTGCCGTGAGTGCCGCGTCAGGAGCTCAGGTGCTGGGCTGTCCTTCTGACGCGGCGGTGTTCACCGACGCAGGGCCTGCTTGGGACCGTTCCAGGCGCCGCTGACGGGCACGGGCCACGCGAGCCGGGGACTGAAACAGGTCGTTCAGCACCTCATCCATGAGTGTCAAGATTTCTTCGGCCGCCTCGTGATCAACGGGGGTGAGATCGCCATGAGCTACCTCATTGCCGCCGAAGCGCACCTCGTGTGCTGCTTCCTTGATGTGCCCGCGTAGCAGCCCGAGTTGGTGGAGCTCATCAATTTTCGCGATCAGGCTCCCTCTGGTGACACCCTTTTCCTTCGCGGACGCCTCGACCACTGCACGGGCTAGTGCCACGGCAGCTCGGTCAGCCTTGATGCTCAGACAGTCGTGCGCCTCAACCGCGAGCGACTCGATCGCTGCGGGGACATCTGGGAAAGACCTGTTGGACTTCGCCGGGGGAAGCCATCGTGGCTGTTGGGCCTGAGAATGGTCCCAGAGATCAGAAGGTGCGTCGTCCCAATCATTCGTAGGCTTGAAGTCGGTCCACCCGTAGGCGAGGACCAGCCGACGGCAGTTGGCACATCGATAGGCTTCGAATCCCACGTTGAGATGGCTGTCCTGATCGGGGACCACTTCGGCACTGCCGACCGGTCTCATGTGAGCCAGCCGTCCGCACCATCCGCATGTCGTGCTCGCCATAGCCGGAGACTAGTGCGCAACGCCCCGATGGGCATGAGATTTGTGACCGTTGTGCTCGCGGACCAGAGCAAGCCGCAGGGTAGTTCGGTGCCGACAGCTTCGGAGCCCTCAGCTTGGGAAGCTGAGATCATTCGAGGTCGGTTCGGACGCTGACCTCGGCGGATGGTCGTGGAGCCGCCTCATCGGGTCTGACCCCTTTCACCGTGGTTCCCCGCTGCTTCCCGCTCTATCTGGTGCGTTTGTGGTGCGGGCGCTGGCCCATCGCCGGGGACCGTCGCTGTGGCCGGCGGAGCTTGTTGCACCGTGATGCCCCCGAGGGGCGGCGGGAGCAACGGGGGCTCACCCGCCCTGCGCCGCCGGAATGCCTCAAACTGCATTGGGAGGGCGTATACGTAGTTCAAGATCGCTTCTGTGAGCAGCAGAGCATCATGCGCATCCTGCCTCTGTACCGGCATGCCGGTGTGGTGCGCTCCGTGGTTACCGAGACCTCGCAACTTCTGTGCCCACTCAAGCAAGCGACCGTCAAGCTTGCCCTCGGCCGCGAGTTGCTTGAGCGCGTTTATCAGAGGCTTCGCAGTCGCTCCTTGCTCGAGGCAGAGACCTTCGAGGACCCGTCGGACCATGACAGCCGTAGCAGTGAAGGCCTTGGCGGTGAAGCAGCGGCGGGCCTCTTCACACTCGTCCCGCAGCTTGCTCGGAACGCCGAAACTGAGCTGATTGCCTGTAGGTGGGAAGACGCGTACGGGATCGGACCAGCGCCCTTCCAGATCGTCACCCTGGGTAACGACCAGGGCCCTTCCACACTCACTGCACTGGGTGAGGGTCACGAGAGCGCCGAGCCCCCACATGTCTGTATCCGGCTCCAGCACGCGCCCAGCGGCACTGGCTATCACTGCCTTATCGCACTCAGGGCAATGGACAACGACCGGTGCCGTCGGATGCGGCAGCTCAAGAGTCACGCACCGAAACTAGCGGAGCCGCATCCCACCAACCGTGGGTTTGGCATAACGGATCCTCCGCAGCCGCCCAGCCGAGAGCGCTGAGTGGGTTGCTCAACCGCGCTTTCGGCGGAGCCCTACCGCCCCGTCTCCGTGGCAGCGAGAGGCGCCCTTACGGTCGAGGTCACTGGCTGGTGACCGCCCACCCGCATTGCGGTGGTCGCAAGCCAGGTGACCGATGTCAGTGCCTAGCGCTACCGTTCGAGACATGACTATCAGGCAACCCGACCTACGGAGCCCTCCCATGATCTAGCCTGGTCCCTCCACGTAGGGGGAGGGGCGCTGCCTGGTGGTGAGGGCAATCGAACCTGCGGACGGGCGGAAGCCGCGGGCCAGCCACATCGAAGCCGTCGACAGCCGTCACGTCACGCAGATGATGGAGCAGCTTCAGCAGGGCTACATCAAGTCGGTAGCAGCCACGGCCGGTCTCGCCGTTGAGATCGTTCCCGTCGATGTGTACGGCTACGACGTTCGGTTGATCAGGCCGCCTCGGGACCACATGGACGAAGAGTCCGCAGTACTCGCTCAGCTCAAGTGCACCACGCAGATCGTCCCCGACCCCTCCCGTGAGTTCTTCAGCTACCAGTTCACCAAGCGTCAGTATTTCGATCACTTGGTGAAGGCCCGGAAGTACCCCAAAGCGATCCTGATCGTTATGACTGCGCCGACACGGCAGGCGGACTGGACCGAGGTTACACATGATGGCCTCTGGACTAGGCGATCTTGTTTTTGGGTATCACTGGAGGGCGTCCATGCCGACTCTTCGATCAAGAAGCCTACGGTCCGCATCCCCACCAGAAATCGAGTAGACGCTAACGCCCTCGCAAACATTCTGGACAAGATCGACAGGGGTGAATCGCTAAATGACTGACATGTCGAGCGTAACGCTCCCTGCGCGAGTGGACCCGGAAAAATTGGGAGCCCTACTGGAAGACGCCGGCTGGAAGCGCGTCGGCGGTAGGAGGGGAATCTACTCGCGATACCTTCCTCCAAAGGTGAGCGACGACTGGTCAGAATTCAGCCTCATGCTCCCCCTCGATGAAGAGGCGCCAGAATTCTCGGAGACGATGCGGCTCGCTCTGCTTCAACTGTCACAGGATCGCGACTTTTGGTTGCGATCACTTTATCCGAGACTTATCGCTGAAGCGTCTGACGAATTCAAATTTCGGAAGGAGTCGTCTGCGCCTAGCGGTTTCATCGAGTGGAGGAGCGGAGAACGCCTTGTTGAGTCGGCTCGCAGGACGTTGTTGGCTGGGGCCAAGTCTTACATGGGCCCTGACCGTCATTTCGTGAACAGGCATGGCCGCTTCGCTTATCGATACCTTGATCAGATTCTGATGGGGCAAAGTGCGCCAGGCAGTTACATCATCACTGCTTACGCGCCCCCCAATGCTGGCGTCCCGCTGTCGACGTCTGCGGTAGCACCGTCGATCGCACTACCCGAACTGGGACTTGCGAGTGTCCGGGATGTCAGCCAAGCCGTCGTTCGTGCAGTGCAGGCCACCGTTGAAGCACTCGACCACTATCATTCGAGCGGCTCACTCTCTGGCTTCGAAGCAGGCGTCGTTCATGGTATTTCGTACGAGATGACAAACGCCCTTCTCGGAATCGCTGAAAATTCGGACGGTGCAGATATTAGTGTGGAGTGGGATCCCGCCATCCCGTCTCCCGTTGACCTAGATTCTCGGTTTGAGCTGCAAGGCTCGGATGTACTTCCACTCAATAAAGCAGCTATGAAACTAGCGTCAGATGACTCCTCCCGAGTTACGTCGATGATCGGGCGAGTGCACCTACTCGCCAAGAAGCAGGCTGGAAGTCCTGGTGTCTTTGGTATCGAGGCGCTCACATCGGGGCCAGCGAAAAAGGTCCGTGTCCGACTTTCGGATGAAGAGGAATATCATGAGGCGGTCAGGGCGCATGAGGAAGACTTGGCGTTGCAGGTAAGCGGTCGACTGGAAAAGGAAGGGAATCTCAGCTGGCTGTATGACGCGACCGTTCTGCGCACGCTTGGTCCCATCTCTGACTACGCGCGCCCTTCTCGGCCTCCGGTTATGCGCGGGCAGATTTCCCTGTTCGCAGATGAGGTGCAGGAGTCCCCCTCCGAACATTGAGATCGCTGTGGGCGAGAACCCACCGCTTCCCCGCCGGGGGGATCGTTCTGACCGTGGCCGCTCCTGTATGGCACTCGGCTCGTGGTCTTTGGCTCGCTGCAATGCGCGCGGCGCGGGCGCCGGTCGGGCTGGAGCGAGGCGGAGACAGGAGCGCAGGCCCGGCCGGGGGCCGGGCCGCACGCGGTGAGCGGAGCGAGCCGCCCCGATGACGTAGGGAAACCCTGCACCCGGACACTTCGTCCGGGCTCTCGCCTGTTGGCGCCTGCATGCTCGGATCGGTGGACGGCTGTCTGCCTCAGCGCCAGTCAGCTAGGTACCGTGAAGCCAGCCCCTACGAGCAGGAGGCAACAGGCCATGCGTGGTCTCGGAGATCACCTCAGCATCGGTGAGCGCATCGCGTTCTATCGGAAGCGTCGCGGCTACACGCAAGAGGTGTTGGCCGGCCTCGTCGGACGCAGCACTGACTGGCTCGCGAAGATCGAGACGGGACGCCGGAAGCCACCCCGTATCGACATGCTCGCCGAGCTGTCGCGCATCCTTCGCGTACCCCTTGGGGATTTGCTCGGACAGTCCATCCTCATGGAGGACGAGCGGCACCAGGACGACGTCCCTTCTGTGCGCGACGCCCTCATGAGCCCGCGACGGTTGTCCCGTCTGCTGTTCGGCCCGGATGCTGAGGCTCAGCTCCCGACGCCTGCGCCTGTCGCCGTACGCGTGGAGCAGGCATGGAACGACTATCAGGGCGGCCGGCTCGGCAGCGTCATCTCTGCGCTCCCAGCCCTGCTGCAGACGGCGCAGGAGTTGGAGGAGCGAGCGGCGCGCCGCAGCGAGGAAGGTGGCGACTGCTGGGCGGTGTCGGCGCGCACGCATCACCTCGCGGCCACGACGCTGGCCAAGATCGGTGAGTCGGACATCTCATGGCTCGCCGCTGAGCGCGCGATGCGGGCCGCTGACGAGTCGGATGACCCGCTCGTACTGGCGTCTGCCGCACGGTCCGGCACTCACGCCCTGCTCGCCAACGGGCGCTATGACGACGCCCTGGAACTGGGCAACACGGCCGCAGCGTGGCTGTCGTCTCAGGTGACCGAACACGATCCGGCAGCCCTCAGCTTGCTCGGAATGATCCACCTGCGGGCCGCCGTCGCTGCGGCCCGACATCAGGACCGGTCCACCGCGACGACGCTACTGAACCGTGCCGAAGAACTCGCGGATGATCTCGGCTCGGATGAGAACTACTGGCAGACCGGTTTCGGGCCGACGAACGTACTGCTTCACCGTCTGTCCGTTGAGCTGGACCTGGACAACGTCTCCTACGTCGTGGAGCACGGCCGGATCAATGTCGACCACATGCCGCAGGAGCGCAGCGTCTCGCACCGCATCGACTTCGCGCGTGCCTTGTCCCTTGCCGGGCAAGGGGACGATGCGTTCACGGAACTGCGTACAGCTGAGCGTACGTCGCCGCAGCTCGTGCGCAACAATCCGAGGGTGCGCGAGACGCTACGGGACCTGATCAAGCAGTCCCCGGTTACGAGCGGCTCGCGTTCGTCCGAGGTGTTCGCGATGGCTCAGCGGTGCAGGGCGGTGCAGTGAGTTCAGGCAAGCGTGGGGTGCTCGGGGTCGTCGGGTCGGCGGCCGGGGGCGTAGAGGTGCTGCGTACCGGTCTCGTTGAGCCCGCGATGGACCGCGGATGGCGGGTGGCCGTCACGCTCACGCCGACCGCGGGTAAGTGGCTGCGGATGAGCAGCGAAACTGAGCGGCTGGAGAAACTCACTGGCCTGCCTGTGCGTGATGAACCGCGTTTGCCCGGCGACGCTCGCCCGCATCCGCCGGTTGACTGCTACGTGGTCGCTCCCGCTTCGGCGAACATGGTCGCCAAACTTGCCACTGGCGTGATGGACAACCAGGCGCTGACACAGGTGGGCGAGGCTATCGGCACGCTCGGTCTTCCCGTCGTCGTCTTCCCGCGGGTGAACGCCGCGCATGCTCGCCACCCCGCGTGGCAAGGCCACATCGAGACCCTGCGAGCCGCGGGAGTGCTCGTCGTCTACGGCCCGGATGTGTGGCCGCTGCACGAGCCGAGGGAGGCGCCGGCCGGGCGTGAACTCCCGTGGTCGGCAGTGCTGGATGCCGTGGATGAAGCTACTCGGTGACGAGTCGTCAACCTGCTTGAGCTGCAAAGAAAGGGGACCCGGACAGTCTGTCCGGGTCCCCTTTCGTTTCCGGTCGCATGCTCATTGGCATGTCAGGGATCCAGGAGCGAAGCGGAGAGTCGGAGGGTCTCACCCCCTCAGAACTCGCAGTGATCGAAGCGGGTCTGAGCGAGGCGCGCGCCACGGTGGAGCGACTGCTGAGGCGCGCGGATGAACTCATTGCGCGGGTGGAGTCTCCTTGCCAACGAGGTGCTCAAGACGGTCAAGCCGCTCACCGAACAGGCGAAGAGCTTCGTGAATCGAGCTGAGTTCTGCGGCTAGGGCGGTGAACGCGGGGCTGCTGCCCGGCTCAGTGCCGAGCGGCACGGAAGGGTCACGGACGAACGTCCCGCGGCCCTGCTGGGTGAGAACCAGCCCCTCATCACGGAGCTGGCTGTACGCGCTTTGGACGGTCAGGAGCTGCACGCCAAGTTCCTTGGCGAGCTTGCGGGCCGCCGGGAGCTGCTCGCCCGGTTCGTATTCGCGGTTCGGGCCTGTGATCTTCGCGCGGAAGTCGGCAGCGATGTCCTTGGCCGTAGGCGCCTGCTTGGGCGCTCCTGAGCTCTGCTCCATGGGTCCGAGAGTAGCTGGGACCTAAGTCAATCTCCGCTTCTCCGCTGGCCCCCTTGACAGTCAGATTGACTTAAGTCAATCTGATGCTGTGCCCGGCGGACCCCGCTCCGCAAAGGACGGGAGCCTCCTTCACCAGGGGTTACCGCGCTCGCCGGAAGCGTTCGTTCCTTGACAACTGAATGGGGATCACGCCGCCTCTCCTCGGCCAAGTAGGCGGC
Organism: Streptomyces sp. NPDC001135; assembly: GCF_053598395.1. NCBI lineage: Bacteria > Bacillati > Actinomycetota > Actinomycetes > Kitasatosporales > Streptomycetaceae > Streptomyces > Streptomyces sp. NPDC001135. The sequence goes on along the minus strand of NZ_JBSFKD010000042.1, from coordinate 60,613 downwards.
CACGCGGGCTCCGTCCGCGTGAGGTACAGCGCAACCCAACCTCTCGCAGCGCTCCGGCGCTGCGGCCCCGGCCGGCCGTGAGGCAGCGGATCGAATCCGCTCCGGGGCGCTCGGGGCGGCCGCCTCTCACCACGCCACGACCGCGGCCGCCCTTTCCATCCCTTCGATTCCTGGGGGAATCCTCATGGCTGTTGTCGAGATCGTCTCGTTCGGCTACCTGCACGACGTACCGCCAGCCGCGCACCTGACCATCGATCTGCGCCACCACTTCCACGACCCGCACGTCTCGCCGGAGCTGTGGGACATGACCGCCGACGACCAGCCGGTTCGTGCCGCGGTGCTGGGCACACCGGGGGTCGCAGCCCTGGTGCTGGAGACCGCATCGGCCGTCGAAGCACTTGCGTCCGGACCGTCCGCCGGAGTCATCACGGTCGCCGACGGATGTGCGGGCGGCCGGCACTGCGCCCCGGTCTTCGCCCGCGCCCTCGCCGAAGTGCTGAGCGATGCCGGACACGACGTGACAGTCCACCACCGCGACATGGACAAGCCCGTCGTCCACCGCTGAGCCGTACGACAGCCCTGATGGTCGTGAGACCGGGTTCGACTCCCGGTCGGGGCACCACCCCGCCGCCGATGCGGCTTGGGGTCCCATCCCGGGCGGTCGCCTCTCACCACCAGGCCACGACCACCCGGGCACTTTCCCTGTCCCTTCGACATCAGGAGCGCTGCATGCGTACGTACATCGGCGGTCATCAGGCCGTCTCCGTGAACGAGTTCATCGAACTGGCCCTGGGCACGCCGGCTGAGCTGTGGCTCGGGGTGGAGGGCGAGACCGACGAGGAGCGCGCTGCCCGGCTGGACGCCGCGCGCGACATCCTCGCCGAGAACCCGGACCTCCCGGACGACGTGAGCCGGGTCGTGGCCGAAGTGATCGAGGCGCACGCCCCGGAGCTGTTCAACGTCGTCCCACTGTCCCGCCCGGGCGGGCGTCGGCCCGCGCGGAGGGGAGCGGCGGCATGAACACCGCCGAGACGAACCCCCCGGCCGAACGTCCGGCGGTCCCACCGCTGACGAAGCCGGAGATGGGCCTTGCCGGGGTGGGGGCGCTCGCCGCCGCCGCGGTCGGCGCCCTGGGCCTGGTCTCATCCTTCGACGCGGTGTCCCTTGCTGCGGCCCGTTGGGGTTTCACCCAGCCGCACATCCTGCCGGTCGCCATCGACGTGGCCATTCCGGTGTTCACGCTGGCCAACCTGCTGTTGATCCGGCTGGACATGGCGTTGGCGTGGGTGCGGTTCGTGCCGTGGGTGCTCACCCTGGTCACCTGCGGCCTGAACGTCGCCGCCGGGCACTCGCTGTCGGCGAAGGTGGCGCACGGAACGATGCCGCTGCTGTGGGTGGTCTTTTCCGAGATCGGCGCGCACGTCTACGCCGTCCGGATCGGTGCCGTCACCGGCCGGCGCATGGAGAAGATCCGGTTCTCTCGCTGGCTGCTGGCCCCGGGCTCCACGTTCGCTCTGTGGCGCCGAATGACGCTGTGGGAGGTCACCTCATACAGCGACGCCCTCGCCCTGGAGAAGGAACGTCTGCTGGCCCGCGCGGATCTGCGGGAGCGTTACGGCCGTTCCTGGCGCCGCCAGACGCCGCGCCGCGAACGCGTCCTTCTGCGCCTGGGGGAGCTGGCCCCGGCCGCCGCGGACGTCAAGCCCGACCGGACGCCGGAGCCGGAGCAGCCCCCGGGAGAGTCGACGCGCAAGGCACCCAAGCCGCCGCGCAAGCGACCGGCCAAGAAAAAGGCCACCGCGCCGCAGCGCACGACGGCCGAACTGCTCGCCGAGGCGCGCACCGTTACGGCCGATTGGAAGGCTGCCGAGATCAACGGCGAGTCGCTGCGCAAGGCCCTGCACTGCGGCTCGGGCCCTGCCCGGCAGGTGCGTGACGCCCTGCTCGCCGAGCGCGCCCAGAACCATCCCTTGCACGCCGCCCCCGCCCCGGCCGACGAGGCCGAGAGCGTCCTTGAGGAGGTGGCCGCGTGAACACCCTGGCCACGGTCCTGCTGTCCGCGCTGCCCTTGGCCGCCGGGTGGGCGGTCCACGTGTGGTGGCTGCGAGGCTGCCTGAACACCGCCCGGTGTGACCCGCTCACCGGGTTACGCACCCGCGACGGCTTCACCCGGCGCGCCACGGCCCTGCTGAAGGACCCCCGCGCGGTCGTCGTCCTCGCCGACGTCGACAAGTTCAAGCACATCAACGACACCTACGGGCACGCCGCCGGGGACGCCCTGTTGAAGGCGACGGCCGACCGGCTCGCCCACCACGTCGGTCGCTCCGGGGTCGCCGGACGGCTCGGGGGCGATGAGTTCGCCGCCGTCCTGCTCGACGATCACGGCACCGCGGTGGACCTGCTCGCCGTGCTGCACAGCGTGTTGGCGCGGCCGGTCGACGGCCAGGACCCCGCCGTCCGCACCACGGTCAGTCTCGGGTGGGTGCGCGCTGCGGACTTTCCCGGCGACGACCTGTCCCGCCTGCTGCGGCGGGCCGACGAGGCGATGTACGCGGCCAAACAGGCTCGTACCGGGACCCGCCGCGCGGGGCTCGGCTGGCTGTTCGCCACCGTCACCGGCCGCCGCGCCGGCCGGAGTGGCGCCCGCACCGATGCCCCCGTCGTGGGGGTGGCGGCATGAAGTCTCAGCCGCTCGCCGCGGTGGACATCTGGCGGCCGGTAATGGAGGTGGCGGGCTACCGCTGCCAGTGCACCGGCCAGTGCGGCAACCCGCACGCCAAGACCGAAGGCCGCTGCCCGCGCGAGCACGACGCCTACACCAGCAAGCACGGCCACCGCATCCGCCTGATGGCCGCTCCCACCAACCCGCTCACCCCGCCGGTGAAGGCTGCCGCGCTGCCGGTGGGTGAGCTGCGGGCCTGGTGCCCGGAGTGCCACACCGCCGCCCGCCGTGCGCGTGCCGCGGCGCCGGTGGACGACGCGCCGGGCCTGTTCGACCTGTGACCCCATCTGTTCCCGGCGGGCTGTGCGCCCGCCGGACGACACATCACCCCGAGGAGGGGTTGTCCATGGCCAAGCCTGACACCCGTCGCCTGGACCGCGAGATCCAGCAGACCACCCGCAAGCTCACGGCCGTCCAGAAGCGCGAGATGTGGCCGCTGACCGGCCGCGAGCGGCGCGCCGTCCTGGCCGCACTGGCCGGCGGCTCCTACAAGGTCGTGCGCGGCAACAGCCCCGCGCGCGCCGAACGGAAGCTGGAGACCGCGTGGGGATCAGCCGAGACGCGGCTGTCCGCGGAGATCACCGCGCTTCAGACCGAGCGGCAGCGGATCGTGAACGAGGCCGCCACCGCCAAGGCCGCGAAGAAGTCTTCGGGGTGGTGGTGACCGTGGCCGGTGACCAGACGCCTCCAGGGCAGTGCCCGCAGTGCTGGCAGCACGCCTACGACCGGCGCATTCACCGCAAGCTGCGGCCCCGCGAGGACTGCCCGCAGTGCGTGGACCACATGCGCAACGGCTGCCCCTACGTCGTGCCCAAGCCGAAGCCGAGCTGGTGGTGACCGGCCCCCGAGGAGGAGTTCAGCCATGAGCCTGAAACGGATCACCGGTCTGTTCCGCGGCTCGGGGCGCTCACTCCGTCAGCCGCTCCTCGCCGACTCGGCGCGGTTCGTCTGCCTGTCCGGCAGCAACTTCGGCATCCACGGCGTGATCCCGGCGTCCCGGGCCCGCTTCACGGTCAGCCGACGCCGGGCGTGGGGACACGACGTCCGCGCTTATCCGACCACCGGCCGCGACGGCACCCCATTCACGGTCGTCTACACCCGCGTTGCCCACGCCGACGACCCCGGCCTTGAGGCCCTGGTCACGGTCTTTGAGTTCCCCGCCGGCAGTGCGCTCCTGCCAGGCATGTAACTGGACGGGCCCGGCCGCTCACCTCCTACAGCGTCGGCCGGGCCCGCTCTCCCTCACACCCGAAAGTGGAAGGAACCTCAGTGAACCACCCCGACGACAATGAACTCTTCAACCGACTCGAAGTCGAGATGGCCGCCGACTCCGGCGGAGAGGTGGTCGACCTGGGCAAGGCGCGGTCGGCCCGCGCCGAGTCGGCCGACCCGATCGACCGACCCCACGCCGACCGGTCGCCCGACTCGGGGCCCGGTCAGTCGGGTGCCGAGTCGGCCGACCCGACCACGACCGTGATGGTCGACCAGCCGACGCCGACCGCGACCGGTCCGGGCTACCTCGGTCGGCTCGCTGGAGCCCGGCGCCGGGCGGTCGTCCCGGAGTGGCTGCGGTCGGTGGCGGAGCTGCGGACCGCTGCGATGTGGGTGGCCCGGCACTACGCGCACGCCGCCGGGTACCACGCGCTGCGGGCCCCGGTCTACGCCGCCCGCCTCACCTTCCAGGCCCCGATCGGCGCGGCCCGGTTCATCGGCGGCACCATGCGGTGGGTGGCCGACCGCGAGGGCGAGCCGGTCCGGCTCGCCGCCGTGCGCCGCGAGGATGCCGCCGAATACCTGAAGCTGTCGCGGCAGCGTGACGGCCGGGTCCGGCTCCGCACCCTGGTGACGGTGCTGGCGATGTTCGTCGGCATCGGTGCCGCGCTCGCCCTGTACGTGCTCGCTCCGGGCTGGCTTCAGGCGGTGTCGGTGAGCGCGGTCGTGATGGCGCTCGGGTTCGCCGGCCGACGCCCGGACGCCCCGGTCATCCACAGGGCTGTGGAGGTGCCCAAGGCGACCAAGCTCACTAGTGACATCGTGCTGCGCGCGCTCGGGGCGCTGGGCATTCCGGCGATCAACCAGGCGCAGGCCAAGGGCCGGGACGGGTTCGAGTTCACCGCCCCCATCACCCGGGACGGCCCCGGCTGGCGGGCGGAGGGCAACCTCCCCTACGGCGTCACAGTGACCGACGTCATCGAGCGCCGCGACCGGCTCGCCTCCGGCCTGCGCCGCCCGCTGGGCTGCGTGTGGCCCGAAGCCGTGCCCGACGAGCACACCGGGCACCTGGTGCTGTGGGTGGGCGACCAGGACATGAACAAGGCCAAGAAGCCCGCGTGGCCGCTGGCCAAGTCCGGCACGGTCGACCTGTTCAAGCCGGTCGCGTTCGGCACCGACCAGCGTGGGCGCTGGGTCGAGATCACGCTCATGTACATCGCGGGCGTCATCGGCGCCATCCCGCGCATGGGCAAGACGTTCCTGCTGCGTCTGCTGCTGCTCATCGCCGCGCTGGACCCGCGCGCGGAGGTGCACAGCTACGACATGAAGGGCACCGGCGACCTGGACCCGGTCGGCAACAACGTCTCCCACCGGCACGCCGCCGGCGACGACGACGAGTCGATCCTGTACGCGCTCGCCGACTTTCGCGCACTGCGCGAGGAACTTCGCCGCCGCGTGAAGGTGATCCGCTCCCTGCCCCGGGACATCTGCCCCGAGAACAAGGTGACCAGCCACCTTGCCGACAAACGGTCGCTGGGGCTGCATCCGGTCGTGGTCGGGGTCGATGAGTGCCAGGTGCTGTTCGAGCACTCCGACCATGGCAAGGAGTTCGAGGAGATCATCACGGACCTGGTCAAGCGGGGTCCGGCCACCGGCATCGTCGTGCTGCTGGCCACCCAGCGCCCGGACGCCAAGTCGCTGCCCACCGGCATCTCCGCGAACGCGTCCGCCCGCTGGTGCCTGAAGGTCATGGGTCAGACCGAGAACGACATGGTGCTGGGCACGTCCGCGTACAAGCGCGGCGTGCGCGCCACCATGTTCGCCTGGGGAGACAAGGGCATTCACTACTTCGTCGGCGAAGGGGCGGATGCCCGGATCGTCTCTTCCGTCTACGTGGACGCCCCCGGTGCCGACACCATCGGCGCCCGCGCCCGCAAGGCCCGTGAGAAGGCGGGACTGCTGTCCGGCTACGCGCTCGGGGAGGCCCCCGAGGAGGTCACGGGCCCGGCATACGACCTGCTCGCCGACATCCTCGCCGTCGTGCCCGCAGCGCAGGCCAAGGAATGGTCCGAGACGGTCGTCGCCCGGCTCGCCGAACTGCGCCCGGGGGTCTACACGGGCTGGGAGCCCGAGACCCTCGCCTCCGCCCTCAAGCCGCTCGGCATCTCCACGATCCAGGTGGGGCGCCGCATCGACGGCAAGGTCGTCAACCGGCGCGGCGTCGACCGGTCCCACATCGTCACCGCGATTGCGGAGCGTGACGGAAAGCGGGACGCGAGCTGACGCCCGGGGGCCGCTATCGATAGCAGTGCGCCCCGCTATCGTTAGCGGCCCCCTTAGCGGCCCAAACCCAGTCTGATCAGGCCGCTAGTACATAGCGGCCCACCTGCGGAAACCCCTGAAAACCGCCTGGAAGGGCCCCTCGTGACCCCCGCCCTCCTTGCTATCACCTGCCTGCTCGCAGTCACTCTCGGTTATGGCGGGCTGTGTGCGGCCTCGCCGTTCGGCAACTGCCACAAGTGCCGCGGCATGGGCCACCAGCTCAAGACCGACCGCAAGGGACGGCTCAAGCGCGGCAAGGACTGCCGCCGCTGCCACGCCACCGGCAAGCGCATCCGCGCCGGCCGCTGGCTCTACAACCGCTGGGCCCGCATCTACCGCGCAGGCACCGACTGAACAGACGACCGGCGACCGCCCGCCATGAGACGGACCCCGCTCCTAGCCGGAGCCAGGCCAGCGCGGTCGCCGGTCAGCGCCCCGAACTTGCCAGCACCCGGGGCCCGCAGAGCCTACCGATCCGTCTCCCTCGCCTGAAAGCGAGATTCCTCTATGACCCTCACCATCTCGGCCGTGCTGCTGTTCGGCATCGCCTCGTTCTTCGCCATCAAGACCAGAGCCACCGGCGGGGGAGCCGCGGTGCTGCTGTTCCTGTTCGGGTTCTTCACCGCCGGGACCGGCGCCTACGGCCCGATTCACGACCTGGTGGCGTCCTTCGCCCGGTTCCTGTCCCAGCTCGGCCACTGACCGGAGGCACTCCTGTGAACGAACCCATCGTCGCGCGGCGCTGGCTCACCACCGCCGCACCCAAGGCCGCGCCCGCCGTCGCCACCACGACCGTGCTCGCCCTCGCCCGGATCTGGAACGCCAACGGCGCCGAACACTCCGTCGGCAACGCCGCCCTCATGGCGGTGCTCGCCGCCGGAGCCGCGGCCGGCGGAGCCTCCCTGGCCCGCGCCGGAGAGCCCGTGCTCGCCGCCACCGGCTACGCCGTCTCCAGCAGCCTCGCCCTCGCGGGCGTCGCCGGATACTCCGACGGTCTGTCCCTGCCGCTGCTGCTGTGGGCGCTGGCCACTGTGCTCGCCTACTGCTTCGCCGCCCACCACTGGCGCCAGGACCGCCGGGACGCCCTCGCCCACGAGCGGCACGTGAGCGAGCGGCGCGAGGAACACACTCACATCGAGCGCGTCGAGACCCTCCGTGCCACCACTCAGATCGAGGTGGCCCGCGCCAGTGGCGCCTACGCCGAACAGCTCGCCCAGGCCCTCGTCACCCGCGCCACGCTGCCCGGCTTCGACCGCACCGCGCTGGAATCTGCCGGACTGCCCGAACTCCCTACCGCACGGGACGAGCGGTGACGTTCGAGATCCGCGTCATCTGCCAGCTGGACGACTCCTACCGCATCTGCCAGGCGCTGGCCGGCGCGTTCGAGACCGGCGCCGTGCGCCGATACCCCACCCGCGACGGCAAGAGGCTGCGCCTGTACGTCACCGCCGACCACCGCGACTCCAGCACCAACCCCACCCAAACCGAAAGCGAGTGATCCACATGTCCGTGGGAGAGACCCCGCTGACCGTCGTCGGTAACCTCACCGACGACCCCGAACTCCGCTTCACTCCCAGCGGCGCGGCCATGGCGAAGTTCTCCGTCGCCTCCACCCCGCGCAGCTACGACAAGACCGCCGGCCAGTGGCAGGACGGCACCGCGATGTTCCTGCGCTGCACCGCCTGGCGCGACCTTGCCCAGCACGTCGCCGAGAGCCTGACCAAGGGCATGCGGGTGGTCGTCACCGGCCGCCTGCGTCAGCACAACTGGCAGACGGACCAGGGGGAGAACCGTTCGATGCTCGCCCTGGAAGTGGACGACATCGGCCCCTCGCTGCGCTTCGCCACAGCCAAGGTCAACCGCATCCAGCGCAACGGCACCACGCCCAGCCCGGCCGTCGACGCATGGAACAGCCCTGCCCCCGCCGGGACCACGCCGGCTGCTGGCGGGTGGGGCACGCCGTCCACCGGCGACGAACCACCGTTCTAACGGCGCCCGGGGCGGGCGCCTCTCACCACAAGACCGCGCCCGCCCCGGCTCTCTTGTCCCTTCGACAGCACAGGAGATGAAGCGTGCTGACCCTGACCGATCTGTTCTGCGGTGCCGGGGGATCGTCCACCGGTGCCGTATTGGTGCCCGGCGTGAAGGTGCGCATGGCCGCCAACCACGCCCGCCATGCCGTCGACACCCATCAGGCCAACCATCCCGACGCAGATCATGACTGCGCCGATCTCTCCCAGGTGGACCCGCGCCGCTACCCCCGTACCGACATCCTGTGGGCGTCTCCGGAGTGCACCAACCACTCCATCGCCAAGGGCCGCAGGCGCGGCCACGGCGCCCACAGCGACGGCCTGTTCGCCGAGAGCGGCGTGGACGAAGCGGCAATCCGCTCGCGCGCCACGATGCACGATGTGCCCCGGTTTGCCGAAGCCCACAACTACCGGGCGATCATCGTGGAAAACGTCGTGGACGCCTACTGGTGGGGCCCCGAGCAGGCCCCCGGCGCCGCGTTCGATGCGTGGCTGCGCACCCTGCACGCCTGGGGGTACGAGCACCGCATCGTATGGATGAACTCCATGCACGCCGCCGCGTACGGCCCCGCGGCCCCGCAGTCCAGGGACCGCATGTACGTGGTGCTGTGGCGCAAGGGCGAGCGCATGCCCGACTTCGACAAGTGGACCCGCCCCGCGGCCGTCTGCCCGATGCACGGGCGGATCCGGGCCATCCAGGGATGGAAGACCACGAAAATGTGCACCCCTACCCGACCCTGGGGCCGCTACGGCAAGCACGCTCAATACGTCTGGCGTTGCCCACGGGTGGAATGCCGCAACACCGTCGTCGAGCCGGCCGTGCGCCCGGCTGCCGCGGTCATCGACTGGACACTGCCCGCACAGCAGATCGGCGAGCGCGCCAAGCCGCTGGCCGTGGACACGCTCCGCCGGGTCCGTGCCGGGTTCGCCGCCTACGCCGAGCCCCTCGCGGTGCCCGTCGAAGGCCGCGACGGCAAGCGCGCGGCGCCGTTGTCCGGGCCTCTGCGCACGGTGACCACGCGCAACGAAACCGGGCTCGCTCTCCCGCCGTACATGGTGGAACTGCGCGGGGGTGGATCCTCCCACCGCGCCATCAGCCAGCCACTGGCCACGGTGACCGCGGGCGGCAACCACCACGGCATCGTCACGGCCCCGGACATGGTGGTGCCCTACTACGGCAACGGCACCGCCCGCCCGGCGAGCCGGCCTCTGCCCACGGTGACCACAGTGGATCGGCACGGCGCCCTGTACGGAGGCACCGTCGGCTCAGTCGAAGAGTGCCGGTTCCGGATGCTGGAGCCGCACGAGTACGCCGCTGCGATGGCCTTCCCCGACGGCTACCGCCTGCTGGCGTCCAGCAAGCGCATCGAAGTGCTGATGCTCGGCAACGCCGTCACCCCACCTGCGGCCCGCGACCTGGTCGCCATGGTCAGCGAGGCAATCACCGGCGAGGAACTGCCCCTCGCCAACGGCCAGTAGACACGCCCAGGGCGGCCGCCTCTCACCACAAGACCACGGCCGCCCTGGCTCTCTTGCCCCTTCGACAGAACAGGAGAACCTCCAGCATGCCTCACCTGGATGGCTCTGCCCAGCTCACCGCAGCGCTGGACGCTGCGTCGCGCGGCTGGCACGTCTTCCCCCTCATCCCCGGTGACAAGCGCCCCGCCGTCCGTGACTGGGAGAACCGTGCCACCACAGACCCGGACCGCATCACCCGGTGCTGGACGCACGGCACGTACAACGTCGGGATCGCCACCGGCCCCTCACGGCTGGTCGTCATCGACCTGGACACCCCCAAGACCCCGGACGACACCCCGCCGGCCGCGTGGGCTCTGCCCGGCGTGACCGACGGCGCGTCCGTGCTCGCGGTGCTGTGCGAGCGCCACGGCCAGCCCTTCCCCTGCGACACCCACACCGTGCGCACCGGCCGCGGCGGTCTGCACCTGTACTTCACCGCCCCCACCGACGGCGAGCCGCTGCGAAACACCGCAGGCGACAAGGGCAACGGGCTCGGCTGGAAGGTCGACACCCGCGCGGCAGGCGGATACGTCGTCGCCGCGGGCAGCACCGCGGCCGGACGCCCCTACACCACCGCTCACGATGCCCCCGTGGTCCCGCTGCCCGACTGGCTCGCCACCCTGCTGCGGCCGGCGCCCCTGCCGCCGCAGCGACCGGTCACGGTCCCGCTGACCACCCGCGACCGACGCGGCAAGTTCCTGACCGCCGCACTCAACGGCGAGTTGGCCCGCGTCACCGGCTCCGGCCCGCACGAGCACAACAACGCGCTCTACTACGCCTCCGTGGCCCTCGGACAGCTGGTCGCCGGGGGAGAGCTGGACGCGCACGAGGTGACTGAGAAGCTCACCGAGGCTGCGCTCAGCGTCGGCCAGGGCGAGCGCGAGGCACGCCGCACCATCGCCTCCGGCCTGCGCGCCGGAGCCAACCGCCCCCGGCAGGTCGCGGCATGAGCGGCAACGCCATCCCCCCGTTGCACCTGTACTCCGTGCCCACCGACCCCGGCGCGGCCCCCGAGACCCCGCCGAAGCGGGAGCGGCCCCGCACGGCGTGGACCGCGGATCAGCTCATGGCCGCGGACTTCCCGGAGCCGAAGTGGGCCGTGCCCGGCATCCTCGCCGAGGGTGTCAACCTGCTCGCCGGACCGCCCAAGGTGGGCAAGTCGTGGCTGTCCCTCGGCCTGGCCCTCGCGGTCGCGGCCGGCGGCCACGCCTTCGACTCCGTCCCCGTCCAGGGCGGCCCCGTGCTCTACCTCGCTCTGGAGGACACCCCCCGCCGTCTCCAGACCCGCATGGGCAAGGTCCTGGGCGGGCAGGCGGCCCCGGCAGGGCTGACCCTGGTCACCGAATGCCCGCCCTTCCCCCAGGGCGGCAGCGACGCCATCGCCGGATGGCTGGACCGCAACCCGGACGCCCGCATGGTCGTCATCGACGTGTTCGCCAAGATGCGCGGCCCCGCCCCGCAGGGCGTATCCGCCTACGACGCGGACTATGTCGCCGTCGGCTACGCCAAGCGGATCGCCGACCACTACGGCATCGCCGTGGTGCTCGTCCACCACGTCCGCAAGGCGGGCTCCGACGACTTCCTCACCGAGGTGTCCGGCACGAACGGTATCGCCGGAGCCGCCGACGCCACGCTGGTGCTGAAGCGGGCCCGCGGGCAGGCGGACGGGATCCTGCACGTCACCGGACGCGACGTCGATGAGGCTGAGTACGCGCTCAGTTTCCAAGCCGCCTCCGGCGCCTGGCAGATGCTCGACGGGCCGGTCACGGACCACACCATCGGCGACACCCGCGCGGCCATCCTCCGACATGTCCGGGAGCACCCCGGCGCGCGCCCGCGGGACATCGTCGCCGCGCTGCCGCAGCTCGATGCCGAGAACGTCCGCCGCACCTGCTCGCGCATGGCCGCGGACGGACAACTGACCAAGGACGCCGGGGGTCGGTACTACCCGGACACCGAGACCCGGACACAGGGCACGCCGGGGGTGTCCCAGCTGTCCGACTGCCCCAGTACCCAACCTGACCTGCACGAACAGCTGGGACAGTCGAAATCGGGACTGTCCCAGCTGTCCGGCTCCCGTTCCGCTGGCGAGAACTCGGAGGGAACTGACCGTGGCGCGTGACGAGATGCTCACGATCTCTCAGGTCATTGAGGAGATCGGCGTACCGCTGTCGACCTTCTACCGCTGGCGACAGCAGAGGAAAGGCCCGAAGGCAATCAAGCTCCCGAACGGTGCCGTACGCATCCGCCGTTCGGAACTGGAGCGTTGGATTGCAGCTCTGGAGGAAGCCGCGTGACCAATCGCAAGACCGGCGCAACGTCGGGTGCTCGTGCAAACGAGTGCCCGGCCGGGTCTGAGGAACCCACACTTTCCACAGACGTCCGTGTCTGGAAAGTCAGCAAGATTTCCAGCAAGACGGCGCCATACCAACTCCGTTGGGTAGTCGCTGGGAAAGTACGCCACGCGACCTTCACGACGTCGGCGCTCGCCGAGAGCCGCCGCTCGGAGCTCTGGCGCGCCATGCGTAAGGGCGAAGCCTTCGACGTAGAAACGGGGCTGCCCGAATCGGAGCTTCGAGCAGCGGCAGAGAAGGCGAGTGCCAAGCCGGACCCGGCATGGTGGGACTTCTCTCGCGAGTACATGGCAATGCGCTGGCGCACCGCCGCAGCGAAGACGCGCGAGGGCCTGGCAGACAGCCTCGCTACCGCAGCCCTCGGCATGATGGGCGAGAGCCCAGGGGCGCCGGACCTGGAAGACGTGCGGCGCGCCGTACGATGGGCTGTCGTACCGGCTCACAAGGATGAAGAGCCCCCGCCGGACCTGGAGAAAGTCTGTGCGTGGCTGGCGAGCCATTCGCTTCCCCTGTCGGCTCTCAGGGACTCCAAGGTCGTGCAGGACGTCCACTACCGCTTGTCGTTCAAGATGGACGGCACGCCAGCGGCAGCGGATACGTACAAGCGACGCCGTCGCGGATTCAACACGGCCATGGACTACGCGATTCAGGAGGGATACCTAGAAGGGAATCCGCTGGCAGGAGTGAAGCGGCCCACTTCCAGTGGGAGCGATGCTGTAGACCCACGCGTCCTGGTCAACGAGGTGCAGGGAAGGCAGCTTCTCACGGCCGTTTCGTACGTCGGCTCAGTGCACCGTAATCGGGGGCGACGACTTGTGGCCTTCTTCGGCTGCATCCTGTACGCGGCGATGCGCCCGGCCGAAGCAGTCGGACTCCGGCTGTCTGACTGCAATCTCCCTGACAAGGGATGGGGGACGCTCACTCTCTGGGAGACCCGTCCGATCTCGGGCAAGAAGTGGACCGATTCGGGCGAACGGCACGACAAACGCGGGCTGAAGTCGCGGGAGCCGGGTACGGATCGGCCGGTACCCATTCCGCCCGTTCTGGTGGCGATGCTCCGAGCGCACCTGAATGAGTTCGGCACCGCTAAGGACGGGCGTGTCTTCCCCAATGAACGGGGGGATCTACTCGGCACGTCCAGCTACTGGCGGGTGTGGCAGGAAGCCAGAGCGCTGGCGCTCCCACCCGACAAGGCGGCCTCGCCCTTGGCCCGGAAGCCGTACCACTTGCGGGCCACGTGCATCACGAACTGGCTCCGCGCAGGCCTTCCGGTAGCCGAGGTGGCCCGACGCGCCGGCAACTCGCCGGAGGTCATCCACCGCCGATACGCGGGCGTCATCGACGACAGCGAGACGGAGAACAACAAGAAGATCGAAAAGACGATGGGATGGGAGGCCCCCTTGACGGGGATTTCCTAGGCGGGTGTCCGACGGCCCAATCTCTCTGCCTCATCGAGGCGGTTCGCTCCGCTCACCGCGCAGGCCCGGCCCCGGCCGGGCCTGCGCTCTAATCGCCGGGCCGCTCCAGCCCGGTCGGCGCCCGTGCCGCGCGCATAGCAATCATCCACCTGACGACATATTTCCTGAACCTTTTCCGGACCACAAGAACCATGCCGCGATCAGTCCAGCCCGCTTATATCGCTTCATGCCATCGAAGTGTTCGATCTCATCTAGGGTAACCGCCGCGTCACCGATGATGGCTGCAATGCATCCACGACCGTAATGATCGTCCGTAACCTCGCAGTGCAGCATTTCTTTTTGGGCTCTTGCTTCATCACCGATAAGTGCGGCGATTATTCCGGCATCACCGTGCTCCCCTCGCTGTTCAGCATAAGACATTCCGGTTATGGCGGTCTCTCTATCGCCGATTAGTGCTGCAATTGTTCCTGTGTGGATGCAATGTGGCATACTTGCTCGGGCAGTCCGTTCGTCGCCGATGATGGCGGCAATCTCCCCGACAACGGGATGATTGTCATGCTGTTGATAGAATCTGATCACGTTGCGCGCACTAGCGAAATCCCCTGTAAGTGCAGCCAATTTTCCGGCCATGGAACTTTGGTCGGGCTTACCGTCTGTTTCAATTGCTGCAGTTGCCTTCTGGATTGCGCGGACGAGCACTCGTCTCTCTTCGTTCTTCATTCGCCCTTCCGGGTGTGCTCCTTGCGGACAATTCACCGGAGACCCTGTTCGCAGGACAGTGAGGTGATGGTCTTATGAGAGCATCACCCTTTGGGGGCGTCGACTTTTGTTGGTCCATGAGGAGGCATAGGTGGCCGGCTGGGGCTCGGAGGCCACGGTCACGGTCCTCTGGTCACCAAGTCGAGTGCGCGGAGCCGGTGGGGTGCAGCGAGGGCACCCACGCACGCCTGATGAGTTGGCTGTCTCACCGTCGTAGCTAACTGCCGTCGGCTGGGGTGTAGAAGGTCACCACCGAATGGTGCCAGCTCTCAGTCGGGTGCTGCCCTGCACCCGGCAATGCCGCGCTGTCTCTTTCGGCGGTGGTCAATGGCGACCAACGACGACTACCAGGGGCATGGGCCGACGCCTGCTGGGCGGGGAAAGCACAGATCGCCGAGATTCCCGGCAACATTCATGGCAAAAGGCAATGCTTGACTCGCCCCTTGAAAGTCCGCCGACCTCTTTACTTCGCACCATTTTCAGGTTTATCTTTGCCGGATGTGGCATCTTGTGCGGCCTTCTGTGCCATCTCCGCCGCTTTTTTGCGACGCTCTTTGAACTTCAAGAATTGATCATTAAAGACGTACAGATAATCCAGCAAAGCTTCTGCAAGTGCTATCGCGTCCGATGCATCCTGCCGGGTCACGGGCTTACCGGTGAAATGTGCACCTTCATTGCCGAGCACTCTCAACTCTTGAGCCCATTCCAGCAGTCGCCCTTCAATGAGACCAACAGACTCCATCTCTTCGAATGCCTTGTACAGAGGCTTCTTGCTGATCCCATGCTGCGCGCACACGCCCTCTAGGGTGCGACGGACCATCACAACTGTGGCCGTGTAAGCCTCAGATTTGAAGCATGTACGCGCTTCGAAGTGCTCACGCCGCAACACTTCTGGAATCGTCTCGGCCAACGCTCGTGGTGAGGTGGGCCAGACGCACTCCAGCTCACGACTGAACTTTTTGGAATCTTGGATCTGCTCAAGTAGAAGAGGCTGATAGCATAGGCGGCATTCGGCTATCAGATAACGCCTGAACTCGAAAGAATTATCGGGCGAGAACTCGTTGTACGCCTCGACCGTGGCCGTGACCTTTTGCTGACAGCGAGGGCAGTCGGTCACATATTCATTGAGGGGCGCGTCGTCACTCATGCACAAAAGGTAGCGACGTCTGCGTCAACTGGTGACGCGTTTCGTTAGGTTCGTAGGCGCTGATCGTGCAGGGCGCCCCGCGCTCGGCGCGTAAGCCTTCTCGTCCCTATGGGGTGCCTTCCTGGCCGTTAGCCCGCGGGCGAGTATCCCCACGCGACTAGCCACGGCCTGGGCCGCTCCGGGCCGTGCGAGGGGCCCGACGCCGACCGGCAACGATCAGGAGCCCACGCCTTCGTCAGGCCCGCTGGACGGCGGACACGGTGGCCAGTAGACCGCGGCCGTACCAAACGCGTGCCAGTTCAAGTGGGGAGCCAGGAGGAAGGGTGGTGGCCGGCGGGTGTGTGGCCCACACGCTCCTCACACACGATCGGTGCGCAACAACGAGAAAGAGCGGGAGACAGTGAGACTGTCTCCCGCTCTTTCATGTCGGCATCCGCCCTGGTCAACACCTGATTTCTGCTGATCCTCGGCGAGTGCCCCCGGCAGGATTCGAACCTGCGCACACGGCTCCGGAGGCCGTTGCTCTATCCCCTGAGCTACGGGGGCGTGTCGGCTGCGGAGCTGTTCGCTCGCGGCGACGGATAGAACACTAGCAGGTCCGGAGGGGTGATCAGGAATCCGTTTCCCGGGGTGGGGTGGGGCGGGTCACCTGTAGGGGGTGGAAGTGGGGAAAACCCGGACGCGGTGGCCGGTCCGGACCTACTCTCGACTTGTGCCAGGCGCCTCGGGTCGGGTGCTTGTTGTGGACGACAACAAGGTCATCCGGCAGCTGATCAGGGTCAACCTCGAACTGGAAGGGCTCGAGGTCGTGACCGCGGCCGATGGTGCCGAGTGTCTGGACGTGGTGCATCAGGTGCGGCCCGATGTCGTGACGCTCGACGTCGTCATGCCCCGGCTGGACGGACTGCGCACCGCCGCCCGGCTGCGCGCCGATCCCCGTACCCACGACCTGCCCCTCGCCATCATCAGCGCGTGCACGCAGTACGAGGTCGACACCGGTCTCGACGTCGGCGTGGACGCCTTCCTCGCCAAACCCTTCGAGCCCGCCGAACTCGTCCGGCTCGTCAAGCAGCTCATCGAGCGCGGGAGCGGGGGAGACGGGCGCGGAGGAGGGGGGCACCAGGGTGGCGGCGGTGACGGGGACAGTGACGGGGATGGGGATGGGGGCGGCGAAGGGGGCGGGGACGACGGCGTAGCCGACGGCCGTCCCGATGGCGTTTCCGGTGCGGTTTCCGGCGGCGTTTGCGGTGCGGTGGGCGATGGTGTGCCGGGTGGGATTTCGTACGGCGGCCAGGGCGGCTGCGGTGGCTACGGCGGTTATGTGGCCTGAGGGCCTGATGCGGTCTGAGCGGCCTGACGTGGCCTGAGCGGTCTGAGCGCTCTGTGTGGCCTGTGGCCAGGTCGCTGGAGCTGCTCCAGGCTGTTGGCAGCCTGCCGTCGGTGCGGTGCTGGGTGAAGCGAGGGCCGCGGTCCCTTCGCCGTCCCACAGTGAGAACCGTTTCACCTACCCACCCTCTCCCTCCCCTACGCTTGTCCCGTGACTCCCGTCGAGCTGTCCCGCACCGTGCTGCGCGCGGTGCGTCGTGCTGTCGATGACGGGGAGCTGAGTGTGACCGTGCCCGAGCGGGTCGTGGTGACCGAGCCGGGGCCCGGCGGGTGCGGGGACTTCGCCACCAACGTCGCGCTGCAGCTCGCCCGGCCGGCCGGGCAGCCGCCGCTGCGGGTCGCCGAGATCCTGCGGCCCCGGCTCGTCGGCGCGGACGGCATTCGGGACGTCGTCGTCACCGGGCCCGGCTTTCTCAACATCAGCCTCGACGCTCAGGCCGACCCCGTCACCGGGCTCGTCCGGGAGATCCGGGCCCGTGGTGCCGCCTACGGGCACGGTGACGCCCTCGCCGGGCAGGTCGTCGCGCTGCGGGTGCCGTACGAGGTACGGGCCGAGGTCGTGGCCGACGCCGTCGTACGGATCGTCGGTACGCAGGGCGGGCGGGCCACCGTCGAGCATGGGGAGCCCGTGAATCTGCGGCCTGTGCCGGCTCCGGAGGACCCCGCTCCGCTCGGGGCCGACGCCGCCCAGTGGGCCCTGCTCCATCCCGCGCCGCACGACCGGCCGCGGATCACCGCCGACCATCTCGTCCAGCGGGAGGGCAATCCGCTGTTCCGGGTGCGGTACGCCCACGCCCGTATCCGGTCCCTCAGCCGCAACGCCGGCCGCCTGGGCTTCGCCGCCGAACCCGGTCCCGTGTGCGACACCCGGCACGTTGACATCCCCGACACCGGGAGCGTCGTCCCCCACGCGGAGGGGAGCGTTGTCACCCACGCGGAGGGGAGCGCCCTCGCCCACGCGGAGGGGAGCGTCGTCACCGGCGAAGAGGGAGGCGTCGTCCCCCGCGCCGCCGAGGGCATCGACGTACCCGACGCGGGATCCGCCCCCGCCTCCGCGGCCCGCGACGCCCTCACCCGCGATGCCGGATCCGCCCCCGCCTCCGCGGCCCGCGACGCCCTCACCCGCGATGCCGGATCCCCCCTCACCCGCGCCGCCCGCGACGCCCTCACCCCCGACGCCGCCCGGAGTCTCGTCATCTCCCTCGCCGACCACCCCCGCATCCTCACCGCGGCCGCCACCCACCGTGCCCCGGACCGGCTTGCGCGGCATCTCGTCACCCTCGCCGATGCCGTGCTGCCCTTCCTGCCCTCCGTGCTTCCCCGCGGCGAGGAGAAACCCTCGGCCGCCCACCGCGCCCGGCTCGCTCTCGCCGAAGCCGCCGGGACGGTGCTGGCCGGTGGCCTGTCCCTGCTCGGCATCGACGCACCCGAACACCTCTGAGGGCCCCAGAGCACATGCGCCCCGGAGAGAGACAGAGAGTCTGAGAGCCACGTCATGAGCCGTTCCGCCCACCCCGCCGGACCCCGTCACGCCGACGTCCTGCCCGAGGGGCACTACGCCGCGCCGCCCGCCGACCTCAACGCCCTGGACCAGAAGGTCTGGGCCCAGACCGTCGCGCGCGACGCCGACGGGATCGTCACCGTCGGCGGCGTCGACGTCACCCGGCTCGCCGAGCTCTACGGGACGCCCGCCTACATCCTCGACGAGGCCGACTTCCGCGCCCGGGCGCGGGCCTGGCGTACCGCCTTCGGGGCCGACGCCGATGTGTTCTACGCCGGGAAGGCGTTCCTGTCCCGTGCCGTCGTGCGGTGGCTGCACGAGGAGGGGCTCAACCTGGACGTGTGCTCGGGCGGGGAGCTGGCCACCGCCCTGTCCGCCGGGATGCCCGCCGAGCGCATCGCCTTCCACGGCAACAACAAGTCCCCCGCGGAGATCCGCCGCGCCATAGAGGCCGGTGTCGGGCGGATCGTGCTGGACTCCTTCCAGGAGATCGTGCGGGTCGCCCACATCGCGCAGTCCCTGGACAAGCGGCAGAAGGTCCAGATTCGGATCACCGTCGGCGTCGAGGCGCACACGCACGAGTTCATCGCCACGGCCCATGAGGACCAGAAGTTCGGGATTCCGCTGGCCGGCGGGCAGGCCGCCGAGGCGGTGCGGCGGGCGCTGCAGCTCGACGGGCTGGAGCTGATCGGGATCCACTCCCACATCGGGTCGCAGATCTTCGACATGTCGGGCTTCGAAGTCGCCGCCCACCGTGTCGTCGGGCTCCTCAAGGACATCCGGGACGAGCACGGGGTCGAGCTGCCCGAGATCGATCTCGGGGGTGGGCTCGGGATCGCCTACACCAGTGCCGACGATCCGCGGGAACCGCATGAGATCGCCAAGGCGCTCACCGAGATCGTCAGCCGCGAGTGTGACGCCGCCAGGCTGCGGACGCCGCGGATCTCCGTCGAGCCCGGGCGCGCCATCGTCGGTCCGACCGCCTTCACGCTGTACGAGGTCGGCACCGTCAAGCCGCTGGACGGGCTGCGGACGTATGTGTCGGTCGACGGCGGTATGTCCGACAACATCCGGACCGCGCTCTACGACGCCGAGTACAGCGTGGCCCTCGTCTCGCGCACCAGCGACGCCGAGCCGATGCTCGCGCGTGTCGTCGGCAAGCACTGCGAGAGCGGGGACATCGTGGTCAAGGACGCGTTCCTGCCCGCCGACCTGGCGCCGGGCGACCTGATCGCCGTACCGGCCACGGGCGCGTACTGCAGGTCCATGGCCAGCAACTACAACCATGTGCTCCGGCCGCCCGTCGTCGCCGTGAAGGACGGCGAGGCCCGGGTGATCGTCCGGCGTGAGACGGAGGAGGACCTCCTGCGTCTCGACGTCGGGTAACCCTGCGCAGGGCCGGAAGATCTACGGTCTTCCGGTCCCGCACAAATGAAATAGATGTCTCACGATCCGGACGAAGGGTAGAAACTCCCGTCCGGTGAGTGAGACTGGTCCAACCGTAGACGGTATGAGGAAACGAGGTCGGATGATGCGTACGCGTCCGCTGAAGGTGGCGCTGCTGGGCTGTGGAGTGGTCGGCTCAGAGGTGGCGCGCATCATGACGACGCACGCCGACGACCTCGCCGCCAGGATCGGGGCCCCGGTCGAGCTCGCGGGGGTCGCCGTACGGCGCCCGAGCAAGGTGCGTGAGGGCATCGACCCGAGCCTGGTCACCACCGATGCCACCGCCCTCGTCAAACGCGGGGACATCGACGTCGTGGTGGAGGTGATCGGGGGGATCGAGCCCGCCCGTTCCCTCATCACCACCGCCTTCGAGCACGGCGCCTCCGTCGTCTCCGCCAACAAGGCCCTGCTCGCCCAGGACGGCGCCGCCCTGCACGCCGCGGCGGAGGAGCACGGCCGGGACCTCTACTACGAGGCCGCCGTCGCCGGTGCGATCCCGCTGATCCGCCCGCTGCGCGAGTCCCTCGCCGGGGACAAGGTCAACCGGGTGCTCGGCATCGTCAACGGCACCACCAACTTCATCCTCGACAAGATGGACTCCACGGGGGCGGGCTACCAGGAGGCCCTCGACGAGGCCACCGCCCTGGGGTACGCGGAAGCCGATCCGACCGCCGACGTCGAGGGCTTCGACGCCGCCGCCAAGGCCGCCATCCTCGCCGGGATCGCCTTCCACACCCGCGTGCGCCTCGACGACGTCTACCGCGAGGGCATGGCCGAGGTCACCGCCGCCGACTTCCGCTCGGCCAAGGAGATGGGCTGCACCATCAAGCTGCTCGCCATCTGTGAGCGGTCGAAGGACGGGGCGTCCGTCACCGCGCGGGTGCACCCCGCGATGATTCCGCTGACCCACCCGCTCGCCTCCGTGCGCGGCGCGTACAACGCCGTCTTCGTGGAGTCGGACGCCGCCGGTCAGCTGATGTTCTACGGCCCCGGCGCCGGCGGTTCCCCGACCGCCTCCGCCGTGCTCGGCGACCTCGTCGCCGTCTGCCGCAACCGGCTCAACGGCGCAACGGGGCCCGGTGAGTCGGCGTACGCGGCCCTGCCGGTCTCGCCCATGGGCGAGGTCGTCACGCGCTACCACATCAGTCTCGACGTCGCGGACAAACCGGGTGTTCTCGCCCAGGTCGCGACCGTGTTCGCCGAGCACGGGGTGTCGATCGACACGGTCCGCCAGCAGGGCAAGGACGGCGAGGCCTCCCTCGTCGTCGTCACCCACCGCGCGTCCGACGCCTCCCTCACCGGGACCGTCGAGGCGCTGCGCAAGCTCGACACCGTGCGGGGTGTCGCCAGCATCATGCGGGTTGAAGGAGAGTAACCAGCAATGACCCACCAGTGGCGCGGAATCATCGAGGAGTACCGGGACCGGCTGCCGGTATCCGACACCACGCCGGTCGTGACGCTCCGCGAGGGCGGCACGCCCCTCGTGCCCGCGCAGGTGCTCTCCGAGCGCACGGGCTGCGAGGTCCACCTGAAGGTGGAGGGGGCCAACCCCACCGGATCCTTCAAGGACCGGGGCATGACCATGGCCATCTCGAAGGCGAAGGAAGAGGGGG
This sequence comes from Streptomyces sp. NPDC001135, assembly GCF_053598395.1. Lineage (NCBI taxonomy): Bacteria > Bacillati > Actinomycetota > Actinomycetes > Kitasatosporales > Streptomycetaceae > Streptomyces > Streptomyces sp. NPDC001135. The sequence continues at coordinate 39,185 of NZ_JBSFKD010000042.1, read as the reverse complement.
CCAAGGCGGTCATCTGCGCCTCCACCGGCAACACCTCCGCCTCCGCCGCCGCCTACGCCGTGCGCGCGGGCATGGTTTCGGCCGTTCTCGTCCCGCAGGGCAAGATCGCGCTCGGCAAGATGGGCCAGGCCCTCGTGCACGGCGCGAAGATCCTCCAGGTCGACGGCAACTTCGACGACTGCCTCACCCTCGCCCGCTCGCTGAGCGAGAACTACCCGGTGGCGCTGGTGAATTCGGTCAACCCGGTGCGTATCGAGGGCCAGAAGACGGCCGCCTTCGAGATCGTGGACATGCTCGGCGACGCGCCCGACATCCACGTCCTCCCGGTCGGCAACGCGGGCAACATCACCGCCTACTGGAAGGGCTACACGGAGTACGCCGCCGACGGCATCGCCACGAGGACCCCCCGCATGTGGGGCTTCCAGGCCTCGGGCAGCGCGCCGATCGTGCGCGGTGAGGTCGTCAAGGACCCGTCGACCATCGCCACCGCCATCCGCATCGGCAACCCGGCGTCCTGGCAGTACGCGCTGCGCGCCCGTGACGAGTCCGGTGGTGCCATCGACGAGGTGACGGACCGTGAAATCCTGCGCGCCTACCGCCTGTTGGCCGCACAGGAGGGCGTCTTCGTGGAGCCCGCCTCGGCCGCGTCCGTGGCCGGTCTGCTGAAGGCCGCCGAGCAGGGCAGGGTCGACCCGGGCCAGCGGATCGTGTGCACGGTCACCGGCAACGGTCTGAAGGACCCCGACTGGGCCGTCGCCGGAGCCCCGCAGCCGGTCACCGTCCCGGTCGACGCGGCCGCCGCGGCCGAGCGCCTCGGCCTCGGCTGACCGACCCCGACAGCCTCTGACGGGCGGCGATCCCTGTGGAGGGTGCACAGGGGGCTTACGACACGCATCGTGCGCCTCCTGTGCGCCCTATGTCGCCACAGAACCCTCCTTCGATAGGCTGTACTGAACCCGCCCGTTGCATATGCCTGGCATATGGCTGCGCACATGGGTGATGTCGCGCCGTCTGCGCGGCCGGCGGGTCTCCCCGTACGTATCGAATGTCTTCGACAGTCACGCAGCTCAAGGAGAGTCAACGAGCGATGGCCGGTCCAGCGTTCCGCGCCGCCGCCGTCCGGGTGCGCGTTCCCGCCACCAGCGCCAATCTCGGCCCGGGCTTCGACGCCCTCGGCCTCGCGCTGGGGCTCTACGACGACGTGGTCGTCCGGGTGGCCGACTCCGGGCTGCACATCGACATCGCGGGGGAGGGCAGCGAGACCCTCCCGCGTGACGAGTCTCACCTCCTGGTCCGCTCCCTGCGCACCGCCTTCGATCTGCTGGGCGGACAGCCCAGAGGCCTGGAGATCGTCTGCGCCAACCGCATTCCGCACGGCCGGGGCCTCGGCTCCTCCTCCGCCGCCATCTGTGCCGGCATCGTCGCCGCCCGCGCCGTGACCATAGGCGGCGAGGCCCGCCTGGACGACGCGGCACTGCTGGAACTGGCCACCGAGATCGAGGGCCACCCGGACAACGTGGCCGCGTGTCTGCTCGGCGGATTCACCCTGTCCTGGATGGAGTCCGGCGCCGCCCGGGCGATCAGGATGGAGCCCGGTGATTCCATCGTTCCGGTGGTTTTCGTGCCCGGAAAGCCGGTCCTGACCGAGACCGCGCGCGGCCTGCTGCCGCGCACCGTGCCGCACGTCGACGCCGCCGTCAACGCGGGCCGTGCCGCCCTGCTCGTCGAGGCCCTCACCCGGCGCCCCGAGCTGCTGCTGCCCGCCACCGAGGACCGCCTCCACCAGGAGTACCGCGCCCCCGCCATGCCGGAGAGCGCCGCGCTGGTGGAGCGGCTGCGCGCCGAGGGCGTCCCGGCCGTCATCTCGGGCGCCGGGCCCACCGTCATGGCCCTCGCCGACGCCGGCACCGCCGACAAGGTGGAGACCCTGGCCGGCGCCGACTGGGCCGCCAACCGGCTGAGCCTGGACCTGCGGGGAGCGAGCGTGCTGCCGCTTGCGACCTGACACACGGTTGCCGGATTTGGAGAGGGGGAATGTTTGTTGGATCCGGTAGTGTTAATCTCAAGTCTGCACCCGACCCCACCATGGCGAGGTGCCTCGTGTCCCAGTCCGGGACAGACATTCTTCCGGGAGCCTCCCACGCCACTCCGTGTTCCGTGCGCCGTACCTGGGCAGTACGTCGTATGCGGACACTGAGCGGGCCGCCGGGCACGCTTCGGAATCGGTGCTACCACGCCACGTGACACTGGGTGCCACGACTCGCGGAAGCGCCAATCACCGCACATTTCTTCCGCCGCTTTGGCGGACCACCGCCCCGGCACGGTTCACGGAAGACAGAACCGTAGCCGGACAGCACAACCGGTCGCCGAGCCAGACAGGCCGACGTCCGCTCCAGGGAAGGACCCTTCGTGAGCGACACCACCGATCTGATGGGCGCACGTGTCGAGGAGACCGCTGCCGCGCCCGCCACGGACGCCTCCGCGCCTGCCACCGGTGCCGGCTCCCGGCGGCGCCGTGGTACCGGCCTCGAGGGCATGGTGCTGGCCGAGCTGCAGCAGGTCGCCTCGGGCCTCGGCATCAGGGGCACCGCGCGGATGCGCAAGAGCCAGCTGATCGAGGTCATCAAGGAGGCGCAGGCCGCAGGGGGCACCGCCCCCAAGGCCGAGGCCGCCACCGAGGCCAAGCCCAAGCGCCGCGCCACCTCCAAGGCCCGTACGGGTGAGGCCGCCGACGGCGAGAAGAAGTCCGAGGCCCCCGCCGAGAAGGCCGTGGCCCAGCAGCAGATCGAGATCCCCGGCCAGCCGGCCTCCGACGACGCGCCGACCGAGCGCCGTCGCCGCCGCGCCACCGCCGAGGCGGGCAGCCCGGCCGCGAGCGGCGCCGAGACCGTCGCCGCCGAGGCGAAGGCCGAGCCCAAGGTCGAGACGTCCGTGCAGCAGCAGGGCGAGGCCAAGGGCGACGCCGGTGACGGCGAGGGCCGTGGCCGCCGCGACCGCCGTGAGCGCGGCCGTGACCGTGACCGCGACCGCGACCGTGACCGCCGCGGCAAGGGTGACGACCAGCAGGGCGGCCAGCAGCGTCAGCAGCAGGGCCAGCAGGGCGGCCGTCAGGACCGGCAGCAGGACGACGACGACTTCGAGGGTGGCCGCCGTGGCCGCCGCGGGCGCTACCGCGACCGCCGTGGCCGCCGTGGCCGCGACGACATCGCCGAGCCGCAGCTCGCCGAGGACGACGTCCTGATCCCCGTCGCGGGCATCCTGGACATCCTCGACAACTACGCCTTCATCCGGACCTCCGGCTACCTGCCGGGCCCGAACGACGTGTACGTCTCCCTCGCCCAGGTCCGCAAGAACGGCCTGCGCAAGGGTGACCACGTCACCGGCGCGGTCCGCCAGCCGAAGGAGGGCGAGCGCCGCGAGAAGTTCAACGCGCTGGTCCGCCTCGACTCCGTCAACGGCATGGCGCCCGAACACGGCCGTGGCCGCCCGGAGTTCAACAAGCTGACCCCGCTCTACCCGCAGGACCGCCTCCGCCTGGAGACGGACCCGGGCGTGCTCACCACCCGCATCATCGACCTGGTCTCGCCGATCGGTAAGGGCCAGCGCGGTCTGATCGTGGCCCCGCCGAAGACCGGCAAGACCATGATCATGCAGGCGATCGCCAACGCGATCACGCACAACAACCCCGAGTGCCACCTGATGGTCGTCCTCGTCGACGAGCGTCCGGAAGAGGTCACCGACATGCAGCGGTCGGTCAAGGGCGAGGTCATCTCCTCGACCTTCGACCGCCCGGCCGAGGACCACACGACGGTCGCCGAGCTGGCCATCGAGCGCGCCAAGCGACTCGTCGAGCTGGGCCACGACGTCGTCGTCCTGCTGGACTCGATCACGCGTCTGGGCCGTGCCTACAACCTGGCGGCGCCCGCCTCCGGCCGCATCCTGTCCGGTGGTGTCGACTCGACCGCGCTGTACCCGCCGAAGCGGTTCTTCGGTGCGGCGCGGAACATCGAGGACGGCAGTTCGCTGACCATCCTGGCCACGGCTCTCGTGGACACCGGGTCCCGCATGGACGAGGTGATCTTCGAGGAGTTCAAGGGCACCGGCAACATGGAGCTGAAGCTCGACCGGAAGCTGGCCGACAAGCGCATCTTCCCGGCGGTGGACGTGGACGCGTCCGGTACCCGTAAGGAAGAGATCCTGCTCGGCAACGAGGAGCTGGCCGTCGTCTGGAAGCTGCGCCGGGTGCTGCACGCGCTCGACCAGCAGCAGGCGATCGAGCTGCTGCTCGACAAGATGAAGCAGACCAAGTCGAACGTCGAGTTCCTGATGCAGATTCAGAAGACGACGCCGACGCCGGGCAACGGTGACTGAGCGCCGTTGAGGTGAGTCCGAAGGCCGCCCCCCGTCCACAAGTGACGGGGGGCGGCCTCTTGGCGCTGAGAGGTACGGGACGCATCAGGCGCCCCACCGGACCCGCACCTCTCCCCTGGGGGGAACTCCCTTGCTCATGCCCCTGCCCGGGCGGCACAGACGCCGTATACGTCTCGCTCTGCCCCTCGCCGCGGCCGGTGTCGCCGCAGCCGTCACCGCCGCGCTGATGACGACCTCCGCCGGAGCCGCCTCCGCGTTGCCGAAGCCGAGCAGCGGTCCCGTCGTCGCTCAGCCGTCCCAGGCCACCCTGGAGAAGCGGATCGCGGGCGCCGGCGCCACCGGCTCGTCGGCCACGAGCGGCAGCAGCCCGTCGGCCGTGTCGCCGAAGATCATCGGCGGCAACGAGACCACCATCTCCTCGGCGCCCTGGATGGCCCAGCTCTGGTACTTCGACGACAAGGGCACCACCGACACCAGTGACGACGTCGGCTTCTTCTGCGGTGGCTCGGTCGTGGCGCCGACGAAGATCCTCACCGCCGCGCACTGCGTCAAGGGATACGACTGGAGCAAGTTCGGCGCCGTCGTCACCGGCACCGACCAGCAGCCCACCACCGACGCCGGCGGCAGCACGGACCTGCACGGCGGCCAGGCCACCGGCGTCCTGCGCCAGTGGAACCACCCGTCGTACAGCGCGACGACCATCGACAACGACATCGCCGTCCTCACCCTGGACGTCCCGGTCGGTGCCACGCCGATCCGTATGACCACCTCCGGGGACACCGCCTCCTACGCCGGCGGCACCAGCGCCACGGTCTACGGCTGGGGCCGCACCAGCTCCACCAGCGACGAGATCTCCCAGACGCTGAGGACCACCACGCTGACCCTCCACGCGGACAGCACCTGCACCGGCGTGTACGGCAGCGAGTTCGTCGCGGGGCACATGGTCTGCGCGGGCACGCAGTCCGGCAGTGACACCGGTACCCAGGCGACCTGCAACGGCGACTCCGGAGGCCCCCTCGTGGTGGGCGGCCGCATCGTGGGTGTCGTCTCCTGGGGTGTGAAGGACTGCGTGGAGAAGGGCTACTACAGCGTCTTCACCAAGGTCTCCACGTACGCCGGCGCGGCCTACCCGCAGATCGACGACACCAACCTGAGCTACACCGACGGCAAGGCCGACCTCTTCGTGCGCAGCTCCGCCACGAAGACCGGCTACGAGAAGGACTCCACCGGCAGCTCGTTCGGCTCCCGCCTCTCCCTGGGCGACTGGAGCGGCGCCAACCTGGTGCTGCAGGCCGACCTCGACCGCGACGGCTACCAGGACTTCGTGTACCGGGTCGGCTCCACCGGTGACGTGTACTGGGACCACTTCGTCCTCAACAGCGCCCGCACGGACGGCTCGTGGGCCACGACGAAGATCTTCAGCGGCTGGGGGACGCGCCAGCGGATCGTCGTCCCGGGCGACCTCACCGGGGACTACAAGCCCGACGTGCTCTCCGTCGACTCCGGCGGCACGATGTGGCTCTACCCGGGCAACGGCAACGGCACCTTCGGCTCCCGGGCCGAGGTCGGCACCGGCTGGAACCAGTACAACTCGGTGCGCGGCCACGGCGACCTCACCGGCGACGGCAAGGCCGACCTGCTCGCCCGCCAGTCCAGCACCGGCGACCTGTACCTGTACAAGGGCACCGGCAAGTCCGGCTCGGGCGCCTTCTCCGCCCGCATCAAGGTGCGCAGCGCCTGGACCGGCTACAACGCCTTCGACGCGGTCGGTGACGTGAGCGGTGACGGCAAGGCCGACTTCCTGGCCCGCACCCCGGGCGGCACCCTGTACCTGTACAAGGGCACCGGAAAGGCCACAAGCGAGATCTTTGCCACAAGGATCTCGGTCGGGACCGGTTTCCAGGCGTACGACATCTGGGGCTGAAGCCGCAGGTGAGCGCGGTGCGCCCGCACCGCGTGACTACACAGAGTGCCCATCGCCGTACGCGATGGGCACTTTGCGTTGTGCAACTCTTTCCCGAGTTTCTCCGTCTGACCCTACGGAGCGACGATGGAGCGGTACCGACCGCGCCTGACCCTGACCGCAGGGGGTAACCGACCGACGAGACCTAGGAGCGATGTTGTCCGCCCAGAGCACGCCGGAGCCCGTCATACCCGAGCCGGGGGAGACCGGTTCCCGTCCGCGCGGCAGAGGCCGCCGGCGCAAGGCCCGCAGCACACGGCGCAAGGCCCTGCTCGCCACGGCCTGGACGGCAGCCGGTGTGGTGGTGCTGGGCGGTGTGGGCGCCGGGTACCTGTACTTCAAGCTCAACGGCAACATCAAGAGCGTCGACATCGACCAGGCCCTCGGCAACGACCGCCCCTCGAAGCTCGACAACGGCTCCGAGAACATCCTGGTCCTCGGTTCGGACACCCGCTCCGGCGCCAACAAGAAGCTCGGCGGCGGCACCGACGACGGCAGCGCCCGCTCCGACACGGCGATGATCGTCCACGTCTACGAGGGTCACAAGAAGGCCAGCGTGGTCTCCATCCCGCGGGACACCCTGATCGACCGGCCCCGGTGCACCGACACCAAGGGCACCCTGCACCCGGCCGCGACCGGCGTGATGTTCAACGAGGCCTACGGCACCGGCGGCGCGGCCTGCGCGGTGAAGACCGTCGAGTCGATCACCGGCATCCGCATGGACCACTACCTCGAGGTCGACTTCGCCGGCTTCCAGAAGCTGATCGACGACCTCGGCGGCGTCCCGGTCACCACGACGAAGAGCATCAACGACCCGCAGAGCCACCTGAAACTGCCGGCCGGCACCCACACCCTGGGCGGGCGGCAGGCCCTCGGCCTCGTCCGCACCCGGCACGGCGTCGGCGACGGCTCCGACCTGGGCCGCATCCAGCTCCAGCAGGCCTTCGTCAAGGCACTGCTCGGCCAGGTCAAGCACGTCGGCGTCCTCACCAGCCCGAAGAAGCTGTACGACCTCGCCGACACCGCCACGAAGACCGTCACCACCGACTCCGACCTCGGCTCGGTCAACTCCCTGATCGACTTCGCGGACGGCCTCAAGGGCATCGGCCCGAAGCACATGACCATGATCACCATGCCGGTCCAGTACGACCCGGCCAACCCCAACCGGGTGCTCATGGAGAAGCGGAAGGCCCAGCTGGTCTGGGACGCCCTGAAGAACGACCGGTCCGTCCCGAAGTCGGCCACGAAGGGCACGGCCACGGGGGAGGCCAAGGGTGTGGTGAGCGGTTGAGGGGTGCGGGGCACCGCGCGACCCTCTCGGGGAATCCCCGGGGAATAAAGAACAGTGGCCCCCGGTTTTGGGGGATGGCCCCAGTCCTGGCAGACTGGTACGTCGGCTCCGGTTCACGCTTCCGCATCCCGCGGCTGCGACCCGGCGCCCTCCCGAAACTAGGAGACACCTTGAAGCGCGACATCCACCCCGAGTACGTCGAGACGCAGGTCAGCTGCACCTGCGGCGCGTCGTTCACCACCCGCAGCACCATCGAGTCCGGCACCATCCGGGCCGAGGTCTGCTCCGAGTGCCACCCGTTCTACACGGGCAAGCAGAAGATCCTCGACACCGGTGGCCGTGTGGCCCGCTTCGAGGCCCGCTTCGGCAAGGCCGCCGGCTCCAAGAAGTAGCGAGCCCCCAATCGCCGGTCCACGGCCGTACGCCCTACCGGGGTGTGCGCCGGGACCGGCGTTTTTGGTCGCCCGCCAGCCCTTCCCCCGCAGTACAGGAGCCCAAGATGTTCGAGGCCGTCGACGAACTCGTCGCCGAGCACGCCGATCTGGAGAAGAAGCTCGCCGACCCGTCGGTCCACGCCGACCAGGCGAACGCGCGCAAGCTGAACAAGCGCTACGCCGAGCTCACCCCGATCGTCGCCACGTACCGCTCCTGGAGGCAGACCGGCGACGACGTCGAGACCGCGCGCGAGTTCGCGGCCGACGACCCCGACTTCGCGGCCGAGGTCAAGGACCTGGAGAAGCAGCGCGAGGAACTGACCGAGAAGCTGCGCTTCCTGCTGATCCCGCGCGACCCGAGTGACGACAAGGACGTCATCCTGGAGATCAAGGCGGGCGCGGGCGGTGACGAGTCGGCCCTGTTCGCCGGCGACCTGCTGCGCATGTACCTGCGCTACGCCGAGCGCGTCGGCTGGAAGACCGAGGTCATCGACGCCACCGAGTCCGAGCTGGGCGGCTACAAGGACGTGCAGGTCGCGGTGAAGGCCCGCGGTCAGCTGGAGCCCGGCCAGGGCGTGTGGGCGCGACTGAAGTACGAGGGCGGTGTGCACCGCGTGCAGCGTGTGCCGGCCACCGAGTCCCAGGGTCGTATCCACACCTCCGCCGCCGGTGTCCTCGTGACTCCCGAGGCCGAGGAGGTGGACGTGGAGATCAACCCCAACGACCTCCGGATCGACGTCTACCGGTCCTCCGGCCCGGGCGGCCAGTCCGTCAACACCACCGACTCCGCGGTGCGCATCACGCACCTGCCGACCGGGGTCGTCGCCTCCTGCCAGAACGAGAAGAGCCAGCTGCAGAACAAGGAGCAGGCTCTGCGTATCCTGCGCTCCAGGCTGCTCGCCATGGCGCAGGAGGAGGCCGAGCGGGAGGCCGCCGACGCCCGCCGCAGCCAGGTCCGCACGGTCGACCGCTCCGAGAAGATCCGCACCTACAACTTCCCGGAGAACCGCATCTCGGACCACCGTGTCGGCTTCAAGGCGTACAACCTGGACCAGGTCCTGGACGGCGACCTCGACGCGGTCATCCAGGCCTGCGTCGACGCCGACTCGGCGGCGAAGCTCGCCGCCGCGTAACACACGTACACACGTACGCGCGCAAGTACGAGTACGACACGGAGGACTCGCGTGAACCTGCTGCTCGCGGAGGTGGCCCAGGCCACCCAGCGGCTGGCCGACGCCGGCGTGCCCTCGCCGCGCACCGACGCGGAGGAGCTCGCCGCGTTCGTGCACGGCGTGAAGCGGGGCGAACTGCACTCCGTGAAGGACGTGGACTTCGACGCCCGGTACTGGGAGGTCATCGCCCGGCGTGAACAGCGCGAGCCGCTGCAGCACATCACCGGCCGGGCCTACTTCCGCTACCTGGAGCTGCAGGTCGGGCCGGGCGTCTTCGTGCCCCGGCCGGAGACCGAGTCCGTGGTCGGCTGGGCCATAGACGCCGTTCGCGCCATGGACGTCGTCGAGCCGTGCATCGTCGACCTGTGCACCGGCTCCGGCGCCATCGCGCTGGCCCTCGCCCAGGAGGTCCCGCGCTCGCGCGTGCACGCCGTGGAGCTGTCCGAGGACGCCCTGGTGTGGACGCGGAAGAACGTGGCCGGATCCAGGGTGGACCTGCGCCAGGGCGACGCCCTGACGGCGTTCCCCGACCTGGACGGGCAGGTCGACCTGGTCATCTCCAACCCGCCCTACATCCCGCTCACCGAGTGGGAGTACGTCGCCCCGGAGGCCCGTGACTACGACCCGGAGCTGGCGTTGTTCTCCGGCGAGGACGGCCTCGACCTGATCCGGGGCATCGAACGCACCGCACACCGTCTGCTCCGCCCCGGCGGGGTCGTCGTGATCGAGCACGCCGACACCCAGGGCGGTCAGGTGCCGTGGATCTTCACCGAGGAGCGGGGCTGGGCCGACGCGGCCGACCACCCCGACCTCAACAACCGACCCCGGTTCGCGACCGCCCGCAAGGCGCTGCCGTGAGCACCCCGATGGCAGTGTTCTCAGAAGTCCCGCATTACGTGTACGAGGAGGCCCGCTAGACATGGCACGGCGATACGACACCAACGACGCGACCGACCGCGCGACGGGTCTGCGCGAGGCCGCGTCCGCTGTCCGCCGGGGTGAGCTGGTGGTGCTGCCGACCGACACGGTGTACGGCATCGGCGCCGACGCGTTCTCCTCGGAGGCGGTCGCCGACCTGCTCGACGCCAAGGGCCGGGGCCGCAACATGCCCACCCCCGTCCTCATCGGCTCCCCGAACACCCTGCACGGCCTCGTCACGGACTTCTCCGAGCTGGCCTGGGAACTGGTCGACGCGTTCTGGCCGGGCGCCCTGACGCTGGTCGCCAAGCACCAGCCGTCCCTGCAGTGGGACCTCGGCGACACCCGCGGCACGGTGGCCGTCCGCATGCCCCTGCACCCCGTCGCGATCGAGCTGCTGACCGAGGTCGGTCCGATGGCGGTGTCCTCCGCCAACCTCACCGGCCACCCGGCGCCGGAGGACTGCGACGCCGCGCAGGAGATGCTCGGCGACTCCGTCTCCGTCTACCTGGACGGCGGGCCGACCCCGGGCAACGTCCCGTCCTCCATCGTCGACGTCACCGGCCGGGTGCCGGTGCTGCTGCGCCAGGGCGCGCTGTCGCCGGAGGAGCTGCGGAAGGTCGTACCCGACCTCGAGGTGGCGAATTGACGGCCCCTGACGCGGGGCGTGGCATAGGCGTCGGGGAGCGCGCCGCGGAGATCACGACGACGTTCGTCGGGCTCCCGCGCGACACCTTCCGCATCCTCCATGTCAGCACCGGCAACGTGTGCCGCTCGCCCATCACCGAGCGGCTGACCCGGCATTTCGTCGCGGAGCGGCTCGGTGTGCTCGGCGGCGGGCTGATCGTGGAGAGCGCGGGCACCTGGGGCCACGAGGGCGCGCCGATGGAGGCCAACGCGGAGGCGGTGCTGGGGGAGTTCGGCGCGGACGCCTCCGGGTTCGTCGGCAGGGAGCTGCTGGACGAGCACGTCATCGTGGCGGACCTCGTCCTGACGGCCACCCGCGACCACCGCGCCCAGGTCATCTCCATGGGCCATTCGGCGGGTCTGCGCACCTTCACCCTCAAGGAGTTCACCCGTCTGGTCCGCGCGATCGACCCGACCACGCTGCCGCCCCTGGAGGACGGCGTGGTCATGCGCGCCCGCGCGCTGGTGCGGGCGGCTGCGGCGCTGCGCGGGTGGCTGCTCGCCCCCAACGCGGAGGCGGACGAGGTGTACGACCCCTACGGCGCCCCGCTGCCGTTCTTCCGCTCCGTCGGCGACGAGATACACCAGGCGCTGGACCCTGTGGTGACGGCGCTGACGGGGGTTCCGGCGCGCATGTAGCGCCGACGCCGAAGCCCCGGGTTCTCGTGCGGCCCTGTGACCGGGCACAGCGGACATCCCCGGCCTACATTGGGAACACGTCACCGTCGACCGCCCGGGAGCCCGCCATGTCGGTCACCCATACCCTCGAGACCGACGCCCTGCGGCGGCAGGACCCCGCGATGGCCGAGATCCTCCTGGCCGAGCTGGAGAGGCAGTCGACCACGCTGCAGCTGATCGCCGCCGAGAACTTCTGTTCGCCGGCCGTGCTCGCCGCCCTCGGCTCGCCCCTCGCCAACAAGTACGCCGAGGGCTACCCCGGCGCCCGGCACCACGGTGGCTGCGAGCTCGTCGACCTCGCCGAACGCGCCGCCATCGACCGGGCCAGGGAACTCTTCGGCGCCGACCACGCCAACGTCCAGCCCCACTCGGGCTCCTCGGCCGTCCTGGCCGCCTACGCCGCCCTGCTGCGCCCCGGAGACACCGTCCTGGCCCTCGGCCTGCCGTACGGCGGCCACCTCACCCACGGCTCGCCCGCGAACTTCTCCGGGCGCTGGTTCGACTTCGTGGGGTACGGGGTGGACGCCGAGACCGGGCTCGTCGACCACGACCAGGTGCGGCACCTGGCCCGCAACCACCGGCCCAAGGCGATCGTCTGCGGGTCCATCGCGTACCCCCGGCACTTCGACTACGCCTTCTTCCGCGAGGTCGCCGACGAGGTCGGGGCCTACCTGATCGCGGACGCCGCGCATCCCATCGGGCTGGTCGCCGGGGGAGCGGCCCCGAACCCGGTGCCGTACGCCGACATCGTGTGCGCGACCACCCACAAGGTGCTGCGCGGGCCGCGCGGCGGGATGATCCTGTGCGGGAGCGAGCTGGCCGAGCGCGTCGACCGGGCGGTGTTCCCGTTCACCCAGGGCGGTGCGCAGATGCACACGATCGCCGCGAAGGCCGTCGCGTTCGGCGAGGCGGCAACCCCGGCGTTCGCCGCGTACGCCCGTCAGGTGGTCGCCAATGCCCGGGTGCTGGCCGGTCACCTGGCCGCCGAGGGCCTCGCCGTCACCACCGGGGGCACGGACACCCACCTGATCACCGCCGATCCGGCCCCGCTCGGGGTGGAGGGCCGCACCGCGCGCGGCCGGCTCGCCGCCGCAGGGATCGTCCTGGACTGCTGCGCGCTGCCGCACGGCGACGGCCGTGGTCTGCGCCTGGGCACGGCCGCGGTGACCACCCAGGGCATGGGGGAGGCCGAGATGGTGCGGATCGCGGCGCTCATGGCGGCCGTGCTGCGCGCCGGGACCGATCCGGCCACGGCCCGGGACGAGGTGCGCGGTCTCACGGCCGGTTTTCCGCCGTATCCCGGCTGAAGGGGGGTAGGCGGACCCCGTACATCCGGAGGTGCGCCGTGGTCCACAGCCACCCGTGCAACCATCGTGGCTACCCGGAAGTCCTCATCCGTATACGTCCGTCGCTAGGGTGTGGGGCTGTGATGGCCAGCGAGACCTGTGGGGAAGCCCGTGCGTGAATACCTGCTGACGCTCTGTATCACGGCCGCGGTGACGTATCTGCTGACAGGGCCGGTACGGAAGTTCGCGATCGTGGCCGGGGCGATGCCGGAGATCCGGGCACGTGACGTGCACCGGGAGCCCACTCCGCGCCTCGGCGGTATCGCCATGTTCTTCGGGCTGTGCGCGGGCCTGCTGGTCGCGGACCACCTGACCAACCTCAACGAGGTCTTCTCGAAGTCGAACGAGCCGCGGGCCCTGCTCTCCGGCGCGGCCCTGATCTGGCTGATCGGCGTCCTGGACGACAAGTTCGAGATCGACGCGCTGATCAAGCTGGGCGGCCAGATGATCGCCGCGGGCGTGATGGTCGTGCAGGGTCTGACGATCCTGTGGCTGCCCATCCCCGGCGTCGGGAACGTGGCGCTGACGCAGTGGCAGGGCACGCTGCTGACCGTCGCCCTCGTCGTCATCACGATCAACGCGGTGAACTTCGTGGACGGCCTGGACGGCCTCGCGGCCGGCATGGTCTGCATCGCGGCGGCCGCGTTCTTCCTGTACGCCTACCGCGTCTGGGTGTCGTACGGCATCGAGGCCGCCGCCCCGGCGACCCTCTTCGCGGCGATCCTGATGGGCATGTGCCTCGGCTTCCTGCCGCACAACATGCATCCCGCGCGGATCTTCATGGGCGACTCCGGCTCGATGCTGATCGGCCTGGTGCTGGCGGCCGGCGCGATCTCGATCACCGGCCAGCTCGACCCGGACGCGCTGAACCTGTACGCGGGTTCGGAGAAGGCGGCGGTGCACCAGACCGTGCCGGTCTACATCCCGTTGCTCCTGCCGCTGACGATCATCGCGGTGCCCACCGCCGACCTGGTCCTCGCCATCGTCCGCCGTACCTGGCGCGGCCAGTCGCCGTTCGCCGCGGACCGCGGCCACCTGCACCACCGGCTGCTGGAGATCGGGCACTCGCACAGCCGGGCGGTGCTGATCATGTACTTCTGGTCGGCCCTGATCGCCTTCGGCGCCCTGGCGTACTCGGTGAACTCGGCATCCATGTGGATCGTGCTCGGCATCGTCTTCCTCAGCGCGGTCGGCCTGGTCCTGCTGCTGCTCCCGCGCTTCACGCCGCGGGTCCCGGTCTGGGCACAGCGGTTCGTGCCCCCGCGCTACCGCCGCCGGCGTGGCGCCGTGGCGGCGGCTGCCGTGGCCACGGAGGCGGGGGAGCCGGAGGGGGCTCAGGAGACCCCGGAGCGGACCCGTGTGCCCGCCGGGGTTTCGGGCGTCAACGGGGCGACCGCGATCGGCCCCCGTTCGCGTTTCCTTGACCGCCGTTAAGACGCTCAGGGTAAGAATCTGACTAGAGCATTGCCAACTCGTGGGGGTGCAAAGCCCCCAATACCAGACAAGTGGGCGCGGTTTCTGCACAGACGCGCACTGTCACTCTCATGTGTGACAGCAAGCACACCTAGCAGGTAAAGACCTCATCAAATAGTTTGTGATACGGTTCACGAGAACCCCGGATAGAGCCGAAGGACCTGAGTGCGACGGTCCATTGGTGTGAGATCTCGATCGCTCAGCCCGGGACTACGCTCGTCCATGACGACACCCTGCCCCCTTGTGAAAGCGGAGTTGCCGCCATGCCGTCCAATGACGCCCGGAACCTTCTGCGGATCGCTGTGCCCACAGCGGCTGCAGGCGCGATCGCCGTCGCCGTGAGCGCCGCGGTCGCGGGGGGCAAGGGTGCGCTCGGTGCGGCCGTCGGCACGGTGCTGGCCATCCTGTTCATGGGGATCGGCCTGTACGTGCTGCAGTGGACGGCAAAAACGCTCCCGCAGCTGTTCCAGATGATGGGGCTGCTGCTGTACGTCGCTCAGCTGTTGCTTCTCCTGATCTTCGTCGCTGTTTTCAAGGACACCTCTCTCTTCAACGCGAAGACGTTCGCCGCGGCGCTCGTCGTCGCGACCGTCGTGTGGATGGCCGCGCAGGCGCGCGCGCACCTGAAGGCCAAGATCTTCTACATCGATCCGGACTCCGGGAAGAGCGAGAAGCCCGAGAAGACAGGGCCGTCGTCGTGAGGGGTAGGGGCGGGATAAAGGGCTGTGAGATCTCCTGCTATCGTCCGGTGCCAACTGCGGCATCGCGGGCGCGGGCATCCGAGCTGACGCCTGCTCGATCGCGAGGCTCGATGCCCTCCGGCCGCCCCCACATCCGTAACACCAGTCCGGTGCCGATCCGCGGCCGTGTGCCGCGCCGACACAACGAGGTTGCCGTACCCATGCGTCACGCCGAAGGAGCCCGCGGTGAGTGCTGACCAGACCCAGCTCGCCTTTGACTGGAGTTGTCGGATCATGTCCGACAACGGGTGCGGCTTCCCGGCCCCGGGCCTGCAGTCCTTCCTCTTCAAGCCATTGGTCACGGTCGGGGGCTTCGAGTTCAACAAGGTGATGCTGCTCGCGCTCGTCACCACCGTGCTGATCATCGCCTTCTTCTGGGCCGCCTTCGGCAAGGCCAAGGTCGTCCCGGGCAAGCTGCAGATGGTCGGCGAGGCCGGCTACGACTTCGTGCGCCGCGGCATCGTGTACGAGACCCTGGGCAAGCGGGAGGGCGAGAAGTACGTCCCGCTCATGGTCTCGCTGTTCTTCTTCGTCTGGATCATGAACGTCTGGTCCGTGATCCCGCTGGCGCAGTTCCCGGTCTCCTCGGTCATCGCCTTCCCGGCGGTGCTCGCCGCGATCGTCTACATCACCTGGGTCGCGCTGACCTTCAAGAAGCACGGCTTCGTCGGCTTCTTCAAGAACGTGACGGGCTACGACAAGTCGCTCGGCGGCGTGCTTCCGCTCGTCATGGTCATCGAGTTCTTCTCGAACCTGCTGGTCCGCCCGTTCACGCACGCGGTGCGACTCTTCGCCAACATGTTCGCCGGTCACCTGATGCTGGTCATGTTCACCGTGGCCTCCTGGTACCTGCTGAACAGCTGGCTGGTCGTCGGCGCCGGCGTCTCCTTCGTGATGACGGTGGCCATGATCCTCTTCGAGCTCTTCGTCCAGGCCGTCCAGGCGTACGTCTTCGTGCTGCTGGCCTGCTCCTACATTCAGGGCGCTCTCGCCGAGCACCACTGAGCCGTACCACCCCGCCAACCCCCAGACGTCCGGTGGCCAACCCCCACCGGTCCAGTAAAGAGAAGGAAGAACCGGCATGTCCGCTCTTGAGACCCTCGCCGCCACCGCTGGTGTCCACGGTTCCGTCGGCTCGATCGGCTACGGCCTCGCCGCGATCGGCCCCGGCATCGGCGTCGGCTTCATCTTCGGCAAGGGCACCGAGGCCCTGGCCCGCCAGCCCGAGGCGGCCGGTCTGATCCGCGCCAACCAGATTCTCGGCTTCGCGTTCTGTGAGGCGCTCGCCCTCATCGGCATCGTTATGCCGTTCGTGTTCGGTCGGTAATCAACCACCCACCGACACGTTTCGACGAAAGGCACTGATGTGATCGCCCACCTGGCACAGCTGGCGGCCGAGGAGACGGAGCAGAACCCGCTCGTCCCGGCTGGTCCCGAGCTGCTCGTCGGCACCATCGCCTTCGCCATCGTGTTCTTCTTCTTCTGGAAGAAGCTGCTTCCGAACATCAACAAGGTTCTGGAGGAGCGCCGCGCGGCGATCGAAGGCGGTATCGAAGAGGCCGACGCCATGAAGGTCGAGGCCCAGAGCGTCCTTGAGCAGTACAAGGCCCAGCTCGCCGAGGCCCGGCACGAGGCCGCGCGCCTGCGTCAGGAGGCGCAGGAGCAGGGTGCCGCGCTCATCGCCGAGATGCGGGCCGAGGGCCAGCGGCAGCGCGAGGAGATCGTCGCCGCCGGTCACGCCCAGATCGAGGCCGACCGCAAGGCCGCCGCTTCCGCGCTGCGTCAGGACGTCGGCAAGCTCGCCACCGACCTGGCCGGCAAGCTCGTCGGCGAGTCCCTCGAGGACCACGCCCGCCAGAGCCGTGTGATCGACCGCTTCCTCGACGAGCTCGAGGAGAAGGCCGAGGCCACGCGATGAACGGAGCGAGCCGCGAGGCCCTGGCAGCCGCACGGGAGCGTCTCGACGCGCTGACGGACTCCACGTCCGCCGACGCCGCTTCGCTCGCCGACGAGCTGGCGGCCGTCACCGCGCTGCTCGACCGCGAGGCCGGCCTGCGCAGGGTCCTCACCGACCCGGCGCAGCCCGCGGAGGCCAAGGCGCAGCTGGTGGAGCGTCTGATCGGTGGCCAGGTCAGCGGTGCCACCGCGGACCTGGTGGCCGGGATGGCGCGCTCCCGCTGGTCGCAGCCCCGCGACCTGGTGGACGCGCTGGAGGAGCTGGCGAGCACCGCCGACCTCACGGCCGCGGAGAAGTCGGGCACCCTCGACGACGTCGAGGACGAGCTGTTCCGGTTCGGCCGGATCGTCTCCTCGAACACCGAGCTGCGCGCCGCGCTCACCGACCGCGCCGCCGGCGGACAGGCCAAGACGGAGCTGCTGCACCGGCTGCTGGGCGGACGGGCCAAGCCCGCCACCGAGCGTCTGGTCGCGCGCCTCGTGACCGCGCCGCGGGGACGTAGCCTGGAAGCGGGACTGGAGTCCTTGTCCAAGCTCGCCGCCGACCGCCGGGACCGCCTGGTGGCGACCGTCACGTCGGCGGTGCCGCTGAGCGACCCGCAGAAGCAGCGCCTGGGCGACGCCCTCGCGAAGCTCTACGGCCGCCGGATGCACCTCAACCTGGACGTGGACCCCGGCGTCGTCGGCGGGATCCGGGTACAGGTCGGTGACGAGGTCATCAACGGCTCCCTCGCGGACCGGCTGGACGACGCCGCCCGCCGCATGGCGAGCTGAGCGACGCTCGGTATTCGAGAACAGCAGTAGTACTCACGACGGCCCTGGTTGGGCCGTGCAGAAGAATCCTGGGGGTCGCCCCCAGACCCCCAAAGTGAAACTTCGGGCCCAACAAGGAGAGCAGGGAACCCAGATGGCGGAGCTCACGATCCGGCCGGAGGAGATCCGGGACGCGCTGGAGAACTTCGTCCAGTCGTACAAGCCGGACGCGGCCTCGCGCGAGGAGGTCGGTACGGTCACCCTTGCCGGCGACGGCATCGCGAAGATCGAGGGTCTTCCCTCGGCCATGGCCAACGAACTGCTGAAGTTCGAGGACGGCACCCTCGGCCTCGCCCTCAACCTCGAGGAGCGCGAGATCGGTGCCATCGTCCTCGGTGAGTTCAGCGGCATCGAGGAGGGTCAGCCGGTCACGCGTACCGGTGAGGTCCTCTCCGTCGCGGTCGGCGAGGGCTACCTCGGCCGGGTCGTCGACCCGCTCGGCAACCCGATCGACGGCCTCGGCGAGATCGAGACGTCCGGCCGCCGTGCGCTGGAGCTGCAGGCCCCCACGGTCATGCAGCGCAAGTCGGTGCACGAGCCGATGGAGACCGGCTACAAGGCCGTCGACGCGATGACCCCGATCGGCCGTGGTCAGCGTCAGCTGATCATCGGTGACCGCCAGACCGGCAAGACCGCCCTGGCCGTCGACACGATCATCAACCAGCGTGACAACTGGCGCACCGGCGACCCGAAGAAGCAGGTCCGCTGCATCTACGTCGCCATCGGCCAGAAGGGCTCCACCATCGCCGGCGTGCGCCGCGCGCTGGAGGAGAACGGCGCGCTGGAGTACACGACCATCGTCGCCGCCCCGGCGTCCGACCCGGCCGGCTTCAAGTACCTGGCGCCGTACACCGGTTCGGCCATCGGTCAGCAGTGGATGTACGAGGGCAAGCACGTCCTGATCATCTTCGACGACCTGTCGAAGCAGGCCGACGCCTACCGCGCCGTGTCCCTGCTGCTGCGCCGCCCGCCGGGCCGTGAGGCCTACCCGGGTGACGTCTTCTACCTGCACTCCCGGCTGCTGGAGCGCTGCGCCAAGCTCTCCGACGACATGGGTGCCGGTTCGATGACCGGTCTGCCGATCGTCGAGACCAAGGCCAACGACGTCTCGGCGTTCATCCCGACCAACGTCATCTCCATCACCGACGGCCAGTGCTTCCTGGAGTCGGACCTGTTCAACGCCGGTCAGCGTCCCGCGCTGAACGTCGGTATCTCCGTCTCCCGAGTCGGTGGTTCCGCGCAGCACAAGGCGATGCGCCAGGTCTCCGGCCGCCTCCGTGTGGACCTCGCCCAGTTCCGTGAGCTGGAGGCGTTCGCCGCCTTCGGTTCCGACCTGGACGCGGCCTCCAAGGCTCAGCTGGAGCGCGGTTCGCGCATGGTCGAGCTGCTGAAGCAGGACCAGTACCAGCCGATGGCCACCGAGGACCAGGTCGTCTCCGTCTGGGCCGGCACCAACGGCCGTATGGACGACGTCCCGGTCGCCGACATCCGCCGCTTCGAGAAGGAACTGATCGACTTCCTGCACCGGAAGCACCAGGGCCTGATGACCTCCATCAAGGAGGGCGCGAAGATGTCGGACGACACGATCCAGGCGATCGACGACGCGGTGGCCGAGTTCAAGAAGCAGTTCGAGACCTCGGACGGCAAGCTGCTCGGCGAGGACGTTCCTGCCGCTGCCGCCAAGTGACGTAAGGAAGGGACCTGACTCATGGGAGCCCAGCTCCGGGTCTACAAGCGTCGCATCCGATCCGTCAGCGCGACCAAGAAGATCACGAAGGCGATGGAGATGATCGCCGCCTCGCGCGTCGTCAAGGCGCAGCGCAAGGTGGCGGCCTCCACGCCGTACGCGACCGAGCTGACACGCGCGGTCACGGCGGTCGGCACCGGCTCGAACACCAAGCACCCGCTCACCACGGAGGCGGAGAACCCGACCCGTGCCGCGGTCCTGCTCCTCACGAGCGACCGCGGTCTGGCCGGCGCCTTCAACTCCAACGCCATCAAGACGGCGGAGCAGCTGACCGAGCGCCTGGAGCGCGACGGCAAGCAGGTCGACACGTACATCGTCGGCCGGCGCGGTGTCGCCCACTACAACTTCCGTGAGCGCAAGGTCGCGGAGTCGTGGACGGGCTTCACGGACGAGCCGACGTACGCGGACGCCAAGAAGGTCGCGGCGCCCCTGATCGAGGCGATCGAGAAGGACACGGCCGAGGGTGGTGTGGACGAACTCCACATCGTCTTCACCGAGTTCGTCTCGATGATGACGCAGACGGCGCTGGACGCCCGGCTGCTGCCGCTGCGCCTCGAAGAGGTCGCCGAGGAGGCTCACCCCAAGGGGGAGATCCTCCCGCTGTACGACTTCGAGCCCTCGGCGGAGGACGTCCTCGACGCCCTGCTGCCGCGCTACGTGGAGAGCCGTATCTACAACGCGCTGCTCCAGTCGGCCGCTTCGAAGCACGCCGCCACGCGGCGCGCGATGAAGTCGGCCACCGACAACGCCGGTGAGCTCATCGAGAACCTCACCCGGCTTGCCAACGCGGCCCGTCAGGCCGACATCACCCAGGAAATCAGCGAGATCGTCGGTGGCGCGAGCGCACTGGCCGACGCGACCGCGGGGAGTGACCGATAAATGACCACCACTGTTGAGACCGCGACGGCTACGGGCCGCGTCGCCCGGGTCATCGGCCCGGTCGTCGACGTGGAGTTCCCCGTCGACGCGATGCCGGAGATCTACAACGCCCTGCACGTCGAGGTCTCCGACCCGGCGAACGCGGGCGAGAAGAAGACGCTGACCCTGGAGGTCGCCCAGCACCTGGGTGACGGCCTGGTCCGCACCATCTCCATGCAGCCCACCGACGGTCTGGTCCGCCAGGCCCCGGTCGTCGACACCGGCGACTCCATCACGGTGCCCGTCGGCGACTTCACCAAGGGCAAGGTGTTCAACACCCTCGGTGAGGTGCTGAACGTCGACGAGCGCTACGAGGGCGAGCGCTGGGGCATCCACCGCAAGGCTCCGAACTTCGACGAGCTCGAGTCGAAGACCGAGATGTTCGAGACCGGCGTCAAGGTCATCGACCTCCTCACCCCGTACGTCAAGGGTGGAAAGATCGGTCTGTTCGGTGGCGCCGGCGTCGGCAAGACGGTGCTCATCCAGGAGATGATCTACCGCGTCGCCAACAACCACGACGGTGTCTCCGTGTTCGCCGGTGTCGGTGAGCGCACCCGTGAGGGCAACGACCTGATCGAGGAGATGTCGGACTCGGGCGTCATCGACAAGACCGCGCTGGTCTTCGGTCAGATGGACGAGCCCCCGGGCACCCGTCTGCGCGTCGCGCTGGCCGGCCTGACCATGGCCGAGTACTTCCGTGACGTCCAGAAGCAGGACGTGCTGTTCTTCATCGACAACATCTTCCGCTTCACGCAGGCCGGTTCCGAGGTCTCCACGCTGCTCGGCCGTATGCCGTCCGCGGTGGGTTACCAGCCGAACCTGGCCGACGAGATGGGTCTCCTCCAGGAGCGCATCACCTCGACCCGCGGTCACTCGATCACCTCGATGCAGGCGATCTACGTCCCCGCGGACGACCTGACCGACCCGGCCCCGGCCACCACCTTCGCCCACCTCGACGCGACGACGGTTCTGTCCCGTCCGATCTCCGAGAAGGGCATCTACCCGGCCGTGGACCCGCTGGACTCCACGTCCCGGATCCTGGACCCGCGCTACATCGCCGCGGACCACTACAACGCCGCCATGCGCGTGAAGACGGTCCTGCAGAAGTACAAGGACCTCCAGGACATCATCGCGATCCTCGGTATCGACGAGCTCGGCGAGGAGGACAAGCTCGTCGTCCACCGTGCCCGTCGCGTGGAGCGCTTCCTGTCCCAGAACACCCACGTCGCCAAGCAGTTCACCGGCGTCGACGGGTCGGACGTGCCGCTGGACGAGTCGATCGCCGCGTTCAACGCGATCATCGACGGTGAGTACGACCACTTCCCGGAGCAGGCGTTCTTCATGTGCGGTGGCCTGGAGGACCTCAAGGCCAACGCCAAGGAGCTCGGCGTCTCCTGAACTCGCTGAGTTCGTGTGAGGGGGCGGGGTGCGTCCCGCCCCCTCACACACGCCCCCTAGAATTGACCCCAACACCCGGCACAACCGCCGGGTGGTGACCCGAGGAGCCACCCTTGGCTGCTGATCTGCACGTCGAGCTGGTCGCCGCCGACCGCCAGGTCTGGTCCGGCGAGGCCACCCTGGTCGTCGCGCGCACCACGTCCGGCGACATCGGCGTCATGCCCGGTCACCAGCCGCTGCTCGGTGTGCTGGAGTCGGGCCCGGTGACCATCCGGACGAGTGATGGTGGAACGGTCGTCGCCGCGGTGCACGGCGGTTTCATCTCGTTCGCGGACAACAAGCTGTCGCTGCTGGCCGAGATCGCCGAGCTGTCGGACGAGATCGATGTCCAGCGCACGGAGCGGGAGCTGGAGCGCGCGAAGGCGGAGGGCGACGCCGCCGCCGAGCGTCGCGCGGACGTCCGCCTGCGCGCTGCGACGGCGCGCTGAACCAGTCGCGCGGTACGTTGACGTCACTCAGCCGCGGCCGGCCCGGAGCAATCCGGTGCCGGTCGCGGCTGAGGTAGATGTGGGTGTTTTTTCCGTTTCATTACGAAGTGACAGAAGCAGTTCCTAGGAGACGAGGAGGTCGGTGCCGATGTTCCTCGCTCTGACTGTGTGCGGGATCGTGGTCGCGCTCGTGGTGGTGGGACTGTTCCTGTTCGGGCTGCGCCGCAGACTCATCCAGCGCTCCGGCGGCACCTTCGACTGTTCCCTGCGCTGGGACGTGGCCGAGAAACCGGACGCCAACGGCAAGGGCTGGAGCTACGGCGTCGCCCGCTACAACGGCGACCGCATCGAGTGGTACCGCGTCTTCTCCTACGCCTTCCGCCCGCGCCGCACCCTGGAGCGCGCGCAGATCGAGGTGGCCGGCCGCCGGCTGCCCGAGGGTGAGGAGGAGCTGGCACTGCTCTCCGACGCGGTGGTCCTCGCCTGTACCCATCGGGGCACGCGC
Source organism: Streptomyces sp. NPDC001135 (assembly GCF_053598395.1). Taxonomy (NCBI): domain Bacteria; kingdom Bacillati; phylum Actinomycetota; class Actinomycetes; order Kitasatosporales; family Streptomycetaceae; genus Streptomyces; species Streptomyces sp. NPDC001135. The sequence continues at coordinate 16,287 of NZ_JBSFKD010000042.1, read as the reverse complement.
CTCGAACTCGCGATGAGCGAAGACGCGCTGACCGGATTCCTCGCGTGGCTGGAGGCAGCCCCGCCCGGTCAGCGAGTGAATGTGGCGTAGCCCCATTCACTCTCCCCAGACGAAGCCGAGGGGGAGCGAATGTGGCCACTGAGCGGAGACTGCTCGCCTACAGGTTGCTGCTGATGGCGTTCACCAGCTCACCGTTGCTGGTGTCGCCGCTGAACTCCCAGAAGAAGGCCCCGCCGAGCCCCTGGGACCTGGCCCAGCCCATCTTCCCGGCGATGGTCGACGGGGTGTCGTACGACCACCAGTTGCCGCCGCAGTGCGCGTACGCCGTGCCCGCCACGGTGCCGGTGACGGGGCAGGACGTCTTGAGCACCTTGTAGTCCTCGATGCCCTGCTCATAGGTGCCGGCCGCCGGTCCCGTGGCCGTGCCACCCGGGGCGTCCTGGGTGACACCGGTCCAGCCGCGGCCGTAGAGGCCGATGCCGATGAGCAGCTTGGACGCGGGGACGCCGGCGGACCTGTACTTGGCGATCGCGTCGGCCGTGTCGAAGCCGGCCTTCGGGATGCCGGAGTACGAGGTGAGCGGGGAGTGCGGGGCGGTCGGGCCCTTGGCGTCCCACGCGCCGAAGAAGTCGTACGACATCACGTTGTACCAGTCGGCGTACTGGGCGGCACCGGCGTAGTCGGCGGCCTCGATCTTGCCGCCGGAGGAGCCGTCGGCGGTGACCGCGGCCGTGACCAGGGCCTTGGAGCCGAACTTGGCGCGCAGTGCGGCCAGCACGTTCTTGAAGGCCGCCGCCCCGCTGGTGTCGCAGGACAGGCCGCAGGCGTTCGGGTACTCCCAGTCGATGTCGATGCCGTCGAACACGTCGGCCCAGCGCGGGTCCTCCACCAGGTTGTAGCAGGACTGGGCGAACGCGGCCGGGTTGGCGGCGGCCTGGGCGAAGCCGCCGGACCAGGTCCAGCCGCCGAAGGACCACAGCACCTTGAGGTTCGGGTACCTGGCCTTCAGCTCGCGCAGCTGGTTGAAGTTGCCGCGCAGCGGCTGGTCCCACGTGTCGGCGACGCCGCTGACCGACTGGTCGGCGGTGAACGCCTTGTCGTAGTCGGCGTAGGAGTCGCCGATCGCGCACTGGCCGTTGGTCACGTTGCCGAAGGCGTAGTTGATGTGCGTGATCTTCGCGGCCGAGCCGGACGTCACCAGGTTCTTGACGTTGTAGTTGCGGCCGTAGATCCCCCACTCGGTGAAGTAGCCGAGCTTGACCTTGTCGCCGGTGGTCGGGGGAGTGGTGGTGCCTCCGGTGGTGTGCACCTTGACCGCCCCGCTGACCGGGCCGGTCTGGTCGGCGGTGTCCCGGGCCCGCACGGTGTACGAGTAGTCGGTTCCGGCGGTCAGGCCGCTGTCCGTGTACGAGGTGGCCGTCACGGTACCGACGACCTTGCCGTCGCGCAGGACGTCGTAGTTCTTCACGCCCTTGTCGTCGGTGGCCGCGCCCCAGGAGAGCTTGACCGAGGTGTCGGTGGTGTTCGAGGCGGTCGGGGTGCCGGGCGCGGAGGGTGCCGCGTCACCGGGGACCGTCGTACCGTCGCAACTACCGCCGTTCAGCTTGCAGTTGGCCGGCAAGCCGGGGCCCGAGCCGTTGAAGCCGAAGGAGACGGAGGCGCCGGGGGCGATGCTGCCGTTGTAGGACTTGTTCTTCGCGGTCCAGTGGTTCCCGGAGCTCGTGACGTCCGCGTCCCAGGCGGAGGTGACGGGCGTACCCGAGGGGAAGTCCCACTCGACGGTCCAGGAGCTGATGCTGCTGGTGCCGGTGTTCTTGATGGTCCACTGGCCGCCGAAGCCGGTGCCCCAGTCGCTGGTCTTGGTGAAGCTCGCCGTGGTGTCGGCCGCGGCTTGGGCGGGGCCCGCGAGACCGACGAGGCCGGCCAGGGGGAGCAGCAGGGTCGCGAAGCCTGCCGCGGCTCTGTGTCTGAAGCGCATGCTGCGCCTCCTCGAAATGTGGGGATGTCAGGGGCGTGACTGAGCCTTCACGCCCACGGTGCTGCGAGAGTAGAAAGGTCTGGACCACCCGTCAATAGGTCTGGACCACTTCTCCCGTTCGCTGCGTCAGATCCCCAACTCCTGCGCCAGTACGGCCGCTTGGACCCGGCTGCGCAGCTCCAGCTTGGCCAGCAGTCGGCTGACGTGGGTCTTCACCGTGCCCTCCGCCATCCGCAGCCGCGCGGCGATCTCGGCGTTCGACAACCCCTGGCCGACACAGGACAGCACCTCCCGCTCGCGCCGGGTCAGACCGTCCAGCACGGCCGGATCGGCCTTCGCCCCCCGCACCGGACCCGCCGCGAACTCGGCGATCAGCCGCCGGGTCACCGCGGGCGCGACGACACCCTCCCCGCGCGCCACCGTCCGCACCGCCTCCAGCAGGTCCCGCGCCTCGGTGTTCTTCAGCAGGAACCCGGCCGCCCCGGCCCGCAACGCCCCGAACACGTACTCGTCCAGGTCGAAGGTGGTCAGCACGAGCACGTCCGCGACCTGCTCCGCCACGATCTGCCGGGTCGCCGACACCCCGTCCAGGCGCGGCATCTGCACATCCATCAGCACCAGGTCCGGCCGCAGTTCCCGGGCCAGCTCCACCGCCCGCTCCCCGTCCGCGGCCTCGCCGACCACCTCGATGTCGGGTGCGCTGCGCAGGATCAGTACGAGCCCGGCGCGTACGGCGGCCTGGTCCTCGGCGACGAGCACATGGATGGGCTGGTTCATGCGGGGGCTCCTTCGGTGAGCGGAAGCGTGGCGCGTACGGTCCACAGGCCGGCCTCGGCTCCGGCCGTGAAGCCGCCGCCGAGCAGGTTCGCCCGCTCCCGCATCCCGGTGAGCCCGGAGCCCGAGCCGGGGGCGCGCGGAGTGTCACCGGGCCGGTAGGGGCTCGTGACCTCGACGGTCAGGGTGTCCTCGGTCTGCCGCACGGCCACCCGGACCGTCCCCGGCGCCGCGTGCTTGAGCGCGTTGGTCAGTGACTCCTGCACGATCCGGTAGGCCGCCAGCTCCACCGGCGCCGGCACCCGGCCGTGGCCGGCGTCGAGGCGCACGTCCAGGCCGTTGGCGCGGGCGCCCTTGACCAGGGTGGCGAGGCCGTCGAGCGTCGGTGTGGCGGCCGGCTCCAGGTCACCGCCGCTGTCCCGCAGGATGCCGATCAGCCGCCGCATCTCGGCCAGCCCCTCCACGCTGTTCTCCCGGATCACGCCCAGGGCGTCCCGCGAGGTCGCCGGATCGTCGAGGGACAGCGCGGCCGTGGAGTGGATGGCGATCGCGGACAGATGGTTGGCCACCATGTCGTGCAACTCCCGTGCCATGCGCGCCCGCTCGGCGGTGACCGCCTGGGTGCGGTCCATCTCCGCGAGCAGCGCGGTCTGTTCCGCCCGCAGCCGGGCCGCCTCGGCCGCGTCCCGGTGGTCGCGCACCACCCAGCCGGTCGCGGCGGGCGCGAGCGCGACCACGCCGACCCCGACACCGATCAGCAGCCCCTTCGGATCGCGCCACAGGGTGGCCGGTACGACCCCGCCGAGCACCGTCAGCATCCCGGTGATCAAGGGGATGCGGCGGGCGGCGGCCGGGGTGCCGTACACGACGGCCGCGTACATCAGGTCGGTGTACAGCACGACGGTGACGAGGTTGCCGAGGGTCACCGTGTCCAGGGTCAGTGCGAGCGTGCCGACCAGCAGACCGATGCGGGGCCGGGTGCGGCGCAGCGGCTCGCAGGCGGCCGTCACCGCCAGCGGGACCAGCGGGGCCCAGGGCGCCGACCACAGCACGAGCGGGTCCGTGGACTCACGCGAGTGGAGACCGAGCGACCACAGCAGCAGTCCGCCGAGCAGCCCGCTCACGGCGATCCGCAGGTCGTCACGGTGGGGGCGGGGGAGTGCGAGGGGCATGCCCCCATCCAACACGGCCCACGGACGGCCCGCGTGCTCCCCGGGCAGGGTACTGGACTGCAACTTTCGCTTACGCCCAGTTCGCCCGCGCCGACGACGATCCGCGCCCCGGCCGCCGGGAGCCTTGACGGGTGAACGAGGGGAGCGAACCGTGATCGTATGGCTGATCATCGCCTGTGAGGTGGCGTTCTGGGTGCTGCTGGCGGCCGGACTGACCTTCCGTTACGGGCTGCGGATGCCCCGCACCGGCCTCGCGCTGCTGCTGTGCGAGCCGCTGCTGGAGGTCGTGCTGTTCGTGGTGACGGCGATCGACCTCAAGCACGGCGCGCAGCCGGACTGGCGGCACGGCCTGGCCGCCGTCTACATCGGCTTCACGGTCGGGCTCGGCCACTCGACGATCAAGTGGGCCGACGCCCAGGTCGCCCACCGCTTCGCCGGCGGCCCGCCCCCGGTGAAGCCGCCGAAGTACGGCACGGCCCGCACCGTCCACGAGTGGAGGGTCGCGGGCCGCTGGATCCTGGCCGCACTGGTCGCCCTGGCCCTGCTCCAGGCCGCTGTCTGGTACGTCGGTTCCGCCGGCGAGACCGGTTCACTGCGCCAGTGGCAGCTGCGGATGCTGTGGGTGATCGGCATCAACGTGATCATCGCCGGCAGCTACACGCTGTTCCCGAAGCGCGAGCGCTAACGCTCACCACCCGGCACCCACAGCACATCGCCGACGTCCTTGTTCGCGGTGCGCGCCAGGATGAACAGCAGGTCCGACAGGCGGTTGAGGTAGGTCGCGGTGAGGGGGTTCATCGTCTCGCCGTGCACCTCCAGGGCCGCCCAGGTCGAGCGCTCGGCCCGCCGTACGACCGTGCAGGCCTGGTGCAGGAGGGCCGCGCCCGGGGTGCCGCCGGGCAGGATGAAGGAGCGGAGCTTGTCCAGCCGCTCGTTGAAGCGGTCGCAGTCCGCCTCCAGCTTGTCGACGTAGAACTGCTCGACCCGCAGCGGCGGGAACTCCGGGTTCTCCGCCACCGGCGTCGACAGGTCCGCACCCACGTCGAACAGGTCGTTCTGGACGCGTGTGAGGACCGCCGTGACCTCCTCCTCCAGACCGCCCAGCGCGATCGCGGTGCCGATCACCGCGTTGGCCTCGTTGGCGTCGGCGTACGCGGAGATCCTGAGGTCCGTCTTGGGCACCCGGCTCATGTCGCCGAGGTGGGTGGTGCCCTTGTCGCCGGTCCTGGTGTAGATACGCGTCAGATTGACCATGTGACCAGCGTAGTTACGCCCCGGCCGTCCGGAACACCCGTGTGCCCACCGTCACGGTCAGCGCCGCGAAGCCGACGGCTACGAGGACGCCGTAGAGCATGTGCGCGGTCGCGTAGTGGCCGACGTAGGCGTCGCGCACCGCGTCCACCAGATAGCGGAACGGCACGAAGTGCGACAGCACGTCCAGCCAGGCCGGTGCCAGGGTCATCGGGAGCATCAGGCCGGACAGCAGCATCGAGGGCATCGACACCATGTTGATGAGCGGGCCGAACTCCTGCGGGGTGCGCGCCTTCATCCCGAGCGCGTACGACAGCGAGGCCAGCGACAGGGTGAGCAGGGCGACGAACCCGAAGCCGATCAGGACACCCGCGAGCGGCGCGCGCAGGCCCATGGCAAGCGCGGCCAGCACCAGCAGCACCGCCTGGAAGACGAAGACCGTGGCGTCGCGCAGCACCCGGCCGAGCAGCAGGGCGAGTCGGCTGACCGGGGTCACCCGCATCCGCTCCACCACCCCCTGCCCCTTCTCGACGATGACCGTGAATCCGGCGAACAGGGCCCCGAACAGGCCGAGTTGGAGCAGCAGCCCGGGGACCAGCACCTGCCAGGAGCTGCCCGTGCCGCCCAGCGGCAGACCGGTGAGCAGCGGCCCGAAGAAGAGCAGATACAGCAGGGGCGTGAGCACCCCGAAGAGCAGGGCGAAGCGGGAGCGCAGGGACTGGCGGAGGTAACGGCCGTAGATGAGGGCCGTGTCGTGAAGAAGCATGTGTGGGATCCCTCTGCGGCTATACGGCGACGGGGGCGGCGTCGGCCGGGGCGGGGCCGCGGCCGGTCACGGCGAGGAAGGTGTCCTGCAGGGAGGCGTCGATCGAGCCGCCGTACTGGAGCTTCAGCGCGCTCGGTGTGCCCTCGGCGGCGACCGTGCCCTTGTCGACGATCACCAGACGGTCGGCGAGGGCGTCCGCCTCGTCCAGGTAGTGCGTGGTCAGGAAGACGGTCGTGCCGTGGTCGTCGCGCAGCCGCCGGACCAGGTCCCACAGGTCGGCCCGGCTGCCCGGGTCGAGGCCGGTGGTCGGCTCGTCCAGGAACAGCACCCCGGGCCGGTGGGTGAGCGCCATCGCGATGTCCAGCCGCCGCCGCTGACCACCGGAGAGGGCACCGGCCTTGCGGTCCAGGAACCCGGTGAGGTCCAGGTCGCGGGCGAGTTCCTCGGCCCGGGCGCTCGCCTCGGCCCTGGACAGCCGGTACATCCGTCCCTGGGTGACCAGCTCCTCCCGCACGGTGATCTGCGGATCGACCCCGCCGGACTGGGCGACGTACCCGATCGCCGTGCGCACCCCGGCCGGATCCGTCGATAGATCGTGGCCGGCGACGGTGGCCGCGCCGCCGGTCGGCTTCAGCAGGGTGGTGAGCATCCGCAGGGTGGTCGTCTTGCCGGCGCCGTTGGGCCCGAGGAAGCCGAGGATCTCGCCTTCCCGGACGGCGAGGTCGATGCCGCGCACCGCCTCCACTGGGCCGGACCTGGTCTGGAAGGTGCGGGCGAGACCCGCCGCGCTGATGACTGCTGCCATGGCCCCAGAAAAACAGAGTCTCTGAAAATTTGCAATGACCCCAAGTTTTCATCGGCTCCAGCGAAGTTAGGATGCGGGCATGGCAGAGGGGCTCAGGGAGCGGAAGAAGCGGCAGACCAGGCAGTACATCTCGGATGTCGCCACGGGACTGTTCGTCGAGCGCGGTTTCGACGCGGTGACGGTCGCGGAGATCGCCGAGGCGGCGAACGTCTCCGTCAACACCGTCTACAACTACTTCCCGGCCAAGGAGGACCTCTTCTTCGACCGCTCGGCGGGCGTGATCGACCGCCTCGCCCGCTGGGTCCGGGGCAGGCCCGAAGGCGAGTCGGCCGCCGCGGCGGTCCTCCGCGAGCTGCGCGAGGAGGTCGAGGCGGTCTCCCCCCGGGTCGGCCTGCTCCCCGGCTACGCCGCCTTCATGAAGGTCATCGAGGAGGCCCCCGCCCTGCGCTCCCGCCTGTGGGCCCTCGCCCAGGAGGTCCAGGCCCACCTGGAACAGGTGCTCCGCGAGGACACCGGCGCACCCGACGACGACGAACTGCCCCACCTGATGGCCGGCCAGATCGGCTGGATCCACAGCACGGTCGTCGCGGTCATCGGCCGCGAGATGGTCAAGGGGCGCGACCCTCGCGCCGTGTCCCGGGAGGTGCTGGTGCTGCTGGACGACATCGAGGACCTGCTGAGTGAGCGTGTCCTCGGCTATGCGGTCCGCGGGCGGGACCGGCGCGACGCCCCGTCCTGACGCCCGCGACGAACGAGGACCGGGAGCCGGCCGCGAAGAGGGGCGTCGCAGCCGCCCAACTGCAGCGTGTTCTGCGATCAGTTCACCACGGTGCGCGTTCTCGGTGTGAGCCGCAGCGGTACCGTCCGTCAGCCGCGGGGGCATGACGCCGGTGACCCGGGCCTCTGGAGGTGCGCAGGCGGCGGGGTTCCTCCGCGCAGCGGTTGCGGGGCTCCCGGCTGTGTCCGGTGCTCGCCCTTCGCGCCGGCCTGGCGCACCCCTCGGAGCGCGCCGGCCCGGCCCGCGAGCCGGTGGACGAACGGCGACGATTCAATCCATTGGGGTGAAAAGCCACTTCCGGGTGCGCAGTACCGCGCAGGCGCTCCGGCCGGGCGGCACGTACCGCTACCGGTGTGATGTCCGTCAAGTGGGACGTGACGCGCGTTACTTACTGCTCACACAGCCGCTCCGGAGCGCTATGGTCCGCCGGAGAAGCAGACTTGGAGTGCGTTCAAAGGGGAGTCGGAGTGGCACGGAAGCTTGCCGTCATCGGGGCCGGGCTGATGGGGTCCGGTATCGCTCAGGTCGCCGCGCAGGCGGGCTGGGACGTCGTCCTGCGTGACGTCACCGACGAGGCGCTCAGGCGTGGCACCGACGGTATCAAGGCGTCGTACGACAAGTTCGTGAGCAAGGGGAAGTTGGAGGCGCAGGACGCCGAGGCCTCCCTGGCCCGCATCACCGCGACCACCGACCTGGACGCCGCCGCCGACGCGGACGTCGTGGTCGAGGCCGTGTTCGAGAAGCTGGAGGTCAAGCACGAGATCTTCCGCGCGCTCGACAAGCTCGTGCGCGAGGACGCCGTGCTCGCCTCCAACACCTCCGCCATCCCGATCACCAAGATCGCGGCGGTCACCGAGCGCCCCGAGCGGGTCGTCGGCGTCCACTTCTTCTCGCCGGTGCCGATGATGCAGCTCGTCGAGCTGGTCCGGGGCTACAAGACCAGCGACGAAGCCCTCACCACCGCGCGGGAGTTCGCCGAGTCCGTCGGCAAGACCTGCATCGTCGTCAACCGGGACGTCGCCGGGTTCGTGACGACCCGCCTCATCTCCGCCCTCGTCGTCGAGGCGACCAAGCTCTACGAGTCCGGTGTCGCCACCGCCGAGGACATCGACCTCGCCTGCAAGCTGGGCTTCGGTCACGCCATGGGCCCGCTCGCCACCGCCGACCTCACCGGCGTGGACATCCTGCTGCACGCCACCGGCAACATCTACACCGAGTCCCAGGACGAGAAGTTCGCCCCGCCGGAGCTGATGCGCCGGATGGTGGATGCCGGTGACATCGGCCGCAAGAGCGGGCAGGGCTTCTACACGTACTGAGACCCGCCCGTCACGCGCACTGAGACCCACCCGTACCCGGACAACGCCCGACATTCACCCCGGGAACATCACCCCCAGGGGTGAATTCGGTATCGGTTCGCTTACAACCAGCAACCGCACCACCACTCACGCAGTCAGACGGTGCAAGCACCGTCACCGAGTACGCCAACCGCACTCAACGGGGAGCGCTTATGCACATCAGGGGCGACCATGCCGAGCTGGTCGTCGGGGGCCGCCTCGACGTCCGCAGCGCGGCGGACGCCCGTACGGCCCTGCACTCGGCCGTCGACGACGGAGTCGGCGACCTGGTGCTCGACCTGTCCGAACTGGACTCCTGGGACGCCACCGGGCTCGGGGTGATCATGGGTGCCCATCGGCGGGCCGGCCGCTGCGGTCGCCGTCTGGTGCTGCGCGGTGTCCCGCCGCAGATGCAGCGCCTGCTGGTGGCCACCCGGCTGCACCGCATCCTCGCCATCGAGGGCGGCATCGGGGTCGAGTCGCTGCCCCGGGTGTGAGGCGGGTACGGGTGTGAACCGGGCGACCAGAGAGCCCGGGCAGACCCGGGCGCAGGCAGCGAAGCGCACGCCGGGGGCAATCCTCACCGGACTGTGACGTCTCGGACCACCCGGCACCCCGCCCTGTCGGAGATACTGAGCGAAGGTTTAGGGTTCGGTCGCCCGCCGCCTCGCAACCCTCGACCGAGCGGGCCCGGACCAGAAGCGACAGCGCGGTGTGCGACAAGGCCGGGAGGGGCCGGAATCACGGGCACACAACGCTTTTGGGGGGCAGAACCCATGGAACGCATGGAACCCATGGACCCGATCGACCGGGGACCCGAGGAGCACGGTCAGGCGGCCGGCCGCCGCCCGCCCCGGGAATCCCTCACCTCCGACTTCGGCCAGAGCGCGCCCGCGCCCGCCCGTACGGCGCAGCTCGTCTCCGGCGACCTGCTGCTGACCGTCAACCCCGTCGACGGCAGCGAGATCGAGCCCTGTCCGCCGGTCCGGCAGCCGGCCGGGCCCCGCAAGCGCACCGCCGCCGAGCGCACCGAGACCGAGCGTGCCGCCCGGCCGCCCGTGCCGCCCGGTCCCGCCCAGCCGGCGCTCTCCCTGCTGGAGCGGCAGGACGAACGCGAGCGCCTGGTCCGGCTGCTGGCCCGTGGCCGCTCGGTCCGGCTCACCGGTCCCGGCGGCTCCGGCCGCACCGCGCTGCTCGACCTCGTCGCCGAGGACTGCCTGGACCTCGCGCCCGACGGCGTGGTCCGGCTCACCGGATTCCACCGCACCGCCACCGACCTCCTCCACGACCTCTTCCACGCCGTCTACGACGCCCCCGGGCACCGCCCGGAACCGGACGAACTGCGCGCGCTCGTCGGTGAGATCGGCGCCGTCGTCGTCCTGGACGACATCGAGTTCGGCGGCACCGCCCTCGACGAGCTGCTCGACGCCACCCCCGAGTGCGCGTTCCTGATCGGCGCCACCCCCGACGTGCCGGCGCCCTCCGACGGGTCCGCGGTCGAGGAGGTCTTCCTCGGCGGGCTCGACCGGGCCGGCGGTGTGGAGATCCTGGAGCGGGCCGTCGGCCGGGTCCTCACCGAGGAGGAGGCCAACTGGGCGGGCGACCTGTGGTTCGAGTCCGAGGGGCTGCCGCTGAGGTTCGTCCAGGCCGGGGCCCTGCTCCGGCAGCGGGACGAGCTGCGGGCCGACGCCGGGGCGGTGGACGAGTACGGCGTCTTCGAGGACGTACGCGAGCCGGTCGAACCGTCCCTGGAGCCGACGGACGAGATCCCCCTGCCCTCGCTCGGTGAGGCCGCCGCGCCCGGCCCGCTGCTCGCCTCCCGGCTCAGCGCCTCCGCCCGCGCCACCCTGCGCTTCGCCGTCGCCCTCGGCGGCGAGGTGCCGCACCAGGCGCATCTGCCGGCACTGATCGGCGACACCCACGCCGACGCCGCCCTCGGTGAACTCGTCGCGTGCGCACTGGTCTCCCCGGTCGGCGCCCGCTACCGTCTCGCGGCCGGCGTCCAGGCCCAGCTGGAGGCCGCCGGATACGCCGACGACACCGACGCCCAGGCCCTGGCCGCCGCCGAGCACTACACCTGGTGGGCCGGTCATCCGTCGGTCACCGCCGAGCGGGTGTGCGCGGAGGCCGACGCGGTCCTGGCCGCGCTCGCCGCGGTCGTCCCGCAGACGGCTCCGTCCGCCGAAGGGCAGGAGAACTGCGCGGTACGGCTCGCCCGTACGGCCGCGCCCGCCTTCGCCGCCGGGCTGCACTGGAGTGCCTGGGAACGGGCCCTGCGCTCCGGCGCGGAAGCCTCCCGACTGGCCGGCGAGGTGCATGAACAGGCCTATTTCCACCATGAGTTGGGCGTCCTGGCGCTGTGCGGCGGACAGCTCGACCGGGCCCGCGCCGAACTGGAGGCGTCCATCGGGCTGCGCGGGGCGCTCGCCGACAGGCGGGGCACCGTCGCCGGCCGCCGGGCCCTGGCCCTGGTCGCCGACCGCTCCGGCGAGGTGCCCGGGCTCGTGGCGGCGGGGCTCGTGGCGGCGGGGGAGGAACTGCCGGAGGTACGGCACGAGGAGTCGGCGCCACCGCCGTACGTGCCCCTCGGCGACCCCCTGGTCACCCACCGGTTCCCGGCGGCCGCCACGGCGCGGGGCAGGGGCCTTGCGCGGCTGGCCCGCCGCAACCTCGTGGCGATCGGCTCGGGGGCGCTGCTCGCCGCCGTGCTCGGTACGGTCGTCACGCTCGGCATGACCTCCGACGACAACGCCGGCAAGAACCCGGCCGGGAAGGTCGACGTCAACCCGTCGGCGAGCCCGGGTCTGGACGACGGCGACCTCGGCGCGGACCCGAAGAGGGACCCGACGGCGCGCACCGGCTCGGGTCCGACCGTCGCCCGCCCGACGGACCCGGGCCCCGACGGCTCGTACGGCACGGGCGACGACCCGGCCCCGTCCCGGCCGGCCACGTCCCCCTCGGCCGGCCCGAGCCACACCCGGGGCACCGGCGGCGGCACGACGTCCCCGACCCCGTCCAAGTCGAAGCCGACCAGGCCGGGTTCTCCCTCGCCGACGAAGACGACCCCCTCCGGCAGCCCGTCGACCCCGCCGCCCTCCAGCACACCCACACCGACGCCGACACCGACCCCCACGCCGACCCAGACGGGCGGTACGACCCCGTCCACGACGGACACGGCGAGCGGCCCGACGGCGCCGCGGAGTTCGGGGACCACGGCGAGTTCGCAGAGCGCGTCGAGTCCGGAGAGCGCGTCGGAGTCCCCGGACGCGGTGATCTAGCTCTTCGTAGCCTGCCGCCGGCCCGGCGGCAGGCTCAGAACAGGCGGAGCTTGTCGTCCTCGATGCCCCGCATGGCGTCGTAGTCGAGGATCTGGCAGTTGATGCCGCGGTCGGTGGCGAGGACGCGGGCCTGGGGTTTGATCTCCTGCGCCGCGAAGACGCCGCGTACCGGCGCCAGGTGCGGATCGCGGTTCAACAGCTCCAGGTAGCGCGTGAGTTGCTCCACGCCGTCGATCTCGCCGCGCCGCTTGATCTCGACCGCGACCGTCTGGCCGTCCGCGTCCCGGCACAGGATGTCCACCGGGCCGATGGCCGTCATGTACTCGCGGCGGATCAGCGTGTATCCCTCGCCGAGCGTCTCGATGCGGTCGGCCAGCAGTTCCTGGAGGTGCGCTTCCACGCCGTCCTTGATCAGGCCGGGGTCCACGCCCAGTTCGTGCGAGGAATCGTGGAGGATCTCCTCCATCGTGATGATCAGTTTTTCGCCCGCCTTGTTGACGACGGTCCACACGCCCTCGTCCTCACCCGCGCCCTCCTTCAGTGTGCAGGGCGGCGACATCCAGTTGAGGGGCTTGTAGGCCCGGTCGTCGGCGTGGATGGAGACGCTGCCGTCCGCCTTGACCAGGATCAGGCGGGGCGCCGAGGGCAGGTGGGCGGTGAGCCGGCCGGCGTAGTCGACCGAGCACCGGGCAATGACGAGACGCATGGTCGGCAACGCTACTCGACGCGCGCCGGTGCACGCGATTCGCCCGTCGCGCTCCCTGTGGATCGCCCCAATTGTCCCTGGAAACTCTTGTTCATCCCTGGCCGATTGTGCCCGTAACGGGACCGTTCCATATACCCATTCTGCTGGTGTGGTCACCGACCGTTGCCTAACGTAGGAGAACGGGAGGTCGCGATATGTGTACTGAGCGTGTTCGAAATAGCGAACTCCCCTACCTGTCCGGCAACCCCTGCTCCGCGGGGGTGCGAGAGGAGTACCCATGTCGCTCGACGTCTCACCGGCCCTACTCGAACAGGCCGAGCGAGGCGAGGTCGACGAAGCAGCATTCGTCGACTGCGTCCGGACCTCCCTGCCCTACGCATGGGAGATGATCAGCTCCCTGGTGGCCCGGCTGAAGGTCGACGGCGGCCCGTTCGCCGACAACCAGACGCCCCCGCCGGACGAGCAGGCACGCGGTCAGCTGCTGCGCGCGCTCGCGAGTGACGCCATACGCGGCGCCCTGCAGCGGCACTTCGGTGTGCGGCTGGCCTTCCAGAACTGCCACCGGGTGGCGGTGTTCCCGCTGGACGCCTCGGTCGACGAGACGCTGGCCCGCTTCACCTCGGTGCGCAACCAGTTGCTGAACCAGTCGCCGGAGCTCCGGGACTGCTGACGCGCGGGCCGCCACGGCCGGCCGGTGAGCCGCTCGCTTGCCGCTCCATCCGCGGGACGTGTGGTCGGTCCTGGGGCGGCAAGCCCCCAAGGCGGCCGGTGAGGCGGGGGGACGGCTCAGCGCAACTGGGGCAGTACCTCCGCGCCCAGCCGCCGCAGGTTCTCCTCGGTCGCGGCGAGATCGCCCGAGCCCTCCGTGAGGAGGGCGAAACGAGTGATGCCGGTGCGCTCCGAGGTGGCCGCGAGCCGGTCGGCGGCGAGCCGTGGGGCGCCGACCGGGTGCAGGCCGCAGAGCAGTTCGGTGTAGGCGTACGGGTCGCGCATCGCACGCTCCCGGCCGTCGACCGTCACATGCGCGTCCAGGCCCTGCTTCAGCCAGCCCGGCATCGCCTTCAGCAGGATCTCGGCCGCGTCCGTGCGCCGGTCGGCGAGCTGGCACACCCCGGCCGAGACGTGCGCGGCGCCCGCGATCTCCTCGCCCGTCCGGCCCGCCGCCCGGGCGCAGCGCCGCCACAGGGCGACCATCTCGGCCTTCTCCTCGTCCCCGACGTGCATGCCGAGCAGCATCGGCAGCCCGCGCTCGGCGGCCAGCCGTACGCTCGCCGGGGAGGTGCAGGCGACGACGACCTCCGGCCCGGGGGTCTCCGCCAACGCCTCCGACGGGCGGGGTACGACGGGCACCTCGCGGAAACGGAACCGCTCGCCGGAGGCCGCCACGCGCGGCTCGCGCAGCCAGCGCAGCAGCAGATCGAGTGACTCGGGGAACCCGTGTTCGTACGCCTCCAGGCCCGCGCCGAACACCTCCAGATCCACCCAGGGCCCGCCGCGCCCGACACCCAGGCTGAACCGGCCGCCGCTCGTCAGGTGCAGCAGCGCGGCCTGCTCGCCGAGGGCGACCGGGTGGGCCGTGGGCAGCACACTGACCGCCGTGCCGACGCGGATGCGGCGGGTGCGGCCGAGCAGCAGGGCGGCCAGGGTGACGGCGGACGGGCATGTGCCGTACGGCACGAAGTGGTGCTCGGCCAGCCATACGGCGTCCAGCCCGGCCTCCTCGGTGACCTCCGCCGAGCGGACGGCCCGGTGCAGGGCCTCCCCGGGGCCCTGGCCCGGGAACTGGGCGCCCAGTACAAAACTTCCTACGTACATCGCGTTTCCTGCTTCCTTGGCTCCGACCCGGAGCTCCCCCACCCGGCATAACCGTCTGACACGTGCCCAGGACACGGCCTGGCGGAGAGATTTGCGGATTGTCTGCAGAATGGGTCCTCGCAGAGGGGGACTTGTGTGGTTTGGTTCCGTACGCGTACCCCTCGTGGCGGCGCGTAGGCTGGAAGCAGCCCGTGCTTCCTGTATAGCCCCGAGAGGTGTCCCGTGTCCCCGCGTCGCAACCGACCGAAGGCAGCCGGATCATCGGACCGGAGCGCCGAGGACGACCGCGCCGGCCGGTACGGCGGCTGGCAGTCCACCGAGCACTGGCAGGGCGAGGAGTGGAGCGTGCGCCATGTCGCCGGGGCGAGCGCGGAGGGCAAGACCTACCGCTGCCCGGGTTGCGACCAGCTGATCCCCTCCGGCGTCCCGCACGTGGTGGCCTGGCCGGAGCACGCGGGCGTCGACGACCGCCGCCACTGGCACAAGTCCTGCTGGAACGCGAAGGACCGCCGCACCACCCGGGTGCAGCGGTCCCGTAACGCGCCGAGGTTCTAGCCGGGGCCGGCCAGTCGGGCGCGACATCAGCCCGTATCGGCGGACTTGAAAACACGAGGGCCTCCCGTCGGCAGCCCGCGGATGAGTGATCCGCGGTGCCGGGAGGCCCTCGTGCGTCGGTCGGTCAGACTCACACGTCCCGGCTCCGCAGGAGCGCGTAGGCGCCGACGTACGCGGCGGCCGTCAGGCCCAGCATGATCCACAGCGGGTCCCAGCCGGTCGGGCCGGATCCGCTCAGGGTGTTGTCGTAGAAGACGCCCAACTGGCTCGGGATGGAGTACTTGAACAGCCACTCCCGTACGTCGGACAGCGAGGACGTGGCCATGAACAGCGCGATGACCAGCGGCGCGAGCACCGCACCGATCATGATCGTGATACCGCCCGCGGAGTGCCGGACGATCGAGCCGATGAGCAGCGAGAGCAGCCCGAGCAGCGCGATGTAGAGGCTGACGCCGACGGTGTCCCTGAACCAGTCCGAGCCGGAGGGCGTGTCGGCGCTGGTGCCGCTCAGCATGGACGCCTGGACCATGCCCACGAACGCGGACGCGGCCAGCGTGACGACGAACGCGACGAGGAAGAACACGATCGACTTCGCGGCGAGCACCCGGCCCCGGCTCGGGCACGCGGTCATCGTCGTGCGGACCATGCCGGTGCCGTACTCCGAGGCCGTGGTCAGCACGCCGAGCGTGATGATGCACATGAGGCCGAGGAGCAGTCCGAAGAACCCGAGGGAGAGCGGGTTCGTGCCCTCCATGTTCGTCGTGTCGGCGTGGGCCTTGACCAGCGCGCCGGTCATCAGGCCGATGCCGACGACCAGGACCACGAACACGCCGAGCGTCCACATCGTCGAGCGCACCGACTTGATCTTCGTCCACTCCGAGGCCAGCGCGTGCCCGAGGTGGGTGCGCACGACCGGGATCGGCGAGGTGTAACCGGGGTACGAACCGCCGGGCGCCGCCTGCCAGTCGGGCGCGGCGGGGGCCTGCGGCATCGGGGGCTGGTGGGTGCTCATCGGGCGTCCTCGGGCTTGGTCAGGTCGGCGGGGGCGGGGGCGGGGGTGGGGACTCCGTCTGAG
>NZ_JBSFKD010000041.1:0-83437 GCF_053598395.1 Streptomyces sp. NPDC001135 | reverse complement strand
AACTCCTCGGCGTGGACCGCGCAACGGCCCTGCAGGGGATGTACGACGCCCCGCCGGACCCCGGTGTCCTCTCCGTCGAGCGCTACCGGACGCCCCAGGGCAGCACGCTCGCCTTCGCCAACGTGTTCGCGGCCAACGACCCCGAGTCGACGCTGATGAACATCAACCA
The DNA here is from genome assembly GCF_053598395.1 of Streptomyces sp. NPDC001135. Taxonomy (NCBI): domain Bacteria; kingdom Bacillati; phylum Actinomycetota; class Actinomycetes; order Kitasatosporales; family Streptomycetaceae; genus Streptomyces; species Streptomyces sp. NPDC001135. Next base: position 83,268 of record NZ_JBSFKD010000041.1, on the reverse strand, counting down.
GCTCCTCGACCTCGGCGCCATCCACCGCCCCCTGCACGTGGTCATCAACTGCCGCCCCGACCGCGTCGAACGCAACGGCCAGATGGGCCAGATCATCCCCGAGCTGGCCCCCGACACGGTCTTCCTGATCGGCCATCCCACCAAGAGCGCCCGCGAGGGCATCCCCGGCGGCTGGGGCGGACGGATCGTCGACCTCGGCGGCGACGACCGCGACCCCGACAACCTCACCGCCGACCTGCTCGCCGACCTGGACGGCGACGCGTCCCTCGTCGCCATCGGCAACATCCACGGCCAGGGCGAGCTGCTGCTGGAACGCCTCGCCCACCTCCCCTCCGCCGACACCGAGTCGGCCGCCCCCGGCATGTCCCGCTTTCCCGCTCAGCGCACCGGAGACAACGACCAGTGACCCCCGTCCACCTCAGCCCGGACATGGCCGCGATCGGTATCACGCTCGGGCTCCTCTTCTCCCTGATCTGCTACCTCACCACCAACCTCTCCCCCGGGGGCATGATCACCCCCGGCTGGCTGGCGCTGATCCTCGTCGGGAACTGGCGGCTGTTCCTCATGGTGATCGGGGTGACCGTCCTGACGTACGGCTGCACGCGTCTGGTGCAGGGCGTCGTGATCCTCTACGGCAAGCGGCTGTTCGCGGCGGTGGTGCTGTGCGGGGTGCTGATCCAGGCGACGTGTTTCCTGCTCCTGCAGTACAAGTTCCCGTACCTCTTCGGCCACCAGACCCTCGGTTACATCGTGCCCGGCCTCGTCGCCTACCAGCTGGTCCGCCAGCCGCCCCGCGCCACCCTCGTGGCCACGTCCACGGTCACCCTCGGCGCGTACGTCGTCCTCACCACGGGCGTCCTGCTGGGCGCACTGCCCGGCCTGTAAGCCGCTGTGCCACCCGCCACGTGACCGGCACGTGGCCCGGTATCCGACCCGGCGTTCGACTCGGTGTTCGAAGCGCCCGCTGTCCCAGACGAAAGGGAATCCCCACCCGCCATGGCCGCCGCCCCCGCCGCTCCCACCGCCCGACGCAAGCGGAACCAACGGCTCTCCCTCGCCCTTCTCGCAGCCGTGGCCCTCGCCGCCGGCGTGGCCACACACCAGCTGCGCACCGCCGGCGGCCCGGCCGCCGCCCGCACGGTCGATTCCGGCCAGGACCGGCTGCCCCCCGCCCGTGCCCGGGGCCTCCATTACGACCGTCTGGCCGACCCCGCCCGCACCGTCGTCCGGGACGGCTCCGGCGCCGTGGTCGCCACCCTCACGGACGGGGCCCGCACCGCCGTCCTCACCGGGCCCGGCCGCACCTTCACCGAGCCGCGGACCACCACGTCACATGTGATCACGGACAGTTGGGTACGCCTGATGCCGCGCACGTGGGCGGCCGGCCAGGAACGGTCGAAGTGGTTCGCCGACTGGCTGCGCGCCAACCGCGGCAGCACGAAGCCGGACGTCCTCGCCGCGGCCCTGCAGTACCGGGCGGGAGAGAAACCCCTCAAGGACGCGAAGGGCGTCCGGTACGCGGGAGCGGCGACGTACGGCACAGCCGGTGACGACAACGCGGGGACCACCCGTCCCAGCACCGACTTCTACCAGTATCTGGGCATCCCCTGGACCTTCCCCGACGGTCACACGGTGCACCCCGACAAGGCGCGCTACGGCACCGTGGGCCCGTCGGGCTTCGTACGGCTCGTCTACGGCTACCGAGCGGGCTACCCGCTGCTCGGCCGGGACGACAAGGGCCCGGGCCTTCCCCGCACCGCCGACGCGATGGCCACACAGGGCCCCGGCGTCCCGGTGCTCCGAGGCACGGGCACCCCCGCGGCGCTGAGCAGGCTCCAGCCGGGCGACCTCGTCTTCTTCGCCACCGCCGACCGTCAGGGCCACCGCCTCGACCAGGTCGGCATCTACCTCGGCCTGGACGACGACGGCCACCCTCGCTTCGTCTCCAGCCGCGCATCGGCAGGCGGCCCCACCTTCGGCGACCACGGCGGCTCGGCCCGCCTGGACGGCAACGGCCTCTATGCGAAGGCACTGCGGGCGGCCAAGAGGCTCTGAGGCGTCATCTCATTCGCCGGTTATCCGCGCCTTAAGCGGTACGTAATGAAACCTTAGAAGCCCAACTTCCTCTCCAGCCAAGGGTATTACCGAAAGTAACTCGTTGTACAAAAGTTCGACGGGTTTTCGGCAGCCGAACTCGCGTCACCATGACCGCATTCCCACGAGAGGAAGAAAACAAGCATGCGCTCCCACCTGAAGTTATCGCTCGCCGTCACGGCGGCAGCACTCACCATGACCCTCGCCGCCCCTGCCGCCTCGGCGGACACCGCCACCACCATCAACGTCCATGTGACGGCCTTCGGCTACAACGACAACGACGACGGCAACGGAAACTACGGCACCGCGCAGATTGCCTATCCCCAGATACACAACGAGGCGACCGAAGACCTCGGCACCTACGACCACCCCTCCACCTTCGCCACCGACCCCGGCGAATTCGCCCCCGGCACGCGCATCTACGTGCCGTACCTCCAGAAGTACTTCGTCATGGAGGACGGCTGCGCAGCGTGCAGCTCGGACTGGCAGAACGGCGTGTACCACGTCGACCTGTGGATGGGCCCCGCCGCCACGCAGCCCGAGCCCGCCCTCGGCGACTGCGAGGGTTCGGTCACCCAGGACTCCGGCATCGTCGTCAACCCTGACCCCGGACTGCCGGTCGACACCACCCCGTTGTTCTCCGGCAGGCAGTGCACGGCCGTCCACCACTGAGCAGTGCCGGAGCACCGCCGTACGCGGGCCCGAGCCTGCCCTGCGGACGGCGGGCCTCTTCCCCCCATTCCCTGTCCGACAAGGAAACCATGAACACTCGCATCCCCAAACGCGCTCTCGCCGCGCTCCTCCCACTCACCGGCACCGCCATGCTGGTCGTGAGCGGACAGCCGGCCAACGCCGCGGCAGCGACGTCGACATGGCCCGCGCACTTCGCGGCCCCCTACCTCCAGATCGGTCCCGGCACCGCCGGTGACATGGCCGACGACATGGCCGCCACCGGCCTGAAGCACTACACGCTGGCATTCCTCATCCCCCAGGACGGCTGTACGGCCAAATGGGAATTCAACGGCGACCCCGTCGGAGCGTTCAGTTCGGAAATCAACGCGCTCAAGAACAACGGCGGAGACGTGACCATCTCCTTCGGCGGAGCCGCCGGCGGCGAACTCGCCCAGACCTGCACCTCCGTCTCCGACCTGACCGCCGCCTACGCCGACATCGTCAACACCTACGGCGTCACCCGGCTCGACTTCGACGTCGAAGGCGCGACCCTCGACGACACCGCCGCCAACACCCGCCGCAATCAGGCACTCGCCGCGCTTCAGGCACAGAACCCCTCGGTCCAGGTGACCTACACGCTCGCCGTCGCCCCCGACGGCCTCCCCTCCGCACAGACCGCACTCCTGCAGGATGCCAAGGACAACGGTGTCAACGTCAGCACCGTCAACCTCATGACCATGGACTTCGGCGACGGACACAACGCGCTCGCCGACGCCGAGTCGGCCGCACAGTCAACCGCCGGTCAACTCGCCCACATCTACGGCGTTTCCGACTCCCAGGCCTACGGGATGATGGGCCTGACGCCGATCGCCGGCAAGAACGACGACGACGAAGTCTTCTCCCAGTCCGACGCGGCCACGCTGGAGAACTTCGCCGCGTCCAACGGAGTCCAGGAACTGTCCTTCTGGGAAGTCGACGGATACGACAAGCCCACTGGCTACGCCTACTCCAACACCTTCAACCGGATCAGCACCGACTGACACCTCCTGACCGAGGAGGACGCCGCACTGCGGCCCGAGGCTCAAGCCCCGGGCCGCAGTGCCGAGATGAACGCCGACCATGCGGGGGCGGGGACGTGGAGTTCGGGGCCGGTGGGGGCCGTCTTGGAGTCGCGGACGTGGATGCGGGTGGCGAAGGCGACTTCGACGCAGGCGCCGCCTTCGGAGTTGCTGTAGCTCGCTTTGCACCACTTCAGCTGCTCGCTCATGGCTGATCCACCATCCGCTCGATGAAACGCGCCGACTCATCGGGACTGAGAGCCTCCGCGCGGATCATGCTAAGCGTCTGCGTTGCGCGGCTGACAGCCGCCGGATCGGCCAACAGCGAGCTGGACAACGCCCCTTCGGTGAAAGTGAACCGCTCATGGTCACGGGTCTCCAGCAAAACCATGGGCCCCATGAGCGCTGGGACTGTGGCGCGTTCGAACGGAAGCACCTGGATCACTAGGTTGAGCAGGCGCCCCAGCTCCAGCAAGCGATGCAGCTGCTGCTCGTCGACCTGGGGGCTTCGCAAGGCAGCCTCATACAGGACGAAACTCAAAGCCACTGGCGGCTTTCGCTCCGTCAGGATCGCCTGTCGATCCATCCGCGCGGCGATCCGCTCCTGCACCGTCTCGTCATCCAGGAACGGGACATGGTTCTGGATGAGGGAAGTTGCGTACGCCTCCGTCTGGAGGAGCCCGGGGATGTACGTGACCTCGTACCACCAGAGGCTGATCGCCTCCTTCTCGCGCTCCATGAAATCCACGGCCCCGGCCGGGAACTTCTCCCTGCTCAAGTAGTCCTTCGCCGCGCTCAGCAACCCCTCCGCCCGGCACAACTCATCGGCCACGTCCAGGACTCGGGGCGTCGGCATCCGCACCCCCTGCTCCATCGCCTTGATGGTGTCCGGGGAGTAGTTGGAGGCGGCGGCCAGTTGCTCGCGGCTGACGTTGGCCTTCGTGCGCCAGCGTTTCATCTGGTTGCCACTGAAGCGCCACATGGGCGGCGACTGGGACACCGCATGCACCTCCCACCGGTACACCCCGCCGTGTATCACCTGGGTCACTACCGAGGGTAGCGGCGCGGAGGGCAGCGTGTGACCATGACCAACGGAATTCACCGGCCCGCCTGGGTCCCCGCCCGTGGGCACCGACTCCGCGCGGCCGGTGTGCACTTCGACGCCGTGCGGATCGAGGGGAGACGGGGCGAGGCCGTCGCCGACTGGCTGGTCGAGCGCGGGAACGGCGACGCGGGGCCCATCGTGTGCGCGGGCGGCAGCGGGACGCGGTGGGTGTACTTCCTGCTGGCGCCCGGGGTCGTCCACCGCTACGACTGGCCGCTCGGCGTGCAGTACTTCGGGCGGCGCACCGACCGGACCACCGTCACCTATGTCGGCGTTCCGGCGCTGGACGGCGACACCTGGCCGCTGCGCTGGTACAGCGAACCGACGCCGACCGCGCCGTACGTCGGCGCGGAGGTGCTGCTCGCGGTCACTTCCCCTCGATGATCCCCAGTGGTGCGCCGATCTCCTCGGCCATGACCCGCCCCGCCTCGAACTCCAGGGTCTCGTCGCCGATGGCGGGCTGGTCGGTGTCGAGGCCGTCCAGTTCCTCCAGGGGCTGGTTGAGGCGGACGTGGATGAGGACGGACTGGAGCGCGCGCAGCACGGCGGAGGCCGTGGGGCCCCAGTTGGAGAAGTAGGAGAACTGCCACCACCACAGGGCCTCCGTGGTGCGGCCCGCACGGTAGTGGGCCATGCCGTGGCGGAGGTCGGTGATGACGTCGGCGAGGTCGTCGGAGATACGGGCCGGGACCGGCGCCTTGCGGGGCTCGTACGGGTCGAAGACCTCGGAGTAGACGTCGACCGGTTCCAGCAGCCGGGCCAGGTTCTCGCGCAGCTCGTCCACGTCCGGCTCGGGGCCCAGGTCGGGCTCGTAGCGCTCCTCGGGAACGATGTCCTCGTGGGCGCCCAGACGACCGCCGGCCAGCAGGAGCTGGGACACCTCCAGGAGGAGGAAGGGAACGGTCGAGCCGGGCTCGTCGCCCTTCGCCACCTCCGTGACGGCCACCAGGAAGCTCTCGACCTGGTCCGCGATCTGGACCACGAAATCGTCCGGGTTCTGCGTCGAGTCGTGCAGTGTGGCGTCAGACATCTAGGAGTCGTCTCCCCTCGAAGGCGCGGCCGAGGGTGACCTCGTCCGCGTATTCCAGGTCGCCGCCCACCGGGAGGCCGCTGGCCAGGCGGGTGACCTTCAGGCCCATGGGTTTGATCATGCGGGCGAGGTAGGTGGCCGTCGCCTCGCCCTCCAGGTTGGGATCCGTCGCCAGGATCAGCTCCGTGACCGTCCCGTCGGCCAGCCGCGCGAGGAGTTCTCGTATGCGCAGGTCGTCCGGGCCCACGCCCTCGATCGGGCTGATGGCGCCGCCGAGCACGTGGTAACGGCCGCGGAACTCGCGGGTGCGCTCGATGGCGACGACGTCCTTCGGCTCCTCGACCACGCAGATGACCGACGGGTCACGGCGCGGGTCACGGCAGATGCCGCACAGCTCCTCCTGTGCCACATTGCCGCAGGTCGCGCAGAAGCGGACCTTCGCCTTGACCTCCAGGAGCGCCTGCGCGAGCCGCTTCACGTCGGCCGGCTCCGCCTGCAGGATGTGGAAGGCGATCCGCTGCGCGCTCTTGGGACCGACGCCGGGCAGCCGCCCCAGCTCGTCGATGAGGTCCTGGACCACGCCTTCGTACACCGGACTGCCTTTCCTTAAGACCTTTCGGTACGTACCGTAGTTGGCCCGGGCTCAGAACGGCAGACCGGGGATGCCCGTGCCGCCGCCGAGACCCTGGGCGAGCGGGCCGAGCTTCTGCTGCTGCAGGGCCTGGGCGTTCTCGTTGGCCGCCTGCACGGCCGCCACGACCAGGTCGGCGAGGGTGTCCGTGTCCTCCGGGTCGACCGCCTTCGGGTCGATCTTCAGCGCGCGCAGCTCGCCGGCGCCGGTCACGGTGGCCTTCACCAGACCGCCGCCCGCCTGCCCGTCGACCTCCGTGTTCGCCAGTTCCTCCTGCGCCCGCTGCAGATCCTGCTGCATCTTCTGGGCCTGCTGGAGCAACTGCTGCATGTTGGGCTGGCCACCACCGGGGATCACGATCAGCTCCTCTACGTTCTTCTTCTTGGGCACGAGCCTACGTGGTCCACGTCCCCATCGCCCCGCCACTCTTTCGAGTGAGAACAACGGCAGCCCTATACCTGATCAAGGCCCTCTTCCGAGCGGAAAAGCCGGGAAAGCTCCCTCTTCGCCACCCATTGGGCGGTAGGAAAGGTGCCGCGCGTCGGCATGGAATCGGCATGGTATGTCACGCAACGTGACCGGTCGTGATCAGTGATCAGTAGGGAGTGCCGGGTGGGTCAGCCGGAGATGCAGCCCGAGGGTCCGCCACAGGACGGGCGGGGCGAGGGTGCGGCCGGGCTGCGGCCGGGCGATCTGAGCGGGCGGACCCTTCCGCTCGGGGACTGGGGGGAGCCCGCCGAGCGGCTCGACGAGCTGTACCGATGGGTGGAGCGCGGGGCGCTGGAGACCGCGTCCTGGTATCTGCGGGACCGGGTGTGGAAGCGGCGCGGCGCCCGGGTGCTGCGCTCGGGCGCGGCGGCGGGCGCGGTGACCGGTGCCGCGCTGCCGCTGCTGGATCTGGCGGGAGCGGCCGACGGGGTGGCGCCCTGGGGCTGTGTGGCGCTGCTCCTCGCGGTCGCCTGCGTCGGCGTCGACCGGTACTTCGGTGTGACGTCCGGCTGGATGCGGGACGTGGCCACCGCGCAGGCGGTGCAGCGGCGCCTGCAGGCGCTGCAGTTCGACTGGGCCTCCGAGAGCGTCCGGGAGGTGCTGGGTCCGGCGGAGGGCACGGCCGGGGAGGCCGCCGAGCGGTGCCTGGGGGTGCTGCGGCGGTTCACCGAGGACGTCACGGAGCTGGTGCGCGCGGAGACGGCCGACTGGATGGTGGAGTTCCGCACGGGTTCCGCACCGCTGGGCATCCAGGCGGCGGTGGCGTACGTCCCGCGCCAGGAGGCGGGGAGCTCCGGCGGCCGCTTTCCGCTGCCGCCGGCCAACGGCTCCCGCCCGAACATGCCACGGCAGCGGCCCCCCGAGCCGCGCTGAGGAGCGCCCCGGCGGAGCCCTACTGCTTCGTGTACGTCAGGCTCTCCCCGCCGTCCGCCTTGGCCCGCTTCAGACCGCCGTCCGGCAGCAGGGTGACCTCGGTGGGCTCGCCAGGGGAGCAGGAGGAGGCGGGCCGGCCGCTGGTGACGGTGGACGGTCCGATCTCCAACGGCCCGTTACTGCTGGGCTGTTGGGTGAGCGCGGCCTCGAAGACGCAGTGGTACGTCCCCCCGCCCTCCGTCGGCCCGTCCGCCACCAGTGTCAGCACGCTGTCGCCCACCTTGCCCTGTCGGATGGTCAGACGGCGGGTGTTGGTCCCGTTGGCGTTGTCGATCGCCGACGCCCAGGTGCCCAGATAGGCCTCCGGGATCACCCCGTCCGAGGGGGCGGACACGGAGGCGGACGCGGAGGCGGAGACGGTCGGCGTCGACTCGGCCGGGCCGGGCGTCCCGGAGCCCGTGGCGGGCGCGGAACCGACGGCGCCGCCCCCCTCGTGGTGCCCACCGCCGCCGTTCATCAGCGCGTACACCGAACCGCCCGCGCCCAGCGCCACCACCAGCGCGATCACGACGAGCAGCGCGGTCGACCGCCCACTGCGCCGCTCCGGTTCCTGCACCGCGCCGACCGCCGACGGCCCGTACGGCGGCGTGGACCCGAGCCCGCCGCCGTACGGGTTGAACGACTGCGGCGGGTACCCGTAGGCGCCGCCCGACTGCGGATACGACGGGGGGTACGACGGCGGATACGACTGCGCAGCCGGCTGGGGATGCTGCTGCGCATACCCGTACCCGGACCCGGGAGCCACCGGCGGCACCGGCGGCGGAGCCTGACCCGACACGACGGTGGGCAGCTGGTTCACGCCACCGGCACCGGCCCCCGCGTCGGAGACGGGGGCGTGCTCGGGCGACGCCCCGCCCGCACCGTTCCCGGCCACGGAACCCCCCGCACCCGCCGACGGCACGTCCGCCGCACCAGGGCCACCCGCGCCCGACGACCCGCCCGACGAGACCCTCTGCGGATCCTCGACCTCCAGCAACTGCACGGCGTGCCGCCCGAGTTGGGCGACCAGTGCCCCCGGCAGCCAGGGATCCCGGGACCGCCCCCCGGTCACGGTGTCCTCCGCCCCCGTCCGCTCCAGCAGCGCGTCCAGCGTCGGCCGGGCCCCGGGCTCCTTGCGCAGGCACTCCCGCACCAGGTCGGCGATCCCCTCCGGCACCCCCGCGAGGTCCGGCTCCTCCTGGGCGATCCGGAACATCAGGGCGTGCACCCCGGTGTTGGCGGTCCCGAACGGCAGCGCCCCGGTCGCCGCGTAGGCCAGCACGGACCCGAGGCAGAAGACGTCGCACGCCGGTGTGATCCGGTCCCCCCGCACCTGCTCGGGCGCCATGAACCCGGGCGACCCGACCAGCGACCCGGTCCGGGTCAGCCCCTCCCCGCCCAGCGAGGTCGTCTCCATGGCCCGCGCGATCCCGAAGTCGATGACACGCGGCCCGTCGATCGTCACCAGCACGTTCGACGGCTTCAGATCCCGGTGCACGATCCCCGCCGCGTGGATGTCCTTCAGCGCGTGCGCGAGCCCGGCCGCCAGGATCCGTACGGACCGCTCCGGCAACGCCCCGTGATCACGCCCGACGACCTGCTGCAGACTCGGCCCGGCGACATACCCGGTGGCCACCCACGGCACCGCCGCCTCGGTGTCGGCGTCCAGCACGGGCGCGGTCCAGTACCCGCCGACCCGCTGCGCGGCCTGCACCTCCTGCCGGAACCGCTCCCGGAACTCCTCCTGCGCGGCGAGTTCCTCGCGGACCAGTTTCACGGCGACGGTACGACCCCGGTCCGAGCGGGCCAGATACACCTGCCCCATGCCGCCCGCGCCCAGCCGCGCCAGCAGCCGGTAGCCCCCGATGTGCCGCGGATCCCCCGCCGCCAGCGTCTCCATGGCCGCCCCGCCCTCCACCCGTAAGCCCGGTCCGCACCACGCATACGTGTGCGACGGACCGAGGATAATCCGGCCCTCGGGGGAGTCGCGCGTGCCGCCGTCTACGGTTCCGACGGGGGTGCTTCCGCTCCCGCGGAGCCGAGAGCGGGGGAGGGCCCGCCCAGCTCGTCCAGGACGTCCGACAGCCGCTCCAGCAGCCGTACCGCCTCGGCGAGTTCGGCCTCCCCCATCGCCTGCGCCAGCCGGTCCGCGTAGGCCGCGTGCCCGGGGCCGATCCGGGCCACGGCCGCCCGCCCCCGCTCGGTCGGCGCGAGGAGCTTGGCGCGCCGGTGCGCCGGGTTCGGGCGGTATGCGGCCAGCCCCCGTTCGACCAGCAGATCGGCGATGCGCTGCACGCTCTGCCGCGTGATGCCCATGGCCCGCGCGATACCGGCCACGGGCAGCGGCTCCCCCAGGACCGCGCCGAGCACCTGCCACCAGGCGGCGGTGATCCCGGCCGGGCGGGCCAGCTCCTCGGCGACGGCGAGGAACTGTCCGTTGAGGCGGAAGGCACCGAGGGCGCTGCGGCTGAGCAGTTCCTGCCGTTCCCGGCTCACCGGGCGCGGGCCTGCTGCAGAACGGCGTACGCCTGTGCGTCGGAGTCGTGGTACAGCCGGTACCAGGCGTCCAGCACCTCGCCCTCGTACACCCCGAGGAGCCGGAGGATCTCGCGGGCGAAGGCGACGGGTTCGGTGGGCCCGGCGGTGATCAGGCCGCCGTCGGTCACGGCGTCCGTCTCGACGTACCGCCCGGCGCCCGCGTAACCGGTCGCGGCCAGGTGGAAGGAGGCCGCGCCGGTGTGGGCGCGGTCGTCGAGGAGGCCCTCGCGGGCGAGGCCGGCGGTGGCGCCGCAGATCGCGGCGACGGGCACGCCCGCGTCGAGGAAGGCGCGGGCGGCCCGGGCGAAGGGGGCGAGGTCGTCGCCCCCCGCCGCGGTACCGGCTGAGGTCGGGGTCCACAGGTCGGCGCCCGGGAGGATCAGCAGCGAGCTGTCCTCGGGCCGCAGGTCGGCGAGGGCGAGGTCGGGCTGGATGCGCAGTCCGCCGATGCTCTTCACCGGCTCGGTGGTGGGCCCGACGGTCAGGACCCGGTAGCCGGCCCGCGCCAGGTAGGCGGTCGCATGCCCCGTCTCCCAGTCGGCGAGGCTCTCGTAGACGGCGAGGTGGACGGTGGCGGGACTCATGACAGCATGCTGTCTTTTCGACAGGATGCTGTCAACACCTGGCCTCCACCGGCGTCGACAACCTGTCGCGGATTCCGCCCGTCCACAGAACAAGACGCCGATATCCCTTCCGCATCGCGGACATTTACGCTCGCGGACATGACCCCTCAGCCCAACCCCGACGCCGGCGCCGCAGTGAAGGCCGCGGACCGCGCGCACGTCTTCCACTCCTGGTCCGCGCAGGACCTCATCGACCCGCTCGCCGTCGCCGGCGCCGAGGGGTCGTACTTCTGGGACTACGACGGCAAGCGGTACCTGGACTTCACCAGCGGGCTCGTCTACACGAACATCGGCTACCAGCACCCCAAGGTCGTCGCCGCCGTTCAGGAGCAGGCGGCGAAGATGACGACCTTCGCGCCCGCCTTCGCGATCGAGGCGCGCTCGGAGGCGGCCCGGCTGATCGCCGAACGGACCCCCGGCGACCTGGACAAGATCTTCTTCACCAACGGCGGCGCGGACGCCGTCGAGCACGCGGTGCGCATGGCCCGGCTGCACACGGGCCGCCCCAAGGTGCTCTCGGCCTACCGCTCGTACCACGGCGGCACCCAGCAGGCGATCAACATCACCGGTGACCCGCGCCGCTGGGCCTCCGACGGCGCCGCGGCCGGTGTGGTCCACTTCTGGGCGCCGTTCCCGTACCGCTCCCGCTTCTACGCCGAGACCGAGGAGCAGGAGACCGCGCGCGCCCTGGAGCACCTGGAGACCACGATCGCCTTCGAGGGGCCGGGCACGGTCGCCGCGATCATCCTGGAGACCATCCCGGGCACGGCCGGGATCATGGTGCCGCCGCCGGGCTATCTGGCCGGTGTCCGCGAGATCTGTGACAAGTACGGCATCGTCTTCATCCTGGACGAGGTCATGGCCGGCTTCGGACGCACCGGTGAGTGGTTCGCCGCCGACCTCTTCGGGGTCGTACCCGACCTCATGACCTTCGCCAAGGGTGTGAACTCGGGTTACGTGCCGCTCGGCGGTGTCGCGATCTCCCCGGAGATCGCCGAGACCTTCGGCAAGCGCCCCTACCCCGGCGGCCTCACCTACTCCGGGCACCCGCTGGCCTGCGCCGCCGCCGTCGCCACGATCGACGTGATGGCGCAGGAGGGCGTGGTCGACAACGCCAGGCGGCTTGGCGAGAGCGTCGTCGGCCCGGCCCTGGCCGAGCTGGCCGCGCGGCACCCGAGCGTCGGCGAGGTGCGCGGCGTCGGCATGTTCTGGGCGCTGGACCTCGTGAAGAACCGCGAGACCCGCGAGCCGCTGGTGCCCTACAACGCCTCCGGCGAGGCGAACGCCCCCATGGCCGCGTTCACGGCCGCCGCCAAGCGGCACGGCCTGTGGCCCTTCGTGAACATGAACCGCACCCATGTGGTCCCGCCGTGCAATGTCACGGAGGCCGAGCTGAAGGAGGGCTTCGCCGCCCTGGACGCCGCGCTGAGCGTGGCCGACGAACACACTCGGTAACCGCACCACACCTGCCGCCGGGCCGATCCGAACGCGTAAGGTGGCGTGCTCGTAGGACATGGATACCCGCGTAGACCCCCGACCACAGGTCGCGGATCGCGGGTACGGACGAGTACGTCACCCGACGTGTGAGGAGAGGCCCCGCCCATGCCCGGCACCGGCGCCGTGACGCGCAGCACCCTGCGCCAGCAGATCGCGGACGCGCTCCGTGACGAAGTGCTGGCGGGGCGGCTGCGACCCGGCCGGGCGTTCACGGTCAAGGAGATCGCCGAGCAGTACGGCGTCTCCGCCACCCCCGTCCGCGAGGCGCTGGTCGACCTGTCCGCGCAGGGCATCCTGGAGGCCGACCAGCACCGCGGCTTCCGGGTTCCGGAGTACTCCGTCAGCGACTACCGGAACATGATCGAGGCCCGCAGCCTGGTCACCGACGGCATGTTCCACGCCCTCACCACCGGCCACCCCGCCTTCCGCACCCCGCCGGAGGACCCCCGTACGACGGCCGCGCTGACCACCGTGCGCCGCCGCGGCGAGGAGGCGGCGCGGGCCGCCACGGCCGGTGACCTCACGATCCTCATCGGCTACGACCTCCGCTTCTGGCGCGAGCTCGGCGCGCTCTTCGGCAACCCCTACCTCGGCGACTTCCTCAACCGCCTGCGCGTCCAGTCCTGGGTGTGCGCCGTGCAGCACCTGCTGCGCCTGCCCGATCTGCGCGGCCGTCTCTGGGCCGGGCACACCGACCTGGTCGACGCGCTGGCCCGCCGCGAGGCCGGAACCGCCCGCTCGATCGTCGCCGCCGCCAACGCCCACTCCCTCGCGCTGCTGGAACACCTGACCAACGGGTAAGCGACAGGTAGCCTTCCCTGACCACCTTCTGTGTGTGAGGAGCCCTCTTTGGCCTGTGACCTGTGGCTGGTACCGCTCGTGGACGTGTTGTGCCACACCCCGGACAACCCGTTCGCCGAGGAACTCGCGCAGTACAACAAGGCACTTGCCGAGGCCCAGCTCCCGCCGGTGCCGGTCTACCAGTACATGCCGGGACTGTCCGGCGAGGTCGCGCCCGTGGCCGGCTTCGACTACGACGCCCTCCACTTCCTGCGCCGCGCCTACCTGCTCCAGGTGTGCGGCCTGCCGGTGACCCCGGTGGACGACCTGGGCGGCGACTACGAGCAACTGCTGGAGATGTTCGAGTCCACGGCCCAGCAGTCCCACCTGGTCTGGCACTACGACCACGCGGGCGCGTACGTCCCGGTCGACTTCCCCCATCCGCTGTCCAACGAGGAACTGCTGGTGGGAGGCGGCCCGTTGGGCTCCTCGCAGACACTGCTGCGCGAACTGGAGTACGTCGCCCCCGCGATCGGCATCGATCCGGCCAACCCCCCGGCGGCCCCGGCGCCCCCCGTGGCCCCCACGGAACTGGAGGAGCCGGCCGTCCCCGCTCCCTACGACCCCAGCCCCTTCGCCCGCGAACGGCACGTGTGGCTGGGCCTGCACGCGGCGGCGACCCGCTCCCTGGCACAGGGCTCGATGATCGTGTTCAGCTGAGCGTCACTCCAGCGGGAGAGCCGGGCCGTGTGATGTCACCCACCTCTTCTTGCCGTGGGCGAAATGCCTGCCTACGTTCGGTGGCATGTCCTCCCACGGCCCCACCTTCGACTTCAGCGTCGACCTGAGCGCGCACGAGATGCTCCGGCGTACCCACGTCATGGCCGCCCTGGGCCCCGGCTGGGATCCCGCGGCGGCGCTCCGCGGCGAGGAGGAGGCACGTGCGCTGCTGTACTCCGGCCTGGACGCCGAGCAGCAGCGCGTCTACGACGAGCTGGTGGCGGCCGGTGTGCTCCCGCCGGGGCCCGGCGATGCTGCCGCTTGATCCGCAGGCCGACAGGGGGCGACGCGCCTGGGGGGTGGACTGCCCGGACTGCGACGACCGGAGCGGGTGGCGCTACCTGCTCTCGAACACCGGCAGCCTGCTGCACCTGCAGTGTCCCGCGTGCCACTGCGTCTGGTCGCACGAGACCCATTTCGGTGCCACCCGCTCCACCCCCTGACGCGACCGGTTCAGCCCTGCGGCAGCGGCCAGCCGAGCTGTGCGAAGAGGCCGAGGCGGTCGCTCACCGCGCGGATCTCCGCGATCTTCCCCTCCCGCAGCGTGAAGATCCAGATCGCCTCGATCCCGAAGGACCGGCCGGTCGGCTCCGGCATGCGCGGATGCGCCCCGCTGTGGACGCCCCGCTGGGTCACGCGGGCGACCACCCGGTCCCCCTCGCCGATCAGCTCGTCCACTTGGACGGTGAGCGGTGCGAGGGCCTCCGACTGCTGGCGCAGGCCCTCGAACGCCGCCCCGGGCTCGTCCGCCTCGCCGTGGATGATCTTGTTGTGGTCCACGACGTCCGCCGCCATGTACTGCGGCAGATCCCCGAGCCGGCCCTCGCTGACCGCCTCGAAGAAGCCCTGGACCACCTTCTTGCCGTCGTCCGCCGTTCCGCTCACCACTCCCCCTGTTCTCGTTCCCGCCCGTCCGGCGAGCGCTGCGCTCAGAAGACCGGCGTTCCCGCCTGCGTCAGCTTCCAGTTGGTGACCGCGAAGTCGGCCGGGTCGAGGGTCTTCTTCGCGGTCACGTAGTCGATCATCAGCTGCCGGATCTCGTTTGTCGAGCTGTACGCGACCGGGGCGGAAGCGATGTGCGGGTAGCCCGAACCGCCGTTGGCGCGGTAGTTGTTGACCGCCACGACGAAGACCTGGTCGTCGGCGACCGGAGCGCCGTTGTAGGTGAGGTTCTTGATCCTCGACCCCTCGGCCCGGTCGATGTCGATCTCGTAGTCGACGCCCGCGGCCGTGTCGTACATGTAGTCCCAGAAGTTGTTGGCGTTCGTGAGGGTGGCGGTGTCCACCTTCGTGCCGGCCGGGACCTGGTGGTAGTACTTCGCCGCGTACTCCAGGTAGTCCTTCAGCTGGGCGCCCGTCAGCTTCCGGCCGTAGAGGGTGTTGTCGTAGATGTAGAGCCCGGCGATGTCCTTGATGGTGACGCTGCCCTGGGGGATGTCCGCCGTGCGGGAGAAGGGCGCCGCCATCGAGATGAGCGGGAGGGCCGCGTCGGACGCCGACAGGCCCGCCTTCACCGACTCCATCTGCACCTTGTGGATGAAGTCCATGATGGGGACGTCCTTCCAGCAGGACTCCGCCGCCGAGAGGTTCGCCGTACACGTGCCGACCGCCGTGTTGACGTACTTCACCACCAGCTCGTGGTCGGCCTCCAGGAGCTTCTTGATCTCCGGGTCCTCGTCCACGGTGTTGGGGTTGAGGGTCTGCGCCTTCTTGCTCGTCACCTTCCACTGGCCGTGGTGCAGTTCGAGCTCGAAGTCGAAGACGCTGAGGCGGTAGCCCCAGCAGTACGGCTCCGAGAGGAGCACCTCCTCGCCGGTCTCCGCGTTCTTCACCGTGTAGGACGGGACCTCCACGTGCGTGTGGCCCACCAGGATCGCGTCGATCCCGGGCACCTGCTCGGCCACCAGGTTCGACGCGTTCTCCACGTACGGGAGCGAGTCGCCGTAGGAGGACGAGCCGTCCATGCCCGAGTGGTCCGTCAGGAAGACGACGTCACAGCCCAGCGCGCGCAGCCTCGGCACGTACTTCTTCGCCTGCTCCACCAGGCCCGGGAACACCATCTTCCCGCTGACGTTGTCCTTGTCCCACAGGGCGATACCGGGGTTGGTCAGGCCCAGGATGCCGACCTTGATGTCGGGGGCGCCGGGGACGCGGATCCGCTTGACGGTGTAGGGGTGGAAGGCGGGGCGCAGCGTCTTGGCGTCCAGGGCGTTGGCGCCGAGCAGCGGGAAGTGGCACTGGCTCTCGAACTTGCGCAGCGTCTCGATGCCGTAGTTGAACTCGTGGTTGCCGAGGGCGGCGGCGTCGTAGCGCATGTGGTTCATGGCCACGGCCATCGGGTGCCGGGGGCCCTCCTTGCCGCCCGTGCCGGTGATCGGGTCGACACGGGCGAAGTAGTAGGCCAGGGAGGTGCCCTGGATGATGTCGCCGGCGTCGACGAGGAGGACGTGGTCCTCACCCTTGGCCGCGCGCTGCTGCTTGATGAGGGTGGCGACGCGTGCCACACCCACCGAGTTGCCCGCCTTGTCGGTGTAGGCGGCGTCCTTGTAGTAGTCCCAGTCGAAGACGTGGCTGTGCAGGTCGGTGGTCCCGAGGATGGAGAACGACCAGGTACGGGGGTGGCAGTCACGCTTCTGCTCGGCCGCCTGGGCGGGGGCCGCCGCGACGGTTCCCGCGGCGGCGACGGCCGCACCGGTGACGGCCGACTTCTTCACGAACTCCCGGCGGTTCATGGGACTGAGGGGCATGCAAGGGCTCCTGGTTCGGCTGGAGTGGGCGACAGGTGGCGGCGGTGCAGTGCGGAGGCTACCCGCGTAGATGCTGCTAGCGCCCGCGATTGCCGGAAACCAGGAAAAGACCATGTCCAGGTCAAGGATGGGTCAGTGCGCGGCCTGTGCGAACTCCGGGGGAACGGCCGGTGTCAGAGCCGGCCGATGAGCCTGATCTCCGGCGGCCACAGCACCCTGCTCGCCATCAGGAGCGAGGGCCCGAGATGCACCGGGCAGACGCGGAGCGGGGGCAGCTGGTACCGGGCCACCTCGAACACCGCCGGGTCGGAGCAGTCCGTGCCGCCGGCCTGGTCGCCTTCACCGCCGTACGGTCCCCGGCACCGTGCGTTCCGGTGGACACTCACCCCTCGATTGTCCACCGGAACGCATGGCCGCGGCTCCCCTACAGGAACGAGTTGATCTCGATCGTCTCGTCCCGGCCCGGGCCCACGCCGATCGCGGAGATCGGGGCGCCGGACATCTCCTCCAGCGCCTTGACGTAGTTCTGGGCGTTCTTCGGCAGGTCGGAGAACGACTTCGCCTTGGTGATGTCCTCGGACCAGCCCGGCAGCGTCTCGTAGACCGGCTTCGCGTGGTGGAAGTCGGTCTGGGAGTACGGCAGCTCCTCGACGCGCTTGCCGTCGATCTCGTACGCCACGCAGACCGGGATCTCCTCCCAGCCGGTCAGGACGTCCAGCTTGGTGAGGAAGAAGTCGGTCAGGCCGTTGACCCGGGTCGCGTAGCGGGCGATCACGGCGTCGAACCAGCCGCAGCGGCGGTCACGGCCGGTGGTCACGCCCCGCTCGCCGCCGATGCGGCGCAGCGCCTCGCCGTCCTCGTCGAACAGCTCGGTCGGGAAGGGGCCGGCGCCGACGCGGGTGGTGTAGGCCTTGAGGATGCCGATGACGCGGCTGATCTTCGTGGGGCCCACTCCGGCGCCGGTGCAGGCGCCGCCCGCGGTGGGGTTGCTGGAGGTCACGAACGGGTACGTGCCGTGGTCGATGTCCAGCAGCGTGCCCTGGCCGCCCTCGAACAGGACGACCTTGTCGTCCTCCAGGGCCTGGTTCAGGACCAGCACGGTGTCGGCGACGTACGGCTCGATCTGCTCGGCGTAGCCCAGCAGCTCCTCGACCACCTGGCTCACGGCGATCGCGCGCCGGTTGTACAGCTTGGTGAGGATCTGGTTCTTGACGTCGAGGGCCGCCTCCACCTTCTGGGTGAGGATCGACTCGTCGTACAGGTCCTGGACCCGGATGCCGACGCGGTTGATCTTGTCCGCGTAGGTCGGGCCGATGCCACGGCCGGTCGTTCCGATCTTGCGCTTGCCGAGGAAGCGTTCCGTCACCTTGTCGACGGTCACGTTGTACGGCGTGATGATGTGCGCGTTACCGCTGATCAGGAGCTTGGACGTGTCGACGCCACGCTCGTTCAGACCGCTCAGCTCGGAGAGCAGGACCGACGGGTCGACGACGACGCCGTTGCCGATGACCGGAACACACGTAGGCGAGAGGATTCCGGAAGGGAGGAGGTGGAGTGCGTACTTCTGGTCGCCGACGACGACCGTGTGGCCGGCGTTGTTGCCGCCCTGGTATCGCACTACGTAGTCCACCGAGCCACCGAGCAGGTCGGTCGCCTTTCCCTTGCCTTCGTCACCCCACTGAGCACCGAGCAGCACAAGTGCGGGCACGCGCGTACACCCCTTCCGGGTGGGGCATGTCCATGGTCGGGGGCGTGGGCGTAAGGTTCACCGCCGCGTGCCACAGCGACCGCCGTTGGTCGCACAACCGTCGGACCGGATGCCCCGGAATAGACGAAGCCCCTGGCGCAATAGCGCAAGGGGCTCTTGCACAAAGATGCTACCCGAGGAAGCGAGGCAGGACCGAGGTGGCGACTTTCGCGATGTCCGAACAGCTGCTGGTGATCATCGATCCGGCGGCACGGCAGACGGACGGGGAGTCCGTACGGATCGCGAAAGACGTGCTCAGCGCGGGTGCGGCGGCCAAGGTGTGCCTGCCCGACGGGCCGGAGGAATTCGCCCGCGCCCTGGGCCGCAGGGGTTCGAGGCGGCCGGTGGTGGTGGGCGACGACCGGGCGCTGGTCCGGGCCGTCACCCTGCTGCACCGGCGGCGGGAGCTGACCGGATGTGCCCTGTCCGTGGTCCCGGTGGGTGAGACGTCCGTCGCCCGGTCCCTGGGCGTGCCGGGCGGGACGGTGGCGGCGGCGCGGGCGGTGCTGGACGGTGCCGAGCGGCGCCTGGACCTGCTGGTCGACGACAGCGACGGGGTCGTCCTGGGCGCGCTGGGCATTCCGCCGGAGCCGGTGCGGGCGGCTGCCGCCCAGCCGGTGCCGGTGGGTCCGGGCCGGGCCTGGTACCGCTCCCTGGTCCGCACCCTCGCCCCCCGCCCGCCCCGGCTGTCCGCCGTTCCGGCCCCGGGGCCGTCCCGGCTGCGGGTCGAGGTCGACGGGGAGACCGTGGTGGATCTGGGCCAGCCCGTGGAGGCGGTGTCGGTGACGCCGGGCACGGGCGGTGTGGCCGAGGTGGAGGTGCGTCCGCTGTCGGTGGGCGCGGAGGCGACGCCGCTCCGGGCCCTGGGGCGCATGGTGACGGTGGTCGGCCCGGACTTCCGCTACCGCGCGGACGCGGCGGTGTCGGGGCCGGTACGGCGGCGTACGTGGCGCGTGGTGGAGGACGCCTGGGGGCTGGTCCTCCCGTCGGCCTGACCCCACCCGCGCGCACCACCCGCACACCCTCAATGGTCTGGTGACAAATATTTAACCGCCCCGACCCCTTCCCGTGTACCCGTGTCGTCCACCATCCTGCTCCATCAGGACCCAGCGACCGGATACTGAGGGGGCCACCCGATGGCAGTGGACGAGGGCGTCGCTCCGGCGGCGGGCACAACGGACGACGAAACGGTTCATCGGCTGAAGCCCAACGCAGTGG
This sequence comes from Streptomyces sp. NPDC001135, assembly GCF_053598395.1. Taxonomy (NCBI): domain Bacteria; kingdom Bacillati; phylum Actinomycetota; class Actinomycetes; order Kitasatosporales; family Streptomycetaceae; genus Streptomyces; species Streptomyces sp. NPDC001135. The sequence continues at coordinate 63,347 of NZ_JBSFKD010000041.1, read as the reverse complement.
GCCTGCTCGGCGTGGTGTTCATGGCCGTCGCCACCGCCGCGCCGATCACCGCCATGACCGGCAACGTGCCGTTCATGGTGTCGGCCGGCAACGGCATCGGGGCACCCGCGAGCTATCTCGTGGCAATGGTCGTCCTGGCAATCTTTTCCGTTGGTTTCACGTCGATGGCGAAGCACATCACGTCGACCGGCGCGTTCTACGGATTCATTTCGTACGGGCTCGGCCGGACCGCCGGTCTCGCCTCCGGGCTGCTCGCGACCTTCGCGTACGTCGTGTTCGAGCCGGCGCTGATCGGGATCTTCTCCACCTTCGCGACGACCACGCTGAAGGACCAGACGGGACTGCACGTGCCCTGGTGGGCCTTCGCTGTCCTGATGCTCGCGATCAACGCGACCGGCACCTGGTTCGGGGTCAGCGTCGCCGAGAAGCTCCTGGTGGCGCTGCTGGCGACCGAGGTGACCGTACTGGCGGCCATGGCGGTGTCCGTCGCCCTCCACGGCGGCGGCCCGCACGGGTTCACCTTCGCGCCGGTCGACCCGGTCAACGCCTTCAAGGGCACGTCCGCCGGTCTCGGGCTCTTCTTCGCCTTCTGGTCCTGGGTCGGCTTCGAGTCGACCGCGATGTACGGCGAGGAGTCCCGCGACCCGAAGAAGATCATCCCCAAGGCGACGATGATCAGCGTCCTGGGCGTCGGTGTCTTCTACGTCTTCGTCTCCTGGATGGCCATCACCGGCAACGGCGAGGCCGAGGCCGTGAAGGCGGCCTCCTCCGCGAACCCGCTCGCGCTGTTCTTCCACCCCACCGAGCGCTATGTCGGCCACTGGGCGGTCGACGTCATGCAGTGGCTGATGATCACCGGCTCACTGGCCTGCGGCATGGCCTTCCACAACTGCGCCGCCCGCTATCTGTACGCGCTGGGCCGGGAGGGCGTCCTGCCGTCGCTGAAGCAGAGCATCGGCCGCACCCACGCCCGGCACGGCTCGCCGCACATCGCCGGCCTGGTGCAGACCGTCGTCAGCGCGGTGCTGATCGGGGCCTTCTGGATCGCGGGCAAGGACCCGTACACGGGCACGTACGTACTGCTGGCGATCCTGGGGACCATGGCGATCCTCGTCGTCCAGGCCGTGTGCTCCTTCGCCGTGCTCGCGTACTTCCGCTCCCACCACCCCGAGAGCCGCCACTGGTTCCGCACCTTCACCGCGCCGCTCGTCGGCGGCGTCGCGATGCTCGCCGTCGTGGTGTTGCTGGTGTCCAACATGGGTGTGGCGGCCGGGCCGGAGTCCGGGTCGATCGTGCTGAAGGCGACGCCGTGGCTGGTGGGCCTGATCGCGGCGATCGGGGTCGGGTACGCGCAGTATCTGAAGCGGCGGTCCCCGGAGCGGTATGTGCTGCTGGGGCGGACGGTGCTGGAGGAGACGAAGGAACGCTGAGCGGGCTCGGCGTGATCACCCCACCTCGACGCGCAGCCCCTCCAACCCCCGGATCACGAAGTTCGGCTTCCTCACCGGCTCCGCCGCCAGGCTCAGCGTGGGGGCCTGCTGGAGGAGGGCCGTCATCGAAGCCGCCAGCTCGATGCGGGCCAGTGGGGCGCCGATGCAGTAGTGGATGCCCGCGCTGAAGGAGATGTGCGGGTTGTCCCCGCGGGTGAGGTCCAGGCGGTCGGGGTCGGGGAAGACCGCCGGGTCGTGGTTGGCGGAACCGAAGAGCATGGCGATCTCCGCGCCCCTCGGGAGGGTCGTGCCGTCGATCTCGATGTCGTCCAGCACCCAGCGTTCGAAGAGCTGGAGCGGGGTGTCGTAGCGCATCAGCTCCTCGACCGCGGAAGGGACGAGGGAGTGGTCGGCACGGAGGGCCGCCAGCTGGCCGGGGTGGCGGAACAGCGCCCACCAGCCGTTCACCGTGGCGTTGACCGTCGCCTCGTGCCCGGCGTTGAGCAGCAGCACGGCCGTGGAGATCATCTCCTGCTCGGTCAGCCGGTCGTCCTCGTCGTGCGCCGCGATCAGCCCGGAGATCAGGTCCTCCCCCGGCTCCTTGCGCCGGGCCGCGATCAGCTCGCGCAGATACTCCGAGAACTCCACCGACGCCCGCACCGCCCGCGCCGCCGTCTCCCCGGACGGGTTCAGCTCGTACATCCCGCAGATGTCCGCCGACCACGGCCGCAACTGCGCCCGGTCCCCCTCCGGGATGCCGAGCATCTCGGCGATCACCGCCACCGGCAGCGGCTCCGCCACGTCGGTCAGCAGATCACCGCCGCCGTCGCGGACCAGCGCGGTCACCAGGTCGCCCGCCAGTGCGTGGACGTACGGCTTGAGCCGCTCCACCGTGCGCGGTGTGAACGCCTTCGACACCAGGCGCCGGATCCGGGTGTGGTCCGGCGGCTCCAGGTCGAGCATCCCGTGGTCGTTGAGCGTGTGGAACGGCTCGTGCTCCGGCGGGGGCGGGGTCCGGCCGAACTCCTCGTGCGAGAACCGGTGCTGATACGTCCGTCCCAGTCGGCGGTCCCGCAACAGCGCCGAGACATCCGCGTGCCGGGGCACCAGCCACTGATCGGTCGGCTCGTACCGGATCACCCGGCCGCGTGCGCGCAGCTCGGCATAGGCCGGGTACGGGTCGGCGACGAACGCCGGGTCCCAGGGGTCGAACACGAGGTCGGTAGGGCCTGCCATGCCGGGACGCTAGCGCGCCGCCCCGGAGCCTGACCAGGGTGTCGGCCCCTGACGTACTCAGCCGCGGCCTTCGTGGAGGAAGTCGTAGTAGTCCTTCCCTCCGACGAGGACGGACGTGACGTACAGCGGCAGGCCCCCGGCGTCGCGCGGGATCCCCTGGGAGGTCTGCCGGGTGAAACCCAGGGACACCCCGGGGATCACCGGGTGCTCGGGGCGAGACGTGTCGACGGTCCAGCCCCGGGCGGCGGCCCGCCGGAAGAGTTCCTCCGCCGGTGTGCCGAACACGTCGTCCCCGTCGAGCAGGACCCGCGTGCCGGACACCCGGCCCTCGCCCGGCCACCACAACTCGATCGCCGTGACCGTGGGGCCGCTCTCCAGGAGGGCCTGTACGCCCACCCCGTCCACGGACCAGGAGGCCCGCGCCGTATTCCGGCGCCGCAACACTCTGGGCTCGCCCCAGCCGGACGCCGCCGCGATCGCCTCGTGAAGCGTCATGCCCAGACACAGCGGCGCGACTTCGCGCGGTGGGTCCAGCACCAGTTCCACCGCTTCCCCCCTCATCCCGGTATCACCAGACGGGCCTCATAGGCGAAGACCGCTGCCTGGGTGCGGTCTCTGAGACCCAGCTTCACCAGGATGCGGCTCACATGGGTCTTGATGGTCGACTCGGCCACCACCAGCCGCTCGGCGATCTCCGCGTTCGACAGGCCCTGGGCGATCAGGACCAGGACCTCCGTCTCCCGTTCCGTCAGCTCGCCGTAGGCCGCCTGGGCCGCGGGCATCAGGCGTGGGGTCTCCGACAGGCGGGAGAACTCCGTGATCAGACGTTTGGTGACCGAGGGGGCCAGGAGGGCCTCGCCCGCCGCCACCACTCTGACGCCGTCGGCCAGTTGGCGGGCCGAGGCGTCCTTCAGGAGGAAGCCGGAGGCACCCGCACGCAGGGCCTGGTACACGTACTCGTCGAGGTCGAAGGTCGTCAGGACCAGCACCTTCGCCGCCGCGTCCGCCGCCACGATCTCCCGGGTCGCCTCGATGCCGTTCAGCTCGGGCATGCGGATGTCCATCAGCACGACGTCCGGGGCGAGTTCACGGACCCGTCCCACCGCCTCCCTTCCGTTGACGGCCTCGCCGACGACCTCGATGTCCGGCATCGCGTTCAGCAGGACCGAGAAACCCTCGCGGACCATCATCTGGTCGTCCGCGATCAGTACGCGGATGGTCATGCCTCACCCTCGTTCGCCGGACCGGCGGCCGGTACCGGCAGGAACACCGTCACCTCATAGCCGCCCTCCCCGGTGGGGGCCGTCGTCATCTCGCCGTTCAGCATGGAGACGCGTTCCCGCATGCCGGTGATGCCGTGACCGGCGCCCGGCGAGGGTTTCGCGAGATGGGGCGCGGGCGGTGGGCCGTTGACTACACGCAGGCCCAGGCCGCCGAGGACATAGCCGATCTCCACGCGGGCGCTCGCTCCCGGTGCGTGCCGCAGGGTGTTGCTCAGGGCCTCCTGGACGATCCGGTACGCCGACAGCTCCACGCCCTGCGGCAGTTCACGGACCGCGCCGGTCACCGCCTTGTCGACCGTGAGACCGGCCTCCCGCACATTGGCCAGCAGCCCGTCCAGGTCGGCCAGGGTCGGCTGCGGGGCGTCCGGGGCCTCGTAGTCCTCGGCGCGGACCACTCCGAGGACCCGGCGCAGCTCCGTCAGGGCCGCCACCGCGTTCTCCCGGATGGTGACGAACGCCTTCTCCAGTTCCTCCGGCGGGTTCTCCACCCGGTAGGGCGCGGCCTCCGCCTGGATGGCGACCACCGACATGTGATGGGCGACCACGTCGTGCAGCTCACGGGCGATGGTCGTACGCTCCTCCAGCAGCGTGCGCCGCGAGCGTTCGTGCTCGGTGACCGTCTGCTGCGCGGTCACCTCCCGCTCGGCCTGCCGGCGTATGTGCCGGACCGTGACGGCCAGCAGGATGAACGCCGAGAGGATCAGCATCGGGGACACGTCGGTCTCGTAGTGGTCGAGGCCGAAGGCGGCATCGGACCAGAGGCCGTACACCGCCGTGAGCGCCCACATCCAGGCCGCGGTGCGCGGGCGGGTGCGCAGCGCCACGACGGTGAGGACCGTCAGGTGGGCGATGAAGCTGCTCGGCAGCCACGGCCAGCTGTCCCAGTCGCCGCCGGTGACCGCGGTGGCCGTGGTCGCCGCGAGCGACAGCCAGAACGCCCCGGCCGGGCGCGCCAGGGTCAGCAGCACCGGGACCAGCGCCAGCAGCGCACGTATCAGGGCCGTGGCCCCTCCTTCGTTGTCCGCGAGGCCGACGAGCGCCGCCAGCACGCCCACGGCCGCGACCGTCGCGTGCGGGGCCCAGGCCGCGTACTCCCTCATACGGCCCGGCAGCCGGCGGACGAGCGGGCCGTCCACGGACATGAGCGGCAGCGGCCGGTAGGCGAAGGCATGCTGGAAGAGGTCCTGCCGCAGCCCGCGCAGGGCACCGGCGGCGAGCCGGAACTCCGGGCTGCGCGGCCGGCCGGCCGGGCCCGGCGGAGTCGTCTGCGTGTGCGTCGTCTGGGTCACGTACGCAACGGTAGGCGGGGGCGGGGGTCTCGGTCGTCACCTTGCAGAGGGGTCCTCGGGAGTCCCTCTCAGGTACTACGGGTCCTGGCGAGGGCCTGGTGAGGGACCGGTGGCTTCAACGGCCGCCGGGGCGGACGAGGCCGGACTCGTAGGCGAAGACCGCCGCCTGGGTGCGGTCGCGCAGGCCCAGCTTCACCAGGATCCGGCCCACGTGCGTCTTCACGGTCTGCTCGGCCACGACCAGCCGTTGGGCGATCTCCGCGTTCGACAGGCCCTGGGCGATCAGCGCCAGCACCTCCGTCTCCCGTTCGGTGAGGTCGCCCACGCGCTGCTTGAGCGGGGCCCGGGGCCTGCCGTCCAGGCGGGAGAACTCGGCGATGAGGCGGCGGGTGATGCCGGGCGCGAGCAGGGCGTCGCCCGCGGCCACGACCCGTACCGCCTCGGCCAGCTGGTCCGCGGAGGCGTCCTTGAGCAGAAAGCCGGACGCCCCGGCGCGCAGCGCCTCGTACACGTACTCGTCCAGGTCGAAGGTGGTCAGCACCAGGACCCTGACGGCGGGTTGGTCGGCGGTGATCCGGCGGGTCGCCTCGATGCCGCCGAGTTCGGGCATCCGGATGTCCATCAGCACCACGTCCGGCGCCAGTTCGGCGGTCCGGGCGATCGCGTCGCGGCCGTCCACCGCCTGCCCGACCACCTCGATGCCGGGCTGGGTGTTGAGCAGCACGGTGAATCCCTGCCGGACCATCTGCTGGTCGTCGGCGATGAGTACGCGGATGGTGCCGGCGCCGCTCGTCATGGGGGTCGGTTCTCCTGTCGGGGCTCGCTGCGTGTGGGTCGGGTGGGGCGGGGGCGGGGCGGGTCAGGGCGGGCCGGGGGGTGTCGGTTCCGTCGGTCCGGGGGCGCCGCCCCGGGGGAGGAACGCCACCACCAGGAAGCCGCCGTCCCGGGTCGGTTTCGCCTCGACGCTCCCGCCCAGCATCGCCGCGCGCTCCCGCATGCCCAGCAGGCCGTGACCGCTGCCCGGGGTCGGCTGGACCGGACGGCTGGGGCGGGAGTTGCTGATACTCAGGTATATGCCGTTGGGGAAGTGGGCGATGTCCACCCGCACCTTCGCGCCCGGCGCGTGCCGCAGTACGTTGCTCAGCGCCTCCTGGACGATCCGGTACGCGGACAGCTCCACCCCGGGTGAGTAGCCGCGGGGGTCGCCCTCCTCGGCCTTCACCACGTCCACGCCGGCCGCCCTGGTGTTCTCGAGCAGGGAGTCCAGACGGGCGAGGTTCGGCTGCGGGGCGTCGGGGGCCGGGCCGGTGCCGGGAGCGGACAGGCGCGAGGTGTCCTCGGCCTCCGGTTCGTCCGGACTCTCGGAACGCAGGACGCCGAGCACGCGACGCAGCTCGGTCAGGGCCTCCAGGGCGTTGTTGCGGATGCCGGCGAGGTTCTCCTTCAGCTCCTGCGTGGGGTTCTCCACCAGGTGGGGGGCCACCTGGGCCTGGATGGAGATCACCGACATGTGGTGGGCGACCACGTCGTGCAGCTCCCGGGCGATACGGCTGCGCTCCTCCAGGAGGGTGCGGCGGGCCCGCTCCTCGGCGGTGATCGTCGTCTGCTGGACCAGTTCGGTACGGGCCTCGCTCCGGCTGCGCAGGGCGGCGCCGATGACGGTGGCGACGGCGAACAGCCCGACGGCGACGGCACCGGTCGCGGTGAAGTGCTGCGCACCCACGCCGTTCTTGCTCTGCACGGCGAAGGTGATCACGGCGGTCACGGCGAGCGCGGTGACCGCTCCGCGGAGGCGGACGCGCAGGGCCAGGAACAGGAGTACGGCCATGTGGGCCAGCACAACGGGAGTGGACCAGGGCCAGTTGGGGCCGGGAGGCCCGAGCGAGGCCAGGTGCGGCCGGGTGAGCAGCGCGGTGGCGGTGGCGGCGGCCAGGGACACCGCCCAGGCGGGTACGGGAAGCCACAGGGCCATGACGAGGGCGACGGCCTGGAGGAACGTGCACCACACGGCTACGCCGAAGGCGAGGTCGTAGCTGTTGGACAGCTCTTCGGCGCCGGCTCCCATGATGGCCAGGGCCGCGTAGAAGGTGACCAGATAGGTGAGGAGACGCAGCCAGCGGTACTTGGAGAAGGGGGGTGACTGGGAGGAGGGCCTCGCCCCCAGCCAGGAACGGAGGCGAGCGGCACGGGACGCAGTGGCCGGGCCGGACTCGTCGTCGGCCGGGGCCGGGGAGTCGGGTGGGGTCCGGGAGTGCGGTGAGGTCTTGGAGTCGGGTGAGGTCTTGGAGTCGGGTGAGGTCGCGGGCGGGGCGCCGTCGGACTGCTCGGTCGGGTTCTCGGGTTCCGCGGACATCACGGACGTCACTTTAGGCATGGTGCCGGGACCTCGCTGGCGGCACATGGCGTCGGACCACGTGCGACGTACGGTTGCGGGGGCGGCGGGGGCCCTGCTCGTGGTGCCGGAAGGCCGTCCGGCACAGGGCCAGGGTCAGGATGAGGACAGGGAGCCAGAGCAGACGGGACGCCACCCAGGCGAGGGAGTCGGGAGTGGTGTGCAGGCCGGGCAGGCGGCCGGCCAGGAGGGCTGTCGCCGTGGTGGCCATCATGGCCGTCTGGTGCCAGAGGAAGATCGTCATCGCGGAGAGGTTGACGAAGGCCGTCGCCGCCCAGGCCACGGGCCGGGCCGTCGCGCGGCGCAGGCGGTCGCGGAGCAGGAGGGCGAGGCCGCACTGGGCCAGGCCGAAGGTGACGGCCGCCAGGGTCGGGGGGTTGAGGTTGGACATCGGCGCGCCGGGGACACCGACCATGGACGCCGGATAGCCCGCGCAGGTGATGAGCACGGCCGTGGCCGTCGCACCGCCGAGCAGCAGGGTCCAGGCCGAGCGGCGGCTCGTCAGCTCGCCCCGGGCCCAGGCCGCGCCCAGGGCGTACGGGACCAGCCAGCCCGCCGGCAGGTTCAGCCAGCCGAGCCAGGACGGGCCGAGGTGCAGGCCGAAGCGGAGCAGGTCCACGTGCAGGACGACGGCGAGCGGCCAGAGCGGGTTGAGGCGCGCGACGAGCGGGGTGGCGGCCGTGAGCGCGGCGAAGACCAGCAGGAACCACAGCGGGGACAGCGCCAGTTTGAGCAGTGTGTGGATCGTGGACAGGGGTGTGCCGGTGAGGAGGAGGGTCACGGTCGTCACCGTCCACAGGGCGAGCAGCGCGGCCACCGGGCGCAGGAGGCGGGCCAGACGGGCACGCAGCCAGACGGTGTAACCGTCGCCTCGGTCTTGGGCCGAGGCCAGACCGCGCGTCGCCACCTGGCCGCCGACCAGGAAGAACACGGCCAGTGTCTGGAAGAGCCAGGACACCGGGGCCAGCCAGGGCATGTACTGCAGCGGGCTCGCCGTGTGCAGACCGCCGTCCTGCGCGACCAGTGCCGTCACCAGCCAGTGACCGAGGACGACACCGAGGATCGCGAGGGCGCGCAGGGCGTCGATCGCACGGTCCCGGGACGCGGGGGTGGCGGTGTCGACCTGGTGGGCGGCTCGGCGGAGGGTGCGGAGGGGGGCGCGCAGGGCGGTGCGGAGGGCGGGCTGCGGTGCGTGGACGGTGGGGCGGGGGGCGCTTGCGGTCTGCTCAGGCACGGGTCACCTCCGAGGTCTCGCCGAGGGTGATGCGGGCCAGGTTGGCGAGGGAGGCCGAGCCCGGGGTGAAGTAGCCGCTGTGGTCGGCGGCGGCCGCGTCGAAGACCCGGGCGCCGAAGGCGCGGGAGACCGGGTCGGTGCCGAAGCCGAGGGTGGTGCCGAAGAGGCGGGCGCGGACGTGCGGCACGTGCTCCACCCAGTCGTCGCCGCCACGGGCCGCCCAGATCCGGGCGCGGGTGTGCAGGGCGGCGGCCGAGTCGGCGCCGGTGCCGGGGCTGCCGACCAGGGCCATGTCGTCCGCGTCCAGTCCGGGGGCGGCGCGGCCGCAGACGACCGAGCCGTAGGAGTGGCAGAGCAGGGAGATGTGTGTCCGGGGCGGGGTGGCCGCGCGCAGGTGGCGTACGAAGGCGCGCAGGCGGGGGGCGGCTTCGTCGGCGCGGGCGGTCGTGGTCACCGTGGTGCTGACGGTGGCCGGTGTCTCGTAGCCGAGCCAGGCGATGACGGCGACACGGGTGTGCCGCGGGGCGCGGCGGGTGAGGTCCGTGTAGAGGGCCGTGGCCGCCTGGTGGAAGCGGGCGTAGGTGTCCAGGGAGGTGTCCGAGCCGGGGACCAGGACCGCGAGGTGGTCGGCGTGGGGGAGGTCGCCGAGGACCTCTGTGGCCCGGCCCGCGCCTCGGCCGTCGAAGGTGAGGAGGTGACGGGACGGGGAGGCGAGTGCCTGGTCGGCGGCGGCGCGGTGGGTGTCGCCGTGGGTGGCGGCCGTGTGGGCGGCCTCGGCGGCGTCGGCCCGGTTGGTCGCGTAGGTGGTGGGGAGGGTGGTGGCGGTGAGTGGGGGGAGGGCCGCGGGGGTGGGGGCGGGGATCAGGGGGCGGGCCGCGCCGGCGAGGGGGGCGGCTATGGCCGCGGTGAGGAGGGTGGCGAGGAGGGTGCGGCCCCATGTTTTCGGGCGCCGGGCGGGGTGGGGGCCGTCGGGCTCCGGGCGCGGGTCTGTGGGTGGGCACCCGGCCTCCGGCCTGGCCCCGTCTTCCAGCCGCGCCACCGGTGCCGCCTTCGTCGCCGGCTGCGGGTGGCCCCCGCGGAACGCACCCACCGACGGCGACCGCCGGTCCGTGGACGCGGAGGACGTGTACGACGGCGACCGCCGGTCCGTGGGGAGGGAGGCTGTGGTCCGGGGCGACTGTGCGTGGGTGGGGGAGGTGGAGTGCCCCATGGGCGGGTTCCTTTCAGATGGCCCGGCCATCGGGCTTCTCTGAGAAGGAAGTTAGGGATCGCGGGCCGTCGTCGGCGTCCCGCCAGGGAGCTCTCCCGCGGGGTAGCTCTCAGGTACTACGGGTATCACCGGGTGCCGGAGACGACCCGTCACCACGCCAGTTGGGCGATCTCCTCCGCCACCACCGCGCACGCGTCCGCCGCCGGGTCGATCAGCGGGAAGTGGCCCACGTCCTCCAGCAGCGTCAGGCCCACGACCTCCCCGGCCTTCGCCGCCGCGTCCGCGTAGGACTCGGCCACCGCCTGGGGCACCACCCGGTCCGTACGCCCCTGGACGAGGGTCGTCGCGATGCCCGTCGGGAGGAGCAGGACCGGGTCGGCGCAGGGGCGGCGCTCGGCGAACGTGTCGGGGCCGCCGAGGAGTTGCAGGGCGGCGTTGCCGCACACGTCCCACTTCTCCGCGGCCTCGAAGTCCGCGATCGGGGCGAGGGCGACGACCCCGCGCAGCGGCGCCGGCCGACCGGTGCGCCAGGGGGCGTCCGCGGGCAGGACGTGGCGGGCCGCGGCCCACAGGGCGAGGTGGCCGCCGGCCGAGTGGCCCGTCAGCACGGTGCGGCGCGGGTCGGCCTGCGGCAGCGCCCCGCGGACCAGGGCGGGCAGGGCGTCCAGGGCGGCCGCGACGTCGTCGAAGGTGTCGGGCCAGCGGCCGGCCGGCGCGGGGGCGTCGTCGCCCCCCTCACCCGTGCTCTGCCCGGGGATCAGGGGCTCGCCGCCGCGCCGGTACTCGACGTTGGCCACCGCGAAGCCCCTGCGGGCCAGGTAGTCCGCGAAGGGCGTGATGTGGCGCCGGTCGTAGCGGGCGCGCCAGGCGCCGCCGTGCAGGACCACCACCAGCGGGGCCGGGGAGTCCGACGCGGCCCGGGGGCCGTAGAAGTCGATCACCTGGTCGGGGTGGCTGCCGTACGCGGAGGTGGCGTCGGGGTCGACCGGGGGGTGCGAGAAGGCCGACTCCTCTTCGGCGGCGGCGCGGGCTGCTGCGGCGTCGTCCGGCATGCTCCAACCTCTCAGCGATGGAACGTGTGCGGCGTCCGGCGGACCGGAGGGGAATCGTCGTTCGCCGTTGGCGGGGACGGTATCAGGCCGGTGACGTGCGGGGACATGGAGATGTGACGGAGGGTCGGGGTAAACGGTTCTCCGCCCGTCGGGTGAGCCGGCGGCCGAGCCGGGAAGAGCCGGGGGCGGGGACAAGCGGCCCCGCCCCCGGCTCCCCGCTACGCCAGTTCCTCGGCCAGGATCCGGGCCGCCCGCTCGGTCTCGCCGAAGGTCACGTACAGCGGCGTGAAGCCGAAGCGCAGGACGTCGGGGTGGCGGAAGTCGCCCACGACACCCCGCGCGATCAGGCGCTTCATCACCTCACCGGCGTCCTGGCAGCGCAGGGCGACCTGGCTGCCGCGTTCGCTGTGCCGTTCCGGGGTCACCGACTCGACGCGCCCCGGCTCGGTGTACGCCCGCACGCAGTGCAGGAAGAAGTCCGTCAGCGCGAGGGACTTGGCGCGGACGGCGGAGACGGATACGCCGTCCCAGACGTCCAGGGCCGCCTCCAGGGCGAGCATGGAGAGGATGTCCGGCGTCCCGACCCGGCCGCGCAGCGCGCCCGGTGCCGGTGCGTAGGACGGGCTCATGCCGAACGGGTCGGTGTGCGAGTTCCAGCCGGGCAGCGGGGAGTCGAAACGGGGCTGCAGCTCCCTGCGCACGTAGAGGTACGCCGGTGAACCGGGGCCTCCGTTCAGGTACTTGTAGGTGCAGCCGACCGCCAGGTCGACGCCGTGCTCGTCCAGGTCCACCGGCAGCGCGCCGGCACTGTGGCACAGGTCCCAGACCGCGAGGGCGCCGGCGGAGTGGACGGCCGACGTCAGCGACGGCAGGTCGTGGAGGCGGCCGGTGCGGTAGTCGACGTGGTTGAGCAGCACCGCGGCCGTACGGCCGGTCAGGGCGGCGGGCACCTCGGCCGGGGTCACGGCGCGCAGGGTGCGGCCGGTCATCCGGGCCGCCGACTCGGCGATGTAGCCGTCCGTGGGGAACGTCGTGGCGTCCACCAGGACCTCGGTGCGGTCCTCGCCCGCCATGCGTACGGCCGCGACCAGTGCCTTGAAGACGTTGACGCTGGTGGAGTCGCCGACGACGATCTGCCCGGCCGCCGCGCCGACCAGCGGGGCGATCCGGTCGCCGATCCGCTCGGGCGCGGTCCACCAGCCGCTCTCCTCCCAGGAGCGGATGCGCAGTTCGCCCCACTGGCGGCGGACGACGTCGGCCACGCGGTCGGGTACCTGCGCGGGCAGGGCCCCCAGGGAGTTCCCGTCCAGGTAGATGACGTCATCCAGCAGGAAGCGGTCCCTGAGCGGCGCCAGCGGGTCCGCCGCGTCCAGCTTCTCTGCCCGCAGGACGAGCTCAGACATGGGACCTCGCCGTCCACAGCTCCGGGAAGACGTTCTTGCGGGCGCGCTTCTCCAGCCAGGCCACGCCGGCCGAACCGCCCGTGCCGGGCTTGGCGCCCATCGCGCGGCGGGTGGCGACCAGGTGGTCGTTGCGCCAGCGCCAGACCAGTTCGCCCACGTCGGTCAACGCCTCGCCGAGCCGGGCGAGTTCGTCGTTCGCGTCCCCCGCGTAGACGGCGGTCCAGGCCGCCTCCACGGCGTCCGAGGGCGCGTAGCGCTCGGAGACGTCCCGGCGCAGGACCGAGTCCGGGATCGGGTGGCCGCGGCGCGCGAGGAGGCGTACGACCTCGTCGTACAGGCTCGGCTCGTGCAGGGCCTTCTCCAGTTCCGCGTGGACGCGCGGGGCGCCGCGGTGCGGGACGAGCATGGACGCGGACTTCTCACCGAGCAGGAACTCCATACGGCGGTACATCGCCGACTGGAAGCCGGAGCCCTCGCCGAGGGCACTGCGGTAGGAGTTGAACTGCGCCGGAGTGAGCTGGCCGAGCGGCTTCCAGGAGGCGTTCAGCGCCTCCAGCTCCCGTACGGAACGCTTCAGCGCGGCGATGGCGACCGGTACGTCGTCCGCGCGCAGGGCGTTCGCCGCGGTCTCCCACTCGTGCACGATGACCGTGAACCACAGCTCCATGACCTGGGTCGTCACCAGGAAGACCATCTCGCCGGGATCGTCGGACAGGGTGTGCTGCAGGTGGGTGAGCACGTCCGCCTTGACGTAGTCCTCGTACGGCGTCGTACCCGCGAAGTCGAGATGCGGGGTCTCGGGCTCGGCCTCGGGAAGGGGGTGAGCCTGTTGGGACATCGCTGTCTCCTGTTGTTACTCCGGGTAGCGGTCCGCCCCTGCCGATTCCGGCACGGGGGCCCCGGTCCCCACCCGGAATCCTCCGCAATCGCCTCGGATACGGCAAGGCCCGTCTGCTGCCAGACGGGCCACACCGTGAGGTCCGGCTAGCCGAGGGTCTGGGCCGCCGTCGGGGAGGAGTCCTTCAGGAACTGCGAGCAGCGCTCGTACTCCTCCTGCTCGCCGATCGCCTGCGCGGCGCGGGCGAGGGCGTGCAGGGCGCGCAGGAAGCCGCGGTTCGGCTCGTGTTCCCAGGGGACCGGACCGTGGCCCTTCCAGCCGCTTCGGCGCAGGGCGTCCAGGCCGCGGTGGTAGCCGGTACGGGCGTACGCGTACGACTCCACGACCGCGCCGCGCTCGAACGCCTCGTCGGCCAGCTGGGCCCAGGCGAGGGAGGAGGTGGGGTACTTGGCGGCGACGTCCGCCGGCGCGGTGCCCTGCGCGAGGAGCTCGCGGGGTTCCGGGTCGTCGGGGAGGTGGGTGGGGGGCGGGCCGCCCAAGAGGTTCTCGTGAATCGTCATGGGTTCAGTTTCTCGCACGGGCGCATATGCGGGCGCGTCCTGCGGGGCACCGTGGTCCTGAGTCGACGGCGCCGCGGCTCCCCCGGGGCGCGGGGAACGGCGCGAGCGGCCACGACGCACCCTCAGCCGGCCCCAGGGGGTTTCGTTGTCCGATCCTGATCCAGACGAAACCCCTAGCCGCCCCTCCGCTCCCCCTCCAACGGCGGCGTCGTCACATTGCCGTGGGTGCGGCACTCCGGGCGCGGGCAGCCGGGGGACGGTCGGCGGACCAGGGTGAAAGCGACGGCCGAGCCCAGCAGCAGCGTCCCCGCCAGCATCGGCATCGCCCGGTCGAACGCCGCGTCGAACGCCGTGGGCGACCGGTAGGCCTCCGGACCCATCCCCGCCAGCAGGGGCAGCGCCGCGACCGCGATCAGGCCCGCCGCCCGTGCCGCCGCGTTGTTGATGCCACTGGCCAGGCCGGCCCGCGCGGTGTCCACCGAGGCGAGCACCGTGGCGGTCAGCGGGGCGACGAGGGTGACCATGCCGGCGCCCATCACCAGCAACGCGGGCAGCACGTCCGTCAGGTAGTCCGCGTCCGGCCCCACCCGCAGCATCAGCAGCATCGCCGCCGCGCAGAGCAGGGGGCCGACGGTCAGCGGCAGCCGCGGGCCCGTGCGGTCGGCCAGGGCGCCGGAGCGGGCGGAGAACAGGAGCATCAGGACGGTGGTCGGCAGCAACGCCGTCCCGGCGGCCAGCGGCGAGTAGCCCGCCACCACCTGCAGCTGCAGCGCGGTGAGGAAGAAGAAGCCGCCGAACGCCGCGTACACGCACAGGGTGACGAGGTTGACGGCCGTGAACTGGCGCGAGGCGAAGATGTCCGGCGGGAGCATCGGGTGCGGACGGTGCCGCTCGACGTACACGAAGGCCACGGCCGCCACCACACCGGCCACCCCGGTCAGCGTCACCGCCAGGGAACCCGCCCTCGCCTCGATCAGCGCGTACGTCAGCAGGGCCAGGGCCAGGGCGCCGAGGGCGGCACCCAGCACATCGAAGCGACCCCGGCTGCCGCTGTCGGCGGATTCCGGCACGTGCCGCAGCGCCACCGGCACGCACAGCAGGGCCAGCGGGACGTTCAGCAGGAACACCCAGCGCCAGCCGGGGCCGGTCACCAGCCAGCCGCCCAGGAACGGGCCGACCGCGGCGCCGATCCCGCCGAAGCCGGACCAGAGGCCGACGGCCCGGCTGCGGTCGTCGCGGTGGAAGGACGACTGGATGATCGCCAGGGAGCCGGGGGTCAGGAGCGCGCCGCCGACGCCCTGCAGGGCCCGGGCGGCGATCAGCACGGGCGGGTTCGGCGACAGGCCGCACAGCAGGGACGCCGCCGCGAACCAGATCACGCCCAGCACGAAGATCTTCCGGCGCCCGTAGTGGTCGCCCAGCGAGCCGCCCAGCAGGATCAGACCGGCCAGCGTGACCATGTACGCGTTGACCGTCCACTGCAGCGCGGCCAGGCTCGCGTCCAGGTCGCGGCCGATGCGCGGGAGCGCCACGTTGACGACGGTGGAGTCCAGCAGCGCCATGCTGGAGCCGAGGACCGTGGTGAACAGGATCCACCTGCCCTGGGGCGAGGTCAGCCGGACATCGGGCACGCCCCAGGTATACAGCGGCCCGGCGACCGAGGACAGCCGCCGGGCCCGCCGCGAAACGGACGTACCGCTTACTTGATCTTGTTGCCCGCCGAGCGCAGGTTCTTCGTGGCCTCGACGACGCGCGCGGCCATGCTCGCCTCGGCCAGCTTGCCCCAGGTGCGCGGGTCGTAGGCCTTCTTGTTGCCGACCTCGCCGTCGACCTTCAGGACGCCGTCGTAGTTCTGGAACATGTGGGCGGCGACCGGACGGGTGAAGGCGTACTGGGTGTCCGTGTCGAGGTTCATCTTCACGACGCCGTTCTCCAGCGCGGTCTGGATCTCCTGCTCGGTGGAGCCGGAGCCGCCGTGGAAGACGAAGTCGAACGGGGACTGCTTGCCGAACTTGGCGGCGACGCCGTCGTTCAGCTCCTTCAGCAGGTCGGGGCGGAGCACGACGTTGCCCGGCTTGTACACGCCGTGCACGTTGCCGAAGGAGGCGGCCAGCAGGTAGCGGCCCTTCTCGCCGAGACCGAGGGCCTCCGCCGTACGGATGGCGTCCTCGACCGTCGTGTACAGGGAGTCGTTGATCTCGTGCGAGACACCGTCCTCCTCGCCGCCGGTCGGGGTGATCTCCACCTCGAGGATGATCTTGGCGGCGCGGGTGCGCTCCAGCAGCTCCTGGGCGATCTCCAGGTTGTCGGCGAGGGTCTCGGCGGAGCCGTCCCACATGTGCGACTGGAACAGCGGGTTCCGGCCGGCCTTCACCCGCTCCTCGGAGACCGCGATCAGCGGGCGTACGTACCCGTCGAGCTTGTCCTTCGGGCAGTGGTCGGTGTGCAGCGCGATGTTGACCGGGTACTTCTCGGCGAGGATGTGCGCGTACTCCGCGAGGGCGACCGCGCCGGTGACCATGTCCTTGCTGTACTGGCCGCCGAGGAACTCGGCACCGCCGGTCGAGATCTGGACGATGCCGTCGCTCTCCGCCTCCGCGAAACCGCGCAGCGCCGCGTTCAGGGTCTGGCTCGAGGTGACGTTGATGGCCGGGTAGGCGAACTTGCCTGCCTTCGCCCGGTCGAGCATCTCGTTGTAGACCTCGGGGGTTGCGATGGGCATCTGTCCGCTCCTTGTGTTGCGGGTTGAGAGGTGCTGCGTTACGGCCCTGACCTAGACCTGAGGGGGTGACGTCGTCGTCGGCCCCATCTTTCCAGACATGGACCGCTGGTCCATGCGCCGGTCAAGTCCAGATCGATCCGCGTCGTCAGTCCAGACCCAGTTCATCCTTCGAGAAGGCAAAACGGTACGGAACACCCGCGCCGGCCTCGATCTTCTCGGCGGCACCGGTCGCCCGGTCCACGATGGTCGCGACGGCGACGACCTCCGCGCCGGCTTCGCGCACGGCTTCCACGGCGGCGAGCGGGGAGCCGCCGGTGGTCGAGGTGTCCTCGACCACGAGCACGCGCCGCCCCGCGATGTCCGGGCCCTCCACGCGCCGCTGCAGACCGTGCGCCTTCGCGGCCTTGCGGACGACGAACGCGTCCAGCCGCTTCCCGCGCGCGGCGGCGGCGTGCAGCATGGCCGCGGCGACCGGGTCGGCGCCCATGGTCAGGCCGCCCACCGCGTCGAACTCCAGGTCCGCGGTGAGATCCAGGAGCACCTGGCCGACCAGCGGGGCGGCCTCGCCGTCGAGGGTGATGCGGCGCAGGTCGACGTAGTAGTCGGCCTCCAGACCCGAGGAGAGGGTCACCTTGCCGTGCACCACGGCCTTGTCCTTGATCTGCTGCAGCAGCGCGCCACGTACGTCCGTCATGCCGACCAGCTTAAAGGCGGCGCCAGCTCCAGGTCGTCGTCGCCTCCAGCGGCTCCAGCGGGGTGACCAGGCGCGGGAGGGTGTTGAGCCCGTTCGGCGGGCCGGTCTGCGGCTCCACGCACACGGCCTCGGCCTGCTCGTCGTAGACGACCACCCACTCCTCACGGCTGGCCACCTTCAGCTCCAGCTGCCCGGGCCAGGTCAGGGTGACGTCGACACCGCCGGGCATGCCGAAGCAGTCGTCCCAGGGGCCGGGCTTCGGGTCGATCCGGTTGCCGGTCGGCAGATGGTCCTCCCCGCGTTCCTCCTGCCAGGCGGGCTCGAAAGCGAGCCTCACGTCCTCACCGGCCGTACCGTCCTCGCCCACGAGGGTTCGGTTGAACCAGGGGTGCCAGCCGATCTGCGCCGGGAAGGAGTCGTCGTACGTCTCCACGGACATCGTCAGCGTGAGGCTGTCCTCGGCGAGCGCGACGCTCTGGGTGACGCGGCCGGGGTGCGGCCACGGGTCGACCAGCTCGCACGTGATCACCACCTCGTCCTCCGAGACGCGCGCGGTGCGCCAGGCACCGTCGCGGGCGGTGCCGTGGATGGCGTGCGGCGGGGAGTTCAGCGGCATCTGACGGACGGTGCCGCCGTCCAGGAACCGGCCGTCCCTTATGCGGCCGCACCAGGGCACCATGGGGAAGCAGCCGAACCGGGGGCCTTGCCTCAGCAGTTCGAGGGAGCCGAGCCTGAGGCTGCCGATACGACCACCGTCGGCGGGGCTGACCCGTACCTCTGCGTCACCTGCGGTCAGCGTGATGTCTTCGTTACTCACGGGAAGAGGCTACTGGGGGGCCGTTTCCGTGAAGGGGTCCCCTTCGGTCAGTGGCGTCTACGGAGGGCCCTGCTGACGACGATCGCCGACGCCACGGCCAGGGCCGCCGCCGGGGCCGCCCAGCGCAGTGCCGACGTCGCCGTGACCGGCTGCGGCGCCGGGACGGGCGCGTACCGGCCGCGCGGCGGGGCGTGGTCGACCTCCTCGGCGCTGCGGCCGATCATCGTCCGGCGTGCGTGCGCGGCCTCGGCGGGCGGCTCACCGGTGTCGGCGAAGTCCTCCGAGAGACGGTCGGCCGCCGCGTCCAGGGAGGGCGGGGGGACCTCGGTGTCGAAGACGGAGGTGTGCCCGGCTCCGGGCGCCGGCCCCTGCCCCTCCTGCTCCTGCTCCTGCTCCTGCTCCTGCGATGCCTCCGTGGTCGCCAGGTTCGCCACGAAACGGTTCAGCAGGCGGGTCGCCGCCGCGCTCACCGCGTCCGGCGGCAGCTCGGCGATGCGGCCGTCCGCGACCGCCGCGCCCTCGGCCGTGACCGTCGTACCGCCCTCGGTGTCCGCGAGGCGCAGGGTGAGGGTGAGTTTCACGGCGCCGGTGCCGCGGGCCTCGGTGGCGTCGGCCTCGACGGCGTACGTGCCGTCCTCGCGGGCGACCACCCGTGCCGTGCCCCGGTAGGTGACGGAGTGTCCGCCGACGCGCAGTTTCAGGCGTCCGGCGACGGGTTCGGCACCGGCGTCCTGTTGCAGGCCGGGGATGGCACGGGCGACCCGGGCGGGATCGGCGAGGGCGGCCCTGAGCGGCTCGACCGGGGCCGGGACGAAGACCTGGTGCTCCATGTCCGCTGAGCCTACCCAGGTGTGACCGGAAAGTACCCTCACGGAACCGGCCCCTCAGCGCGGCTCTCAGTACCGCGGATGCACCAGCGTCGAAGCCGGCAGACCCCCGATCCGCGTCCGTGCCGCCGCCCTCCCGTCCGCCGAGAGGCCGCGCTGGGTCAGGGTGTGCGCATGCCAGGACCCCAGCCGCAGCGGTGGCGGGATGTGTCCCGGAGCCGCCAGCAGGAACCCCCAGTCGTGTGGGGCGCCGGACGCGCCCGCCGAGCGGTCGGGGCCGGCCGGGAAGCCGGAGTCGTGGCCGAGAACCCGGTAGGGGGAGTCGGCGAAGCCGGCCGCGCGCAGGGTCGCGGCGACCGTCCAGAAGACGAGGGGACGGGTGGTGACGGAGCCGGCGTGCACCACCAGGCGCCCACCGGGGGCGAGGACCCGGCGGGCCAGGCCGTAGAACTCCTGGGAGTACAGCTTGGTGCTGGCGGTGATCCCGGGGTCGGGGAGGTCGGCGATCACGACGTCGTACGACCGGCTGCGTGCCCCGCGCAGCCAGCCGAGGGCGTCGGCCGCGGTGGTGTGGAGACGGGGGTCGGCGTAGGCGTGGTGGTTGGCGGCGGCGAGGCCGGGGTCGTGGCGGGCCAGGCGGACCAGTCCGGGGTCGAGTTCGACGATGTCGACGCGGCGCACTCCGGGCCGGCCCAGCACCTCGCGGGCGGCGAGGCCGTCGCCGCCGCCGAGGATGAGGACGCGCGCGTGCGGCCCGCCGGACAGCGCGGGGTGCACGAGGGCCTCGTGGTAGCGGCGTTCGTCACGGCCGCCGACGCGGAGCCGGCCGTCCAGGAAGAGGTCGAGGGGCTTGCCGTCGGTGCCGCCGGCCAGGACGACCTCCTGGACCCCGGTCTGTTCGGCGACCCGGACGTCGTCGCCGTAGACGGCGTGCCGGGCGGCGCGTTCGAAGTCGTCGGCGAGCGCCGCGGCGGAGGCGAGGACGCCGAGGACGACGAGGCCTCCGACGAGCAGGGTCCAGCGGGCCCGGCGGGTCAGGTCGCGCCGGAAGAGGCCCAGCACCAGGGCGCCGCCCGCCACCACGTTGACCGTGCCGGTGACCAGCGCGCCCGTCAACTGGCCCAGGAAGGGCAGGAGGAGGAAGGGAAAGGCGAGGCCGCCGACCAGGGCGCCCACGTAGTCCGCGGCGAACAGGTCGGCGACCGCGCCGCCCGCGTCCTGGTGGCGGATGCGCTGGATCAGCTCCATCAGCAGCGGGACTTCGGCGCCGATCAGCAGGCCGATGGCGAGCGAGAAGGTGACCAGGAGGCAGCGCGGGCCCTCGGCCCACAGCCCGCCCCAGCCGCCGGTCCAGGCGAAGACGGCGTACAGCGCCATCGCGCTGCAGCCGCCGACCAGCGCGAGCACGGTCTCGATCGCGCCGAAGCCGGCCGCCGCGTGCCAGCGCAGCCGTTTCGCGCCGAGGGAGCCGATGCCCATCGCGAACACCATCACGGACAGCACGACGGAGGCCTGGGTGACCGAGTCGCCCATCAAGTACGAGGCGAAGGCCACCAGTTCGAGTTCGTAGACGAGTCCGCAGGCGGCGCAGACGAAGACGCACACGAGAACCAGGAACCGCCCGGTGCCGGGCCGGACGGGCAGCCGGGCGGGGCCTGTCCAGGGGGGCGGGGCGCCCGGGGGCGCGGGGGCGTGCGGTTCGATCACGTTGCGACGTTACGTCACATGCTCGGCACGCTTCGTCACCCACACGTGTGGAACTGGGGCAGTTGACACCCGGCGGGTTTATGTCAGCGCGGTGTGCTCAGCGGGCTGCGGCCCCTTCATCCGCTCGCCGACCCGGGTACGGGTGGCCACCAACTGGCCGTCCTGCGGGTAGGCGTGCCAGGTGCGCCAGTGCACCTGACCCTCGTGGCGCTGTGCCAGCATGGCGGTGAAGGCGTGCGGGCTGCCCGGGAAGACGCCCGCGAGGCCGTGCGGATGGTCGGAGACGAGGGCCAGCAACTCCTGGGCGCGGCCCGCGAACGAGCCGGGGGTGAGCACCTCGACGCGTGCGGCGAACTCGTACTCCCAGTCGCCGACCCGCTTGGCGACGCCGAGCGGCAGCGGGGTGCTGGAGCCGGGGATGCACGCGACCGTCTCCGAACACAGGCCGCGCTCCTCCTCCAGCAGCACCTGGTGGGATGCGCCGAGCAGTCTCAACTGGAGCTTTGTGCCGGTGAGTTCCAGATCGAGGGTGGCCAGGGCCGGCAGCGGCTCGCGTCCCAGAGCCCAGGCCAGGTCGGCAGCGCGCGTATCGGTGTAGGAGGTGTTCAGGGTCGTGAGCATGGATCGGCTCCGCAAACACGCGATGAGGGGGGGAGATCGGCCATGTCAGCCCAGCCGGCTCGGCCGGGTGGGGAGTCTCAGGGACGTCCGAGGGGCTGCGTTGGCGGTTTAGAGGGAATCATGAACAGAGGCGCCCCCACCGCGTTTTTACCCAACTTCGTGGGGTTTCCATCCCTCAGAGGGCTACACAGTTCAACTGTTCAACCATGGCGTACGCCCGGCGCGAGGACGAGACGGCGGGCGCCCGCCGGCTGCCTTCACCGGCGGGCGCCCCTGTGCGGCCGTATGCGGTTCCCCCGAAAGCTCAGCTGCCCCGTGTCAGCTGCCTCCGCCGCATCCGCCCCCGCCGCCGCACGACGAACCTCCGCCGCAGGACGAACCCCCGCCGCAGGAGGAGTGGCCTCCGCAGGAGTGGTGACCCCCGCCGCAGGAGGAGTGGCTGCTGTGGTGCCCTCCGTGGTGCCCGCCCGACGAACCGGAGTCGGTGCTGCCCGCCCACCAGCTGCCGCTGCCGTCGTACGAGGACGACGACGAGGACGAGCGGTGCGACCGGGACCGGCCGCCGCCGCGCTTGCCGAGCGACACCTTCCGCCGCCCCTTCCTCCGCTCCGTGACGGCCAGGAGGCAACCCCACACACCCCACACCACAGCGACGCAGATGATGCCGACGACCACGGCGTCACCCCCCTTCCGTTCCCCCCGAACGGCCCCCCGTGGACCGCGGTGACCGGGGGATGCCCGGCCGCCCCGGGGCTCAAAGCAGAGTTGAGGAACTCCAGAGCTTGGGCGCAGGATGGCCGGCATGACCTCCAGCGCACGTCCTCACCTCAACCGCCGCCTCGCCGCGTTCGGGACGACGATCTTCGCCGAGATGTCCGCGCTCGCCGTGGCGACCGGGGCGATCAACCTGGGCCAGGGCTTCCCCGACACCGACGGCCCCGAGGAGGTGCGCGAGGCGGCGGTGCGGGCGCTGCGCGAGGGCCGCGGCAACCAGTACCCGCCGGGGCCCGGCGTCCCGGAGCTGCGCACCGCGATCTCCGCGCACCAGCTGCGCCGCTACGGGCTGTCCTACGACCCCGACACCGAGGTGCTGGTCACGGCGGGCGCGACGGAGGCCATCGCGGCGGCGCTGCTGGCGCTGGTGGAGCCGGGCGACGAGGTCGTGGCCCTGGAGCCGTACTACGACTCCTACGCGGCGAGCATCGCGCTGGCGGGCGGCACGCGCGTACCGGTCACCCTGCGCCCGCACGACGGCTCCTTCCGCCTGGACCTGGACGAGCTGCGCGCCGCCGTCACCGACCGCACCCGGCTGCTGCTGGTCAACACCCCGCACAACCCGACCGGTACGGTCCTCACGGGCGCGGAGCTGGCCGCGATCGCCGAGCTGGCGGTCGAACGGGACCTGCTCGTGGTCACGGACGAGGTGTACGAGCACCTGGTCTTCGACGAGGCCGGGCACCTCCCGCTCGCCTCCTTCCCCGGCATGCGCGAGCGCACGGTGACGATCGGCTCGGCCGGCAAGACGTTCTCCTTCACCGGCTGGAAGGTCGGCTGGGTCACGGCCGCACCGGAGCTGGTGGGCGCGGTCCGCTCGGTGAAGCAGTTCCTGACGTACGTCTCCTCGGGCCCCTTCCAGTACGCGGTCGCCGAGGCCCTGGCCCTGCCCGACTCCTACTTCGAGGAGTTCCGCCGGTCCATGCTGGCCCGCCGCGACATCCTGGCGCAGGGCCTGACGGAGGCGGGCTTCGAGGTCTTCGTCCCGGCCGGCACGTACTTCATCACCACCGACATCCGCCCCCTCGGCGAGAAGGACGGCTTCGCCTTCTGCCGCGCCCTGCCGGAACGCGCGGGTGTGGTGGCGATCCCCAACGCCGTCTTCTACGACGACCGGGAGGCCGGGGCACCGTTCGTACGGTTCGCGTTCTGCAAGCGGGAGGAAGTCCTGAGGGAGGCCGCTGAACGGCTCCGGGCACTGTAAGCGCTCCGAAGGGGCGCGGGGCTGTGCCGATGCGCGGCCGCGCCGCGTGGGCGCGGGCGCCTCCCCGCTTACTCGACACAGGTGAACCCGTGACACCGACGGCGGTCACCTGCTCGCGCTCGCCCGCCCGCACTTGCAGGGTGCAGAGATGTGAGCCACGCCAGCACCGTCATCGCCCCGTCCCTCACCACGCCGAAGCCGGCGCAGCGCACACGCACCGTGCGAGCGAGCGGGGTCGCCGTGGGCCTGTTCCTCGGGGCCCGGCTCACCGGGGTGGCCGTACTCGCCCTCGTCGCGCATGTCGCCGGCCGGCACCCGGTGGCCCTGCTCGGCAGGTCCTGGGACTCGGTCTGGTACCTGGGCATCGCCGCGCACGGCTACGGCCACGACCTGCCCTCCCACGCCCCGGGCCCGCACAGCGACCTGGCGTTCTTCCCGCTGTACCCGGTGCTGCTGCGGGCGGTGACCGGGCTGGCCCCGCTCGACGGGAGCCTCGCCGGGCTGCTGATCTCGTGGACCGGTGCCGCCGTGGCCGCAGCCGGGATCCATGCGGTCGGCTCCCGGCTGTACGGGCGGACCACCGGCATCGCGCTGGTGCTGCTGTGGGGGCTGCTGCCGCACTCGGTGGTGCTGTCGATGGCGTACACCGAGCCGGTGCTGACCGCGTTCGCGGCCTGGTCGCTGTACGCGGTGCTGGCCGGGAACTGGCTGTGGGCCGGTGTCCTCGCGGCGCTCGCGGGGCTGGCCCGGCCGAACGGGTTCACGGTCGCCGCCGCGGTGCTGGCCGCGGCCGGGGCCGAGGTGTGGCGACGGCGCGGAAGGGTTTCCCACAGGCTGTGGACGGGCGCGGCGCTCGCCCCGCTGGGCTGGACGGGGTACGTGCTGTGGGTGGGCCGGCGGAAGGGGGATGCGCTCGGCGGCTATTTCGAGGTGCAGCGGCTGTGGGGATCGCGCTTCGACTTCGGACGGGGCTCGCTGGAGTTCGTGCGCGCCATGCTGCTGCACGGCAGCCGGTTCGTGTTCCCGGTGGCGCTGGTGATCGTCGTGGCGGCGGCGGTGCTGTACGCGCTGTTGTGCCTGGACCGCGCTCCGCTGCCGCTGCTCGTGCACAGCGGAGCGCTGCTGCTGATCGCGCTCGGCGGGTCGGGGTTCTTCGAGTCCAAGCCGCGGTTCCTGCTGCCGGCGTTTCCGCTGCTGCTGCCGCTCGCCCGGGGGCTGGTGCGCATGGCGAAAGCCCGGCCCTGGCACGCGACCGTGCTGGTCGCGAGCCTGGCCGGGCTCAGCTGTCTCTACGGCGCGTACCTGGTGGTGTACGCGCGGGAGCCGCTGTAGGCCGTACGGCGGGACCTACTCGCCGTCGTCCTCGGGCTTGTCCGCCTCGTCGACCTCCTGCTCCAGGCCGAGCTGCTCGACGAGCCACTTGTCGAACTCGATCGCGGCCCGCACCCAGCTGACCGTGGAGGAGACGAAGTGGTTGATGTCGACGCCCGTGCCGATCAGCATCTGAGCCTCGCCGATCAGACGGACGGTGCCGTCCTCGTGGGTGTGGCTGTAGACCTTGGGCCACAGGGTGCGGCGGTTCCATTCGTCGATGGACTCCAGCAGCTGCGGCTTCTCATCGATGGGGTGGGGGCGGTCGTAGAAGGTCCGCACCGAGAAGACCATCTGCTCGGCCTCCCCGCGGAACATGAAGTAGGTGCGGAACTGCTCCCACGGAGCCGCGAGGTCGCCTTCCTCGTCGACGACGTACTTCAGCTCCATCTGGTCGAGGAGCTGCTTCACGAGGTCCTGATCCGGGAGGACGGGGCCGGCCGGTCCCTGGGGCTGCGGTTCGGGCTGGCCCCCGAAGTTCGGAATCGAGGACGGGTCGATGCTCACCGTGTTTTTCCCTTCATGGTGGATCTGGCCATCCTCCCCCATGCAGGGAGGGGGGAGGCAAGCCCCGACGCCCCGCTGTCAGCCGTGGGCTGACATGATTCCGGCTGCCGGGCTGACGAGGACACGCGCCGGAGCCGAAGGCGCGGTACTGCTCCCGGACTCCGCGTACGAGGGCCCGGACCGGGCCCTCGTACGGTTCTCGGCGTTCACCACCGGAGCGTCACAGCGTCTTCCGGAGCGTCACAGCGTCTTCCCCGTGGCCGGCCCGACCAGCAGTCCCTCGCCGAAGCGGTCGACGCGGACCGTGTCGCCGTCCGCGACCTCGCCGGAGAGGATCTCCTTGGCGAGGCGGTCGCCGATGGCGGTCTGGACGAGGCGGCGCAGCGGGCGGGCGCCGTAGGCCGGGTCCAGGCCCTCCTCCGCCAGCCAGGCCAGCGCCTCGGGTGTGATGTCCAGGGTGAGCCGGCGCTCGGCGAGCCGCCTGGCCAGCCGGTCGATCTGGAGCTGCGCGATCCGCTCCAGCTCGGGCTTGGTCAGGGCCGAGAACACCACCAGGTCGTCCAGCCGGTTGAGGAACTCCGGCTTGAAGGACGACCGGACCGTCTCCAGGACCTGTTCCTTCTTCTCCACCTCGCTCGTCAGCGGGTCGACCAGGAACTGGCTGCCCAGGTTGGAGGTGAGGACCAGGATGGTGTTGCGGAAGTCGACCGTCCGCCCCTGACCGTCCGTCAGGCGGCCGTCGTCCAGCACCTGGAGCAGGATGTCGAAGACCTCGGGGTGGGCCTTCTCCACCTCGTCCAGCAGCACGACGCTGTACGGGCGGCGGCGCACCGCCTCGGTCAGCTGGCCGCCCTCCTCGTAACCGACGTACCCGGGGGGCGCGCCGACCAGCCGGGCCACGCTGTGCTTCTCGCCGTACTCCGACATGTCGATGCGGACCATGGCCCGCTCGTCGTCGAAGAGGAAGTCGGCCAGCGCCTTGGCGAGTTCGGTCTTGCCGACACCGGTCGGGCCGAGGAAGAGGAAGGAGCCGGTGGGGCGGTCGGGGTCGGCGATACCGGCGCGTGAGCGCCGTACGGCGTCGCTGACCGCCCGTACGGCCTCGGTCTGGCCGATGAGCCGCTTGCCGAGTTCCTCCTCCATGCGCAGCAGTTTCTGCGTCTCGCCCTCCAGCAGGCGGCCGGCGGGGATGCCGGTCCAGGCGGCGACGACGTCGGCGATGTCGTCGGAGCCGACCTCCTCCTTGACCATCGTGTCCTTGGCGCCCCCGCCGGAGGCGGAGGATGTCAACGCCTCCTCGGCCTCGGAGGCGGCCTCCAGCTCCTTCTCCAGCTGGGGGATCTCGCCGTACAGGAGCTTGGCGGCGGTGTCGAAGTCGCCGTCGCGCTGGGCGCGCTCGGCCTGGCCGCGCAGGTCGTCCAGCTTCTCCTTCAGCTCACCGACGCGGTTGAGGGACTGCTTCTCCTTCTCCCAGCGGGCGGTCAGGCCCCGCAGTTCCTCCTCCTTGTCGGCGAGGTCGCGGCGCAGCTTCTCCAGGCGGGCGAGGGAGGCCGGGTCGGTCTCCTTGCCGATCGCCAGCTCCTCCATCTTCAGCCGGTCGACGGCGCGCTGGAGTTCGTCGATCTCGACGGGCGAGGAGTCGATCTCCATGCGCAGGCGGGAGGCCGCCTCGTCGACCAGGTCGATGGCCTTGTCGGGCAGGAAGCGGGAGGTGATGTAGCGGTCGGAGAGGGTGGCCGCCGCCACCAGCGCCGAGTCCGCGATCTGGACCTTGTGGTGGGCCTCGTAGCGGCCCTTCAGGCCGCGGAGGATCGCGACCGTGTCCTCCACCGTCGGCTCGGCGACCAGCACCTGCTGGAAGCGGCGCTCCAGGGCGGGGTCCTTCTCGATCCGCTCCCGGTACTCGTCCAGCGTGGTGGCGCCGACCATGCGCAGCTCGCCGCGGGCCAGCATGGGCTTGAGCATGTTGCCGGCGTCCATGGCGGAGTCGCCGCCCGCGCCGGCGCCGACGACGGTGTGCAGCTCGTCGATGAAGGTGATGATCTGCCCGTCGGAGTCCTTGATCTCGGCGAGGACGGCCTTCAGCCGCTCCTCGAACTCGCCGCGGTACTTGGCCCCGGCCACCATCGCGCCGAGGTCGAGCGCGACGAGCCGCTTGTCCTTCAGCGACTCGGGCACGTCCCCCTTGACGATCCGCTGGGCGAGCCCCTCGACCACGGCGGTCTTGCCGACGCCGGGCTCGCCGATGAGGACGGGGTTGTTCTTCGTACGGCGGCTCAGCACCTGCACGACCCGCCGGATCTCCTGGTCCCGCCCGATGACCGGGTCCAGCCGGCCCTCGCGGGCGGCGGCGGTGAAGTCGGTGCCGAACTTCTCCAGGGCCTTGTACTGGCCCTCGGGGTCGGCGGTGGTCACGCGGCGTCCTCCCCTGGCCTTCTGGAAGGCCTCCTGCAGCTTCTTCGCATCGGCGCCCTGCCCCTTGAGCACGTCCCCGGCCGCGCCGCCCTTCGCGGCGATACCGATGACCAGGTGCTCGGTGGACAGGTACTCGTCGCCGAGCGCCTTGGCGCGCTCGGTGGCGTCCGCGATGACGGCCAGCAGCTCGCGGTTGGGCTGCGGGGGCGCGACGGTCGATCCGGTCACGCTGGGCAGGGTGGCCAGGATCTTCTCGGCGCCCGCGCGTACGGCGGCCTGGTCGGCCTCCACGGCGGCGAGCAGGTCGGTGATGTTCTCGTTCTCCTGCCCCGCGAGCAGCGCGAGGAGCAGGTGCGCAGGCGTGAGGTCCGGGTGCCCCTCGGTCACGGCGCGGTTGCTGGCCGCGTTGATCGCGTCCCGGCTCCTGTTGGTCAGCTCGGCGTCCACGTTGTCCGTTCTCCTCCTCGTCCGCTCTCCACTGCTGACTTAGTCAGCGTACACAAAGTTGAGTCTATTCCGCTCAAGGTGGGCGGAAGGGCTTGCGGGGGCTAGGTTGCGGGTCATGGCGAAGCACTCTGAGCAGTACCTGGAGTTCTGGCGGGAACGCCACCTGTGCACCCTGACGACGCTGCGGCCCGACGGCAGCCCGCACGTGGTGCCGGTGGGGGTGACGTACGACGCGGAAGCCGGGCTGGCCAGGGTGATCACCAACGGGACCAGCGCGAAGGCGGGACACGTGCGCGCGGCCGGGCCCGGGGGCGCCCGGGTCGCGGTGTGCCAGGTGGACGGCCGGCGCTGGGCCACGCTGGAAGGGCGCGCACGGGTCCGCACGGAGCCGGAACGGGTCGCGGAGGCGGTGCGGCGCTATGCCGAGCGCTACGAGCGGACGCCGGGGCCGAATCCGGCGCGCGTGGTGATCGAGATAGAGGTGCTGCGGTCACTGGGGAACGGCTGAGGCGGCCGAAAACTTTCGGCCACGCTGGAAGCGCACCCATGCACGAAATACCACGGAATGTACCCACAAAAACTGCAGCGGCGTCACCGTGTTCAGGTCACGGTGACGCCGCTGCGGGGGGAAGCACCTGAGCGATCTTGTACGACGGGGGAATCGCGTCAGGCACTGCGGGGGGTGGCTGAGATGGTCCTGAGGTCCTGGTCCGTCGGCTCGGCGAGCCGGTGGTCCCGCTGGTCGAGGTTCACGAAGATCATTCCGTACCGGATGGCACATCGCACCGGCTGGGGCGCGCCACGCGGCTTGCGCAGGCACCGGTACGCGCGGACGTCCTCGTCGTCGTCCCTGGTGACGACGACCGGCTCGCCGAACACGGTCACCATCAGCGAGTCACCACTGTGGGGGATGGCGGTGACCAGGTCGATGAAGTGCCAGCCGGAGCGGTAGGCCGTGGCCATTTCGCGACGGAAGGACCGGTCGTCGGGTGGAGTGGTCATGAGCGCACGATCCAGCTGCTGTCCTTCGGGGCGACCCAGGAACTGTCCCTCGGGGCGACCCACGAACTGTCACCCGGGACATCGGACGCCGCGATCACCCAACTGCTGTCACCGGAACCGGCGGCAACAGTGAGCCAGCTGCTGTCCTGCGCGACAGCACTCTTCGTCCCCGCGTGGCCGGTCAGCGCCCCAAAGGCCAATACGGCGGAGAAGGCGGCGACAAGCGCCGAGCGAAGCATTTTCTTACGCATAGTCGGCTTCGTCCTCATGTGAAGGTCACCTCTCCCCCGTCCGAATACGACGATGGCCCATTCCGGCACGTCATGGCCACACAAACGATGCATCATGTTCCTGCACGTTCAGGACCCTGGGGGGTGGAGATTTGGCGATAAATGAGACTAAGCGGACACATCCCCACGGGCTGACCGACCTGTGCGAGGAAGGGCGCCGCCTTTACGGGAACGCTCTCCGGACGGGACGCCTAGCCCGTGCGGATGCGGAACCCGCGCCGTGTTTGATGGAGTTCGCCCTTCTCCATCCCGACCCCGACGACCCGAACTGGCTGCGCCCGGTGCCGCCGTCGATCGCCTTGGCCCAGCGGCTCACCCCCCTCGAGCGCGAGATCACCCAGCGCAGACGGCAGTCCATCGAACTGGCCGACGCCTTCGAGCCGTTCATGAGCATCAGTGCCCAGCCCACGGCCACCACGCACTCGATCACCGTGCTGGAGGGCATCGACCGGATCAACGCGGCGCTCGACCTGGCCACCGCCCAGTGCCAGACCGAGATGCTCACCGTCCAGCCGAGCCGCCGACGGCTCGAACACACCCTGAACAAGGCACTGGAACGCGACAGGCCGCTGATCGAACGCGGCTGCCGCATCCGCACCCTCTACCAGCATCCGGCCCGCTACAGCCCGGAGACGCTGGCGTACGTGGCCCAGTTCACCGACGGCAAGGTGGAGTACCGGACCATCGACGAACTCGTCGAGCGGCTGATCATCTGCGACGAGACCGTGGCCTTCATCCCGACCCGCGACGACGGGGAGATCGCCCTCGAACTCCGGCATCCGGGGCTCGTCCGCTACCTGATCAAGGTCTTCGAGTTCATGTGGTCCCGCGCGGTCCCGCTGAGCGCCGGCGCCCCCTACGAGACCGCCCCCGACGGCATCCCGGAGATCCAGCACTCCATCGCCAAACTCCTGGTGGAGGGCCACGTGGACGAGGCCATAGCCCGCCGCCTCGGGATGAACGTCCGCACCTGCCGGGCCCACATCGCCAAACTGGCCTCGGCCCTCGGCAGCGGCAGCCGCGCCCAGCTCGGCTTCCTCATCGCGCAGTCCGGACTGCTGGACAAGGACACCTCGTCGGGTGGTGAGCAGTGACGGGCGAGCACAGGTGTCACGCCGCGCCGGCTCGGCCGTCTCATCGCACGCTCGGGGATTCCTGATCAGGAGCCGTGAGCGCGCCGGCCGGCAGCGCGGGGCCGCGGTGGCCGTCCAGACCGACCTGGGCGATCCGGACGCCGAGTTGGGTACGGCTGGCCGCGCCGAGGGTCTCCGAGAGGCGGGCGATGTGGGCGCGGCAGGTACGCACGCTGATACCGAGCCGCTCGGCGATCACGGCGTCCTGGTGGCCCTCGGCGAGCAGTGCGGCGATGGACTGCTCACGGTGCGAGATGCCCTCGATGCCGGTGTCGGGGAGGGGGGCGGTGAGCGGGATGGCCAGGCGCCAGAGGCGTTCGAAGACCGTGACCAGGTACTCGACCAGGGCCGGGTGGCGCAGCTCCAGCGCCATCGTGCGGTCGGAGTTGGCGGGGATGAAGGCGACCGTGCGGTCGAAGAGGATGAGCCGGTCGATCACCTCGTCCAGGGTCCGGGCCTCGACCGTGTCGCCCATCAGCTCCAGGTAGGTGAGCAGCCCCTGCCCGTGCCGGGCCACGTGGGTGTACAGGTCGCGCATGCGCACGCCCCGGCCGCGCAGTGCCAGCGCCCGGTGCAGCCCCTCGGTCAGCTCGGCCTCCCGGCGGATGCCGCCGGGCTGCACGGTGAGCACCTCCGTCGTGCACGCCTTGGTCGCCTCGTCCATCGCGGCCTGGATCCGGGACAGCCCGTCCAGCACCCGGATCGCGCTGCCCTCGGCGGGCGCGGCGAGCGCGCCCAGCTGACGGCCCAGTCCGGCGTACCACTCGAAGGCGGCCACCGCCGAGCCCACCCGCCGCTGACTCTCGCTGACCTCGTCGTAGACCCCGCGCAGCAGCCTGGTCATGACCTCCTGCGGGGAGGTCGGCACCAGCCAGTCCATGTCGTCGGGGTCCGGGTGCAGCAGGGCCAGTTCCAGCAGGCAGGGCACCGTCTCGGCATCCGTGCGCGGCACCCGCCCGCGGCGTACGGCCCGGGAATACACCCGATCCCCGGCCGCGCACAGTCGGTCGGCGCCGTGTGGATGCTCGTCCGCCCCGCGCCCGGCCATCGCCCATTTCACCCCCGGTGTGCTGCCACTTCCGCAGCGCAACTATGCGCGGCGTCGACCGGGTCCGCAACACGGCTCGACTCAACGGGGCCAGCAGAAAAAGCGGTTATGTCCGGGTATCGACCAGGCTCCGCCCCTCGCCTTGCAACAAGCTGAAGCGATCCGCCGGGAACGTGCCCTACTTCAGGCCGAGCGTCAGGCAGGCCGCCTTGTACTTGGGGGTGCAGATGTCACCCACGGAGTAGATGCCGTCCGCGATGACCGTGGACTTGACGGTGCGCTTGGTCAGGGCGATCGGCTGGATCAGCTTGGCCGGGATGTCCTTGTCGGTGGGGCTGTCGACCTTGTCCTGGGTGAGCGCGTCGAACTGGATGTCCTTGCCCTGGATCTTGGCTACGGCCATCTGCGCGGCGGCCTCGGCCTCGTCCGGGTAGGCCTTGTAGACGCTCATGTACTGCTCGCCGGCCACGATCCGCTGGACCGCGTCGAGCTCCGCGTCCTGACCGGTGACCGGGGGCAGGCTCGTGACGCCGGCCGCCTTCAGGGCCTTGATGACACCGCCCGCCATGCCGTCGTTGGCGGCGTACACGCCGGCGATGTTGTTCTTGCCGATCGCGCCGATCGCCCTGGCCATCTCGGTCTCGGCGAGCTCCGGCTTCCAGTCCGTGGTGTCGTACGACCCCGCGATCGTCACCTTGCCGTTCAGCTCGGAGAGCGCGCCCTGCTTGAACTGCTTGGCGTTCGGGTCGGTGGGCGAGCCGTTCACCATGACGATCTTGTCGGAGGTGTCGGTGTTCGGCCCGAGGGCCTCCAGCAGGGTGCGGCCCTGCACCTCGCCGACGAGCTCGTTGTCGAAGGAGACGTAGGCGTCGATCGGGCCCTCGGCGAGACGGTCGTAGGCGATGACCGGGATGCCGGCGTCCTTGGCCTTCTTCACCCCGGCGGCGACGGCGTGCGAGTCGACGGCGTCGAGCAGGATGATGTCGACCTTGTCGTCGATCATCTTCTGCAGCTGCGAGGCCTGCCGGGAGGCGTCCGCGTCGGCGTTGTCGTACTCGACCTTGCCCTGCTTCTTGGTGAGTTGGGCGACCTTGTCCTTGATGATGGGGTAGTCGAACCTGTCGTAGCGGCTGTTCGCCTTCTCCGGCAGCAGCAGGCCCACGGTGATGTCGTCGCCCTTGCTCGGGCTCGCGTTCGCGCCGTCCCCCGTCGCGTCCAGCACGCCGCATCCGGCGAGCGAGAGGGTCATCGTGGACGCGGCCACGGATATGGCGATACGACGCATTCGGGGGCTCACTTCAGGTGCGTTCCGGACGTAGGGCTGCTATACGACCCAGGTGTCTGAAAAGACAACGCGCAGGCCACACCCGGCGTCAAGCGTAACTACTTAACGAGTCCGCAACACCACCCTCGGCTGACCCTGTGAAGGCCGAGCGGAATCATCTCCAAACACCCTTTACGGACCCTTCATCCAAGGGCCGTTCAGGAAACGGCAAAGGAGACGGCAAGAGAACGGGAGCGTCAGACCCCCGCCGTCCGGTGCCCGACTCCGTCCCGGGCAGCCGGCTGCTGCGCGGCGCGATCGAGAGGGCGGGCGAGATGCTCCCCGGCTGACCGCCCACCAGCAGGCCAAGGGGCCCGGAGGTTTGTCTCCGGGCCCCTTTCGCATGTGTCTCAGTCGCTCTGCTGCCGCTTCGGCCGCCACACCACCAGCGCGCTGGTCTGCTGGACCTCCTGGTACGGGACCAGGTCGCGGCGGTAGGAGGCGTGGACGGCGGCCTCGCGCTGCTGCATCGCGGCCGCCGCGCCGTCCAGGGCCGCCTCCAGTTCCACGACCCGGGACTGGAGGGCGGCGACCTGGTTCTCCAGTTCGATGATCCGCTTGATGCCGGCCAGGTTGATGCCCTCGTCCTGCGACAACTGCTGCACCTGGCGGAGCAGTTCGATGTCGCGGGCCGAGTAGCGCCGGCCCCGGCCCGCGGTGCGGTCCGGGGAGACCAGGCCGAGTCGGTCGTACTGGCGCAGCGTCTGCGGGTGGAGTCCGGAGAGCTGGGCCGCCACCGAGATGACGTAGACCGGGGTCTCCTCGGTCAGTTCATACGGGTTACGTCGACGGCCGTCCATCTCTCTCAGTCTCCCTTCGCGGCCTCGAACAGCTCCGCACGCGGGTTCTCGCCCGCGGTCGCCTCGCGATACGCCTCCAGTGCGTCACGAGCCTTCCCCGACAGGTCCGTGGGGACACGCACCTCGACGGTGACCAGGAGGTCGCCGCGGGTACCGTCCTTGCGGACCGCGCCCTTGCCCCGGGCCCGCATCGTACGGCCGTTCGGCGTGCCGGGCGGCAGTTTCAGGGTGACGGGCGGGCCGCCCAGGGTGGGGACCCTCACCTCGCCGCCGAGCGCGGCCTCGACGAAGGTCACCGGGACGGTCACCGTGAGGTTGTCGCCCTTGCGCCCGAACACCGAGTGCTCGCCGACGTGCACGACCACGTACAGGTCGCCCGCCGGTCCGCCCCGCTCGCCGGGCGCCCCCTTGCCGCGCAGCCGGATGCGCTGCCCGTCGGTCACGCCGGCCGGGATGCGGACCTGCATCGTGCGCGAGGACTTGGCGCGGCCACTGCCCTTGCACTCCATGCAGGGGTGCTCCGCGATCAGCCCGCGGCCCTTGCAGTCGGGGCAGGGGTCGGTGAGCGAGAAGCCGCCGCCCGAGCCCCGCGCCACCTGCCCGGTGCCGACGCAGGTCGGGCACACGCGCGGTGTGCCGTTCTTGTCGCCGGTGCCGGAGCAGGCCTTGCAGGGTGCCTGGGAGGACATCCTGAGGGGCACCGTGGCGCCCTCGATGGCCTCCGTGAAGCTCAGCGTGACCTCGGTGTCGATGTCCTGGCCGCGCCGGGGCTGGGTGCGTGTGCCC
Organism: Streptomyces sp. NPDC001135; assembly: GCF_053598395.1. Taxonomy (NCBI): domain Bacteria; kingdom Bacillati; phylum Actinomycetota; class Actinomycetes; order Kitasatosporales; family Streptomycetaceae; genus Streptomyces; species Streptomyces sp. NPDC001135. Next base: position 28,931 of record NZ_JBSFKD010000041.1, on the reverse strand, counting down.
GTGGCTCCGCCGCGGTTGAACAGGCCCCCGAAGACGTCACCGATTCCGCCGCCGAAACCGCCGGAACCCCCGCCCTGGGCGCCGCCTCCGAAGAGGTCGCCCAGGTCGAAGTTGAAGGAGCCGCCGGCGCCCGGCCCGGGGCGGAAACCGCCGTTGCCGAACAGGGCGCGTGCCTCGTCGTACTCCTTGCGCTTCTTGGGGTCGCCGAGGATGTCGTTCGCCTCGGAGATCTCCTTGAAGCGCTCCTCGGCCTTGGTGTTGCCCTTGTTGGCGTCCGGGTGGAACTCGCGGGCGAGCTTCCGGTACGCCTTCTTGATCTCGGCCTCGGTGGCGTCCTTGGGGACGCCGAGGACCTTGTAGTAGTCCTTCTCGATGAAGTCCTTGGTGCTCATCCCCGACGTCCCTCCTTCCTGTCTCTGGTGATTACGTCAGCCCTCTTCCGGGCCACCGTTCTCCTTGTCGTCGGCGGAGCCGGCCTGCTTCGCCTCGGTGTTCTCCTCGGCGCCCTCGGCCTTGACGGTCTGCGCGCCGGGCTGCGGCTCGGCGACGGCCACCCGCGCGGGGCGGATGGTGCGCTCGCCGATGCGATACCCGGGCTGCAGGATCGCCACGCAGGTCGTCTCGGTGACGTCCGGCGCGTAGGAGTGCATCAGGGCCTCGTGGATGGTCGGGTCGAAGGGCTCGCCCTCCTTGCCGAACTGCTGCAGGCCCATCTTGGCCGCGACGGTCTCCAGCGACTCGGCCACCGACTTGAAGCCGCCGACCAGCTCGCCGTGTTCCCGCGCGCGGCCGATGTCGTCCAGCACGGGCAGCAGCTCGGTCAGGAGGTTCGCGATGGCGATCTCCTTGACCGCGATGCGGTCCCGCTCGACCCGGCGGCGGTAGTTCTGGTACTCCGCCTGGAGGCGCTGGAGGTCGACCGTGCGCTCGTTCAGCGCCGTACGCACCTGGTCCAGCTGGGCCACCAGGCCCGCGTCTGCGTTTCCGTCCCCGGCCGGGGCCGCCCCCTCCTCGGGGGCGGCCTTCGACTCGGCGTCGTCGGGGGTGGCGCCGGAGGGGACGTCGGGCTTCTCCTCGAAGCCCGGGGTCTCCTCCGTCACGCGGCACCGTCCTTGCGCTCGTCGTCCACGATCTCGGCGTCCACGACGTCGTCGTCAGCGGCCTTGGCGCCACCGGCGGTGGCACCCTCCGGGCCGCCGGCGGCCTGCGCGGACTGGGCGTCGGCGTACATGGCCTGGCCCAGCTTCTGCGAGACGGCCGCGACCTTCTCGGTGGCGGTGCGGATCTCGGCGGTGTCCTCGCCCTTGAGCTTCTCCTTCAGCTCGGCGACGGCCTCCTCGACCTCGGTCTTGATCTCGCCCGGGACCTTGTCCTCGTTGTCCTTGAGGAACTTCTCGGTCTGGTAGACGAGCTGCTCGCCCTGGTTGCGGGTCTCGGCGGCCTCGCGGCGGCGGTGGTCCTCCTCCGCGTACTGCTCGGCCTCCTGGCGCATGCGGTCGACCTCGTCCTTCGGCAGCGAGGAGCCGCCGGTGACGGTCATCTTCTGCTCCTTGCCCGTGCCCAGGTCCTTGGCGGTCACGTGCATGATGCCGTTGGCGTCGATGTCGAAGGACACCTCGATCTGCGGGACGCCGCGCGGCGCCGGCGGCAGACCGGTCAGCTCGAACATGCCGAGCTTCTTGTTGTACGCCGCGATCTCGCGCTCGCCCTGGTAGACCTGGATCTGCACGGACGGCTGGTTGTCCTCGGCCGTGGTGAAGATCTCGGAGCGCTTGGTCGGGATCGTGGTGTTGCGCTCGATCAGCTTGGTCATGATGCCGCCCTTGGTCTCGATACCGAGGGACAGCGGGGTGACGTCGAGGAGCAGGACGTCCTTGACCTCGCCCTTGAGGACACCGGCCTGGAGCGAGGCGCCGATGGCGACGACCTCGTCCGGGTTCACACCCTTGTTGGCCTCCTTGCCGCCGGTCAGCTCCTTGACGAGCTCGGCGACGGCGGGCATACGGGTGGAGCCACCGACGAGGACGACGTGGTCGATCTCGTTGATGGAGATGCCGGCGTCCTTGATGACGTTGTGGAACGGCGTCTTGCAGCGCTCCAGCAGGTCGGCCGTCAGCTGCTGGAACTGGGCGCGGGTGAGCTTCTCGTCCAGGTGCAGCGGGCCCTCGGCGGACGCCGTGATGTAGGGCAGGTTGATCGAGGTCTCGGTGGAGGAGGACAGCTCGATCTTGGCCTTCTCGGCGGCCTCACGGAGGCGCTGCAGGGCCATCTTGTCCTTGGCGAGGTCCACGCCGTGACCGGACTTGAACTGCTGCACCAGGTAGTCGACGACACGCTGGTCCCAGTCGTCACCACCGAGGTGGTTGTCACCGTTGGTGGCCTTCACCTCGACGACGCCGTCGCCGATCTCCAGGAGGGACACGTCGAAGGTGCCGCCACCGAGGTCGAAGACGAGGATCGTCTGGTCGTCCTTGTCGAGGCCGTAGGCCAGCGCGGCGGCGGTCGGCTCGTTGACGATGCGCAGGACGTTCAGACCGGCGATCTCACCGGCCTCCTTGGTCGCCTGGCGCTCGGAGTCGTTGAAGTAGGCCGGGACGGTGATGACCGCGTCGGTCACCTTCTCGCCCAGGTAGGCCTCGGCGTCCCGCTTCAGCTTCTGCAGGATGAACGCGGAGATCTGCTGCGGGTTGAAGTCCTTCCCGTCGAGCTGGATCTTCCAGTCGGTGCCCATGTGGCGCTTCACCGAGCGGATGGTCCGGTCCACGTTCGTGACCGCCTGGCGCTTGGCGACCTCGCCGACGAGCACCTCACCGTTCTTGGCGAAGGCGACGACGGACGGCGTGGTCCTGGCGCCCTCGGCGTTGGTGATGACGGTGGGCTCGCCGCCCTCCAGAACGCTGACGACGGAGTTAGTCGTGCCCAGGTCGATGCCGACCGCACGTGCCATGGTTGATTCCTCCAGCTGACTTGAGTGGAACGGACTCAAGTGTGCATGACGTCCGGCGATGGGTCAACAGACCTGAGTCACCCTGGCTCAAGTCTTATCCGTTCCTTACACGCAACTGGCCGCTGACCTGCGTCGATTCGGTGCGCCGGGGTGACTGGACAGGCATGCGAAGGAGGACGAGCACCACCAGCAGCGCCGCTCCGGCCACCCACAGCACGGCCCCCTCCCCCGTCCATCCGGTGTGCACGAGCACCCCGACGAGGACCGAGGAGAAGGAACCGGCACCCAGCAGCACGACGGATCCCGGCGGGGTGAGCCCGAGCGGCCGCATCCGGTGCGCGAGATGGTCGGGGCCGCGCCGCAGCAGCGGACGCCGGGCCAGCCCCCGGGCGAGGACCACGAGGACGGCGTCGGCGATCGCCACCGCACCGAGGCAGAACATCACCGCCGCGCTCGGCACCAGGTCGTACCCCGCGCGCGTGAAGACGAGGGACGACGACAACAGGAACCCGGTGAACAGCGAGCCGCAGGCGCCGAGCCCGATCCGGGCCGGATGCCAGTTGTGCATCAGGAAGCCGGTGAGGGCGGCGGCGAAGACGCTCAGCAGGACGGCGAGCCCGTCCATCAGCTCGGCGGCGGCACAGACCCCGGCGCCGAAGGCGGTGACCACCCCGACGGTCCCGGCCAGCCCGTCGGCGTGGTCGAGCCCCTTGAAGGCCAGGGAGGCGACGACGATCCACGCGAGCGCGAGCAGCCCGCCCAGCACGCCCGTCGCGTCGTAGGGCACCACGCAGGCCGCCGCCACGGCCGTACCGGCGACGAGCACCCGCGCGCGCAGCCGCCACACGTCCGCGACCAGCCCCAGGGCGGCGACCGAGCAGGCGGCGACCAGCAGGCGGACGACCCCGTCGCCGAGCGGGGCGACCCGGGTCCACTGCCCCATCCAGGTGACCAGGCAGGTGACGACCACCACGGCGAGCCCGCCGAGCAGCGGCAGCCGCCGCTGCCGGCGCCGGTCGACGATGCCGGCCCGCAGCGCGGGAACCCTGAGCAGCGCGGCGAGGACGGCGGCGAGGAGCAGGGCGGCGGTGGCGGCGGCGATCCCGTAGAGCACGGCTCTAAGGTAGGGGCGAATGTAGCAATTCGGTACGAATAACACGATCCGATGACCCGTGGGATGATGCGCATCACCCCGTGCCCGGCTGCATCCCGCAGGAAGATGGGGGTAGTCTCAGACGGACTACATAAGTTACCGCTTAGTAATGTCGCCTGTTCAAGTCGCTCAGTCAGTTCGAGGCCGCCTCAGGAGCCCCAATGCAACTCGCCGCGATCATCGTGTCGCTGGTCCTGATCGTGGTCGGCGTGGCACTGTTCGGCCGCGCCCTCCTCCAGATCTACAACTTCATGCGGCTGGGCCAGTCGGTACCGGCCGGCACACGGACCAACGACCCCGCACAGCGCACCCTCACCGTGGTCAGGGAGTTCCTCGGCCACACCCGGATGAACCGCTGGGGCGTCGTCGGTGTGGCGCACTGGTTCGTCGCGGTGGGCTTCTTCACCCTGCTGCTGACGATCGTCAACGCGATCGGGCAGCTGTTCAAGGCGGACTGGATCCTGCCGGTCATCGGCGAGTGGGCGCCGTACAACATCTACGTCGAGTTCATCGGCACGATGACGGTCGTCGGCATCCTCGTCCTGATCGCGATCCGTCAGCTGAGCCACCCGCGCAAGCCCGGCCGCAAGTCCCGCTTCGCCGGCTCCAACTTCGGCCAGGCGTACTTCGTCGAGGCCGTCATCCTCATCGTCGGCGTCTGCATCTTCATGCTGCACGCCCTCGAAGGCGCCCAGCACCACGTCGACGGCTACGAGGCCTCGTTCTTCCTCTCGTACCCGGTGGTGTCGTGGCTGAGGGGGATGGACGTCTCCACGCTCCAGAACCTCACCTACTTCTTCGCCGGACTGAAGATCGCGACCTCCTTCATCTGGATGATCACGGTCGCCCTGAAGACCGACATGGGCGTGGCCTGGCACCGCTTCCTGGCGTTCCCGAACATCTTCTTCAAGCGCAACGCCACCGGTGACACCTCCCTCGGCGCCCTGCTCCCGATGACCTCCGGCGGCAAGGCGATCGACTTCACCGACCCCGGTGACGACGACGTCTTCGGCGTCTCCCAGGTCGAGCAGTTCTCCTGGAAGGGCCTGCTGGACTTCTCCACCTGCACCGAGTGCGGCCGCTGCCAGTCGCAGTGCCCCGCCTGGAACACCGGCAAGCCGCTCTCCCCGAAGCTGCTGATCATGTCCCTGCGGGACCACGCGCACGCCAAGGCGCCGTACCTGCTGGCCGGCGGCGGCAAGACCATGGAGGGCGAGGAGAAGGCCTCCGAGGAGCAGCTGGCCGGCGTCCCCGCCGCCGCGCTCGCCGAGGCCGAGCGCCCGCTGATCGGCACCGCCGAGGAGAACGGCGTCATCGACCCGGACGTCCTGTGGTCCTGCACCACCTGCGGCGCCTGCGTCGAGCAGTGCCCGGTGGACATCGAGCACGTCGACCACATCGTCGACATGCGCCGCTACCAGGTGATGATCGAGTCCGCGTTCCCGTCCGAGGCGGGCACGATGCTCAAGAACCTGGAGAAGAAGGGCAACCCCTGGGGTCTGGCGAAGAAGCAGCGCCTGGAGTGGACCAAGGAGGTCGACTTCGAGGTCCCGGTCGTCGGCAAGGACATCGAGGACCTCACCGAGGTCGAGTACCTCTACTGGGTCGGCTGCGCCGGCGCCCTGGAGGACCGCGCCAAGAAGACCACCAAGGCCTTCGCCGAGCTGCTGCACATCGCGGGCGTCAAGTTCGCGATCATGGGCGGCGACGAGAAGTGCACCGGTGACTCCGCCCGCCGCCTCGGCAACGAGCCCCTGTTCCAGGAGCTCGGCATGGAGAACGTCGCGGCACTGAACATGGCCTTCGGCGAGTCCCTCAACGAGGAGGGCGAGGTGGACGAGTCGACCAAGAAGCCGAAGTCGGCGAAGAAGATCGTCGCGACCTGCCCGCACTGCCTCAACACGCTCGGCAACGAGTACCCGCAGCTCGGCGGCGACTACGAGGTCATCCACCACACCCAGCTGCTGCAGCACCTGGTGGACGAGGGCAAGCTGATCCCGGTCACCCCGGTCGAGGGCATCATCACCTACCACGACCCGTGCTACCTGGGCCGCCACAACAAGATCTACACGCCCCCGCGCGAGATCATCGGCAAGGTCCCGGGCCTGCGCAACGAGGAGATGCACCGCCACAAGGAGCGCGGCTTCTGCTGCGGCGCCGGCGGCGCCCGGATGTGGATGGAAGAGCGCATCGGCAAGCGCATCAACAACGAGCGCGTCGACGAGGCCCTCTCCCTCAACCCGGACATCGTCTCCACCGCCTGCCCGTTCTGCCTCGTCATGCTGACCGACTCGGTCAACGGCAAGAAGAACGAGGGCAAGGCGAAGGAGTCCATCCAGGTCGTGGACGTCGCCCAGCTGCTCCTCGACTCCGTCAGGACGCCGGTCGACCCGGCGGGCGAGCCGGAGACCGAGAGCGAGCCGGAGCCCGAGCCGGTCAAGTAACCACGGCTCCAGCGACACGACGGCGCCCCCTGCTGCGCACAGGCAGGGGGCGCCGTCGTGTCGCGAGTGCGCGGTGGCGCACCGGATCCGGGGCGTATCGGCGGTACGGGGCTCATCGGCTCGCAGGTGGTCGCGCGCCTGCGCGGGAGCGGCCACGAGGCCGTGCCGGCCTCTCCCTCCAAGCGGAACTGAGCGGGGCGGAGCCCGCCCTCAACTCCCCAGCCGCCGCCCCGGCTCTCCGCGACCCGCAGGGCGTCGTCCAGGGCCGGGGTCAAGCACGCGGTGAGGAAGCGGAGTTCGCCGGGCGGGGTGCCCGGCAGCAGCTCCCTGGCGTGGGCGAGCAGCCGACCACCCACACCGAGCTGCACGGCCTCCGTGGCGTCGGCCGGGACTCGGCTCCTTCGTAGCGAAGCGCCCCGCTTCCGAACCGTCCGCACAGGAGCCGTCGGCAACGGGGCGCCCGGCGCGGCAGCTACTCGCCCTTCGGGCCCGCCTGCTGGACCACCTCGAAGGACCACAGCGTGGAGCCGGAGGCCGCCGGCTTCGGCCGCTCCCCCTCCGCGCCACCCTGATGCGCGCTCTTCATCGGGCCCTCCATCCACGCCTGGAACGACTCCTCGTCACGCCAGCGCGTGTACACGAGGTACGTGTCGGTGCCCTCGACGGGCCGCAGCAGTTCGAACCACTCGAATCCGTCGGAGTTCTCGACGGCGTGGGCGCGGGACGCGAACCGCTTCTCCAGCACCTCCCGCTGCTCGGCGGGCACGGTCAGCACATTGATCTTCACTACGCTCATGCCCCCATCCTTACCCACCTGTGGACGGGAGCCGGAGACCGTAGGGGAAACGGGGGAAACCCCTGAAGGCTCCCTGGTCGAATCGCTGACGGTCCCTTAGGGGATGTCACAGGTCGGCCGCAAAGCCGGGCCCGGACGCCCGGGCCCGGCACGTCACCCTCCGGGACCAGGTACGTTCGATGACGTGGCTGGATTCAGGATCGGACGCGGGGGCCGGGACAACCGCACCCCCCAAGGACAGCAGGCGCAGCAGGGACCGTCGTACGGCCGGCCCGGACCGCAGCACGGGCAGCCCGCGGGGCCGTCGTACGGGCAGCCCCCGGGGCCCTCGTACGGCTACCCGCAGGCGCCGCAGCGGCCGTACCCGCAGCCGGGGCAGCAGCCCTCGTACCCGCAGCAGGGGCAGCCGTACGGCCGGCCGGGCCAGTCGTACGGACACCCGGGGCCGGCCGACGACGGGCCGGAGTACTTCGGTGACGACGGCGGCTACCCGGGCGGCGCTTCCGGCCAGGACCCGTACGCGGCCAACCAACCGGGCCACACCCAGGCGTTCTCGATCGACGAGGCCGCCGACTACACCCACGGCCCGACCTACCAGGCCGGGTCCGCCGCACCCGCCGCCCCGCTCGGCCCGCCCCTGCACTGGAAGGAACTGCTGAAGGGGATCGTCCTCTCCCCCGACCAGACCTTCCTGCGCATGCGGGACTACACGATGTGGACCCCGGCGCTCATCACCACCTTCCTGTACGGCCTGCTGGCCGTCTTCGGCTTCGACGGCGCCCGCAAGGACGCGATCAGCGCCACGCTCTCCACCGCGGTGCCGATCGTGCTGATAACGGCGGTCGTGATGGTGTTCGGCCTGTTCATCCTGGGCGTGGTCACCCACACCCTGGCCCGCCAGCTCGGCGGCGACGGCGCCTGGCAGCCGACGGTCGGCCTGTCCATGCTGATCACCGCCCTCACGGACGCGCCCCGCCTGGTCTTCGCCATGTTCTTCGGCGGCGACGCCGGCTTCGTCCAGGTCCTCGGCTGGGCCACCTGGATCGGCGCGGGCGCCCTCCTGACGCTGATGGTCTCCCGCTCCCACGACCTGCCCTGGCCGAAGGCGCTGGGCGCGTCGGCGATCCAGCTGATCGCGCTGCTGTCGATCGTGAAGCTCGGCACGTTCTGAGCGTTCGCGCGCAGGAAAGGGCCCCCGGCACGGAGCCGGGGGCCCTTTCGTAATGCGCTGTGGGTCTAGGCGTCGAGGACCTGCCCGGCCCGCTTCACGACGGGCGGCTCGACGCTCCAGGCTGATTGAACTGAATGAGGATAGTAGGCTCTTCCCGCATCGTCGCAGCATGGCGCAGTCAGGGGAGGGCCCGACAGTGGCGCGCAAGGTGGGGATCTACACCCGCATCTCACGGGACGACGAGGGCGACGCGCTAGGCGTAGCCCGGCAGCAAGCGGACTGCGAGCGTCTCACCGATCTCCGTTCCTGGCAGGCCGTGAAGGTCTACGAGGACAACGACGTGTCCGCGTTCAAGCGCAACGTGGTGCGCGACGAGTTCGAGCTGATGTTGAACGATCTCCGCGCCGGACTCATCGACGGGATCGTGGCGTACGACCTTGACCGTCTCGCCCGCCAGCCGCGCGACCTTGAGCGGCTGATCGAGATCTTCGACGAGCGCCCGCGCCTGGAGTTCGCGACCGTCACCAACGACATCAACCTGGGAACGCCCGACGGTCGCACCATGGCTCGGATCATGGTGGCGTTCGCCAACAAGTCGTCCCACGACGCATCGCGCCGGATCCGGCGCAAGCACCTGGAGCTGGCCCAGCAGGGCAAGGACAGCGGCGGCCCAGCGCCGTACGGGTGGCGCAAGGACGACCGGAGCAAGGTCGATCCCGAGGCCGCCAAGGCGATCCGGGCGGCACAGCGTGAAGTGCTGGCCGGAGTCCGCATCGGCACGATTCGCACGCGGTGGCAGGAACAGGGGCTGGGGAACCCGCGCGAGGGCACCAAGCGCATGGCGCACCACCACGTCGAGCACATCCTGACCAACCCACGGTTGGTCGGCTACCGGACGTACCACGGCGAGATCCTCTACGGCGACGACGGACAGCCCGTCATGGGTGACTGGGAACCGATCAACACCGTCGAGGAGTGGGAGGCGGTTTGCGAGGCGATCGCAGAGCGCAAGCGGCAGCGGCCTGGACAGTCCCTGGCACGTAAGTACCTACTCTCCGGCATCGCGCGCTGCGGACTGTGCAAGACCAAGATCCGGGGACAGAACAATCGAAACTGGAAGCCCGGTTCCAAGGCGTCGAAGTACAGCTACCAGTGCTCGGTGGTCAACGGCGGGTGCGGCAAGGTCGGACGCGTAGGCGAGCCCGTAGACAAGCACATCGCGCGGTTGGTGCTCGCGGAGAAGCGTGAGAAAGCCGCCGGATCCGATGCCGCCGGTGATCAGCGGTGGCCCCGAGAGCACGAGTTGGAGGACGTGAACGCCGACATCCGCCAACTGGTGGAGGCCGAGAAGGCCAAGCAGATCAGCGTGTCCACGCTCTTGCAGTTGCTGCCGGCCAAGGAGAGGTTGCGCGACGAACTGAAGCTGGAGCGGTCCAGGTTCTACAAGGAGCAGAAGCAGAGGGAGGCGAAGGGACGGACCGAGGACCTGACCGAAGAGGAGTTCTTCGATCTCCCTATTGAGCGGCAACAGGAGATCATCCTCCACAGCCTGTCGGCAGTGATCATCCACCCGGCAGGTAGGGGAAAGCGGATCTTCGATCCTGATCTGATCGAGCCCGTCTGGCGGGAGTGACGTCGGAACGCACAACGCTGAGAGGCCCCGGGGATACCGGGGCCTCTGTCATGTGATCCTTCGATGCAGCAGCCGAGCGCGTTCCACCCATGCCCTGTCCCGTGCTGGAGCTCGTGCAAGGTGCTTCTTGATCCATTCTTCGGTGGTGATGATCTTCTTCGGCTCAGCCAACGGCCCCTCCCGCGTTCGAGAGTTCGCGGACCATCTCTTGGTTGAGGCGTCGGTCCTCAGCGATGCCAGCGGCAATGAGTGCTGCGCCGGGGGTGTGGCCGGTGCCGATGTAGCGCCAGTTCCGTTCGGTGATTGCGTCGGGTAGGTCGGTGTGGCCCTGGTGGTGGGCGCGTTGGGCGCGGAGTGCTGCGTAGGTGGTGGAGTAGGCGCGGGATTTGGTGAGGATGTGGCCCCGGTAGCCGAGCGTGTGAGTCCAGACACGCAGGCGCAGGGGCGTGTACTCGGGTAGGCCGCCGAGGCGCCAGCAGGTCCGCATGAGGGTTCGGGTGTGTTCGCTCACGGGTGCCGACTCGATGTCGGCCCAGGTTGAGAGCGGGTGGTCAGTGCCAGCGCCTGTGTCGCTCGCGCCTTTGGTGACGTACTTGGCAACATATGCGGCTACGGCGTCATCGTCGGGGCTGTCACCGTCCGTCCGCAGGGGCCGAGCGTCGATCTGGGCGCCCCAGCGTAGGCCCAGCTCGCCCACGGCGGGGCTGTAGCGGGTGCCGACCGTGACTCTCCGGGCGGAGGCGCGTACGGCGTCTATGAGGAGTTCGGCCGTGCCCCAGGCCGGGGGTTCGTCGCCGGGGCCGGTCGGGCCGTCGAGGCGGACGACGGCATGCACGTGGACGGCCGCCCGCTTCTGGTACTCGGCGACGCGAGCGAAGGACAGCCGGGCATGCCGGGCGAAGCGGGACTGCACCAGGCCGACCGATGATGCGAGGCGCCGCCGGACGTCGATGACGAAGCGGTCCCATAGCTTGGAGGCATGTGCGTGCCACAGGACGTGGGCGGTGTAGTCGTAGCAGTCGGGGCAGAGCGGTTGACCGACACTCGGTTCGTCCGGCGTGTGGACGAGGCCGCAGCCAAGGAGGCGGCCGTGTTCGCAGGTGCCGCCGTCGCGGCGGGGTCGGCACAGCTCCGATGACCGGTGGACCGGGCCGAACGACGGAGCAGTGAGGGTGACGAACAGCCGGGGGCGGTGACGGACGGCATCGGGGACGTTCTTGCCGCCGAGGAGACCTGCGCGGACGAGGTGGTAGGTGTCTCCGGCGTGGAGGCGGGAGCAGGCGGGGCAGATGGTTGCGCGGCGGTTGCGGCAGCGGACGAGGAGGCGTTCGCCGGGCTCGTTGCGGGTGTCGTAGTGGTGGAGGATCTCGCCGGTGGTGCCGTCCACGGTGGTGGTGGAGCCGGAGAGGTGGACGGGGTGGGAGCAGCCGCCGGTTGCGGTGATCTGCTCCAGCAGGCGGGGGAAGTTGGGATCTTGTGCGAGGCGGATTGCGTCGCGGTCTGCTTCGGGGAGCTGACGCAGGCGCGCCGCGCGGTCGAGGGCGGCGCGCCGGTCAGCGGGGGTGGAGTCCGGGTTGATGGTGGTGACCTTCCGGGGTGGGCCGCCAAAGCGGCAGGGCTGATGGTGGGTGGTGCACCGTTGGTCATGGGGATCACCTCCTGTGTCGGGGTGGGTTGGTGGTCAGCGGATGCTTCCGGTGCCCCGGCAGACGCGGCAGCGGCGCATGCGGCCGGTCCAGGTCTTGCGGGCTCCGTCGCCCTTGCAGTGGGGGCACCTCACGCGAGGCATGGGCATGGCCATGTGTCCCTTCGGGTCAGTGGTGGGCGAAGCCGCTGATGAGCCAGGTCAAGAGACCGTGGACGGTGAAGACCACGGGGGTCTGACCGAGGTAGAGGCCGAAGAGGCCGACGCAGACCGCTTCCCAGGCGCGCACGTCGCGGGAGCGGACGAGGAGGACGGTGATGATCCCGAAGATCACCGAGAACGTGAACGCGGTACCTTCGCTGATCACTTGTCGTCTCCTTCCAGCACCTCAGGGACGCGGTTCAGGGCAGGCAGGTCGGGTGCCGTCGCGGCGTACTTCCGGGCTGTCGAGACGGCTTCCTCAGTCGGGGTGAGGTGGGAGCGGGCGCGGCTCCAGCCGCCGTCCGGGCCGGTACAGACGGCCACGCCGCGTTCCTCTGCCGTGATGGACTGGGCGACGGCCACGGCGTCCTTGTTCAGGTCACCCAAGGTCATTTCGGCGGTGCCGGGGTCGTTGACGCGGTGGCAGATCCGGCCGCCGAGCTGAGCCCGCAGCGCGGTGACACCGGCGCCGAGGTCGGAGCCGACGCGTTGGCCGGCGACGACCAGGTGCAGGCCGAGCGCTGCCCCGAGCTGGCCGATCCGGAGCAGGAGGGTGGAGCACTGTTCGGCTTCCGCCTTGCTCTCGCGGGTGCCGTCCGACAGGTACAGTTCGGCGATCTCGTCCACGATCACGACGACCGGCACCGGCCGGACCTTGTCGGGAAGCTCCCAGATGGAGCGCACCCCGGCCGACCGGCAGGCGCTCATCCGGTCCTGCATGTCGACCACGAGCGCGGAGAGCACGGCGACCGCTTCGCGTCGGCAGGTGGCCAGCGCGCTGAGCCGGTCGGCGAACAGCCCGAGTTCCATGCCGCCCTTGCAGTCGATGCCGACCATGGCAACCGGCTGCGGGGCGAGCTGGGTGATCAACCGGGCCAGCAGCGTGGACTTGCCCGAGCGGGTGGCACCGGCGATGAGCCAGTGCGGCACCAACCGCAGGTTCATCACCCAGGCGCCGCCGCTCTCCAGGACCCCGATGAGCGCCGACAGCAACTCGGCCGGAGCAGACGCTAAGCCGGGCCGCTGAAGCGGATCCGTGGCCGTCGCCGTCAGCAGGACGAGCCCGCGTTCGGGCGAGGTGACCCGGACCGCGTGGACCTTCCACGCGTGCACGAACGCGTCAGCCGCCTTCAGAAAGGTCGCCGGGGTCTGGCCCGCGTGCAGCCGGACCAGCACCGTCAGGCCCATGCGTGTGGCGCGCGGGAAGGAAATCCGCGGAGCCACCGGCCGCAGCGGGTCACCCTTGACGACCAGGTCGCCGAGCAGCCCACGCGGCGGACGCTTGGACACGGCTAGGTCGTTGAGCTGAGCGACCTTGCGCCAGGTGAACAGCACCCGGCAGGCGGTGGCCGGGTAACCGATCAGGTACCAGTGCCAGACGGGGCGGTGCCGGCGGACCAGGTCACCGACGACGAGCACCCACGCCAGCACGGCCAGGCCGAGGGCGAGCAGGATAGGTCCCATTAGGCGTCACCACCCTTGGCGTGCGCCGGGCCGGTCACGGGGGTGACGGAGTCGGCGCGGAAGCTGACGCCGTGCCGGTCCCCCATCGACCACATGAACGCGGTCAGACCGGTGACCTTTACGATCTGCCCTTCCTCGATGCCCTTGGGCTGACCGCTCACAGCGATCTCGATGACGGAGATCCGTCGTCCGTCCTGCCGCACAGTGACGGCCACGGTCCAGACCGGGTTGCCGTCCCGGTCCCTCTTCACCTCCTGCGTCTCAGAGTTGGTGATCTTTGCTTCGGGCGCGATGGCGCACCGCAGTACGCCCAGCCGCGCCGTGTCCACGGGAATGGACTGCATTTCGTTGGCCTCCTTGGCCACTCGGGATGCCGGAGACATCCTGACGTCACTTGTCCTTACGAGGTACGACTATGGGGCCCTGTACGACAGCAGCGCAAGTACTTATGCTGACGAGTGATGTCGCGCGTGCGACGTGCCTACGACTGCAACCTGGAGATGAGCGAATGTCGGAGATCCAGCGTCCAGGAGCCCTTTACCAGCAGGTCGCCGCCGCGATCCGCGAAGCGATCCTGTCCGGCGAGTTCGCTCCCGACTCCTTGTTGCCGTCCGAGGCTCAGCTCATGGCCCGCTACGGCGTCTCCCGGCCGACCGTCCGCAACGCCATCGCCGCGCTGCGAGCCGAAGGACTCATTGACGTTCGGCACGGCAAGGGCAGCTTCGTACGCTCCAGCGGTCAGCCGGTGCTCACGCTTGAACGGGGCATCAGCCGCACGGCGGAAGACAAGTTCGTGATGCCCAGCGGCGACATTTGGCAGGAGACCGAGAAGCCGAGCACCTACCGCACCCGCACCACGAAGGACACCGGCCGACTCCTCCAACTCGATACTGAGGAAGCCCTGTTCGGCTGTGACCGACTGCTCACCGACCCCAGCACCGGGACGCGTGCCATGCATCGCACCTTGATCCCATTCGAGGTTGCCGAGGCCGTTCCCCTCCTCGGTCAGGAGCCGTGCAAGCCATCGGCCGCCCTCTACTGGGTGCTCACCCAGGCTGGGCACAAGCTCACCTGGACCGAGACCGTACGTGCCCGCATGCCCCTGCCAGATGAGCGGACCACGCTCCAGCTCCCCGACGCCACACCGATCCTGCACGTATGTCGCGTCGCGCACGGCACCGACGACCGCCCGCTGATCCTCGAAGAGCTGCGCTTCGGCGCCGACCGGGCCGAACTCGCCTACCGGATCACCGCCGACAAGCGGCCCGCACGACGTCCCCACGCCTGAGCGCCGACAACGATCGGTCGAAACAGTCTTCACTTCCTCAAGGGCGCGCCTGCGGCGCGCCGGGGCGCCCGGCCGCCCCGGCCGGGCGTGCGGCGTGGACGCCGGTCCCGTCCGGTCGGCAGGCGCCCCCACCCGCAGTACGCCAAAGGAGCCGAGCCGTTGACCAACCATCGGTGCCGAGCCTCGGGCGGCAACGGCCGCGACGATCAAGAACACGGAAGCGTGGTTGCTGCCGGTGGGTGGCTGAGCGAGACACACGCGCGCCCGCTCGTTCGCCGCACGGCATCGTCGTGGCTGACTTTCTGTGGCTGAGGCATCAAGCAGGAGAGTCGACAGCCTCACGCTGCACCGCCATCGCTGTCCGCGCGTGCCTCCAGGAGCGCAGAGAGCCGGTCCACGACGGCCGGCCAGCCCGTCAGCCGCACCACCCCGTGCCCGTCCTCGTTCGTGGACGCAACGGCCCTCACGGCGGACAGCTCCAACCCCGCGCCCAGGAGTGCGCGGTTCAGCCGGTCGGCAGCCTCACGTGCCTCACGCCAACCGGAGATGTAGTCCACCCCCGACACCCAGAGACCGGAGTCCGCCCCCGGCAGATCGAGACCATCGTTCAGCCAGCCCTCACCCGAGCCAGTCACCTTGCCCACCTCTGCCTCTGATCTAGGTAACGGATCATCAACTTCCTTGGACCAGGGCACAAACGCAGCACGGCGGCCCCGGTACCATCAGGCACCGGGAACCGCCGTGTTCCCAGCCGGGCCACCCTTCGCTTTCCAGGGCTGACGGGGTGGCCCGGCCTATATGGGGATGTGAAGCGCGGACTCTCGCTCGGGAGGGGAGCCCCCGAGCCGTCCGAGAGACCGCGCCCCTTCGGCCGGAGTGGTCAGGCTCCGGCCAGTGACCGGGTCGCCGTCCCGCTCCCGATCGCGTGGGAGCAGAGCAGGGTGGCGACCCGGCGTCTATCGAGCCGAGTACTCGGCCCACCAGTCGGCCCAGACCCGATCGAGGTCGAACCGAGCCCACACTGTCTTGCCAGCGCCCTTGAGCCCCGGCGACCACCAGACCGCATCGGCCAAGCGCTGAACGATCAGCAGCCCGCGCCCCCGGTCCGGTACGAGAGCCTCGATGAAGTCACCGGCCAGGTCTGGCGAGATGAACTCACCCGCGGGGAGGTCCGGCGGTGTCGAGTCCTCGTCGAAGACGCCGATCGCCAGCAGTCCGGGGTAGTTGATCAGCCACACGTCGATGCGCCGCTTCGCACCGGGCATCGACAAGCGCTCATCTGGCACAGCGTGGTGGACGACGTTGCCGACCAGTTCCGACACGACGAGCTTCACGTCATCGACCGCGTAACCCAGGCTCCAGGTCGCAAGGTAGGAACCGATCATGTCCCGCGCGGCCTTCACGCAGTCCGAGTCCTCGGCGTGGACGGTCAGAGCCCGGAAGTGGCCGACGTCAGGGTCGTACACCGAGCGAGGCGGAGTGCCCGTCGTCGGGACGTTCGCTGTGCGTTTGCTCTGCCGTGCTTCCACCGCGTTCCCTCCCGAGCCCTTGCGGGCCCCATAGCCCGCCGATCTGTGCTGACCAGTGAACGGCGCGGCAGGCTTAGTCGGGAGCGTTCATCGGGGGGTTCACGTGAACACCGTCAAATACGAAGGGGGTTCACCAATGAACCCCCAAGGCGACACTGCTGTGACACGATGAACACTCGCCGCAATTCTCGGGTTGGCAGGGGAGCATGAGCCGAGAACCGAACGCTCAGTTGATCGCGGTCATGGACGAGGCGAAGGTCTCCAACAAGGGGCTTGCCAAGCGGATGAAGGACGCTGCCGCCCAGCGAGGCATCCCTCTCGGAACGACACACGTCGCTGTGCAGCGCTGGCGAGACGGCGTCGGAATCAAACCGGAGACAGCAGCGATCATGGCTGACGTCCTCAGCGCCAAGCTGGGCCGCCGCATCACGCCGGGCGATCTCGGCTTCTTCGACCACACTCGGCCGACCGCCCCCGAGCCGATCGGCTACCCGAGCACGGTCCCCGACGTACTATCGGCGCTTGACGGTCTTGCGCAGGAGGGTGCCGACACGCCCGTCTCAGACCGACTGATCATTGAGGACGCCGAGCTGAGCACAGCCGTCTTGTCATGGATGATCGACCGGCCCGACGGCGTCCAGGCCGACAGGCCCGCGCATCAACGAGTCGGCATGCGCGACGTACGCGCGATCCGGGATGCCGCCTCCATGTTCATGCAGCTCGACTTCAAGTACGGCGGAGGCCACGGCCACAAGGCATTACGCCACTACTTCCGTCACGAGGTCCTTCCCCTGCTGAACGCCAGCTATAGCGAGAAGGTGGGCACAGCGCTCTACGGGGCCGCCGCCGAGGTCTCCCAGCTGCTCGCGTGGACCGCGTACGACGTCGGTAACCACCGGCTTGCCCACCGCTACCTCACGTCCACACTGCGGCTGTCCAAGGTCATCGACGACCGGATGTTCGGGGCACGCATCCTGGGCAACCTCAGCCATCAGGCCAACTACCTGGGCAACCACGCGCAAGCCATCCAGCTTGCCCGTGCCGCCGTCGAGGGCGCCAAGGGCCGAGCCACCCCACGAGCTATGGCCAATTACTGGGCAATGGAGGCCCGCGCACTCTCCAACGCCAGCGACCGGGCCGGAGCGGCCGAGGCGATGAACCAAGCGGAACGACACTTCGAGCGAGCCGAAAGCGCCGATGACCCGGCCTGGCTGAGCTACTTCGATGACGCCGAGCTCTTGGGCGAGTTCTGCCACTGCTTCCGGGACCTCAAGATGCGCCGGGAAGCCGTCGAGCATGCACAGCGCGCCGTCGACAGCACCGATCCGCAGTACGCCCGCACGTTGGGCTTCTGCCGCATGGTGCTCGCCCAGAGCCAGCTACTGAACGGCGAGCTGGAGGCCGCCGTCACCACCGCGAGCCTTGCCGTGGACGGCGGCGATTCCCTCCAGTCCTCACGCTTCCAGCGCTATGTCACTGACTTCCAGGCAGAGGTGAGCACGCACGCCACTCACACCGCCGTCGTCGCCTTAAACGAGCAGGTGAGCGAAGCTTTGGCCCGCCTGGACGACGAGGACGAGTAGCAGTTACCAGGGTCGCCAATCGCGCGGCGCATCATCGTTACGCAAGCCAGCGATGCGCCGGCGGTACTCGGCCGCCGTCTCCTCGTTCTCCCGCACGTTCTGCATGAGCCACGTCGTCATGCCGAACTCTTGCAGCCGCCGAAGCGTGTCGTAACCGTGCCAGTCGTACAGGTCCCGTCCGTACGCCCGCACAAAGTCCGCGTACTGCTCATCGGTCTGCCACCCAAGGCTGTGATGCTCGACCGCCGTGACCATCAGGTCCCACTCCGGGTGATCGAAGCAGAAGGCCTCGAAGTCGATCAGGATCACCTCATCCCGATCGTTCACCATGAGGTTCTGCACGTGCGCATCACCGTGCACCGGCCCCTTCGGAGTCTCGAACCTCAACTCCTCAAACTGACCGCGCAGCTCCTGCCACCGCTTGCGGAGGAAGACCCGGTCATCGTCCGGGATCGGCGCCTTACTGATCCGCAGCTCTTGCTTGTCGAATGGGTCGAACGCAGGCAACTCAAGGCCCGCAGGCACCGTCATAGAGTGCAAGTCTCTCAATATGGCGCCCAGTTCGCCGTACGTGGCTTTACGGTCGCCCTCCACAATGAGGCGCCAGAAGGTTACCGGGTGACCGTAAGTCACAATCGGCTGCTCCAAGCCGTCAACGAGCCTGGCAGCAGGGAACCCTTCTGCCGCCAGCCACCTGGACACAGCCACCTCGACACGCGCCTTGGGCAACCAGGGCTCTCCCCGAGCCACGCGGACGATCACCGGCGCCGAGGCCAGCCGGAACAGCGCGTTCTCTCCGAGACGAATCAGCTCCGCGCCTCTGCCATCGAGGCCCGCAGCCCGACACGCGGCACTCATCACCCGTGTAGCCCTGGCCGACGTGAACCCCTCTTCCGATCGAGCAGCGTCAACCGCCATGCCCGTACCAGCTCCCCTAGTCGCGCGCGATCAACCAGTGCGAGCCTTGGGTGACCAACCCAACGCGCACCGGACACACGAACACGACGGTACCCAGGAGCAGGCGGTCTCAGCGAGGGCGGGAGCTCTCAGCCAAGGGTGCGGCTGCGGCCGGCTGGTTGGAGTGGATCGGCTGGGGCCCACATCCGGCCGATGCCATGGATCGGTGGGCCGTCCGGGTCATATGCCAATCACAACCCCCCTAATGTCACGCATAGTGACGACTCCGGGGGCGAATCGTCGCTTTGCGTGTAACGGTGGGAGGGCGGGCATATGCCCGCGCGAACTCATCCCTTGAGGAGCACCAGTGACGACGCAGCCGTACGCGCCGCCCCAGCCGCCGTATCCCTACCCGCCGCAGTTCCAGCCGTACCCCCCGCAGCCGTACCCGTACCCGCCCCAGGGGCAGTACCCGTACCCGCCGCAGTTCCAGCAGTACCCGCAGCCCTACCCGTACCCGCCGCAGCCCAACGGAGGGACCGACAAGGAATACCCGCAGCTCACCGCAGCGACGGTGAAGGGCACTGTGATGGGCCAGGCGCAAGCTCAGATCAGCGCGAAGCTCATCGACAGCGACGGCGAGCCCATCAAGGGCGTGCCCATCACCTTCACCGTTGGGTCGGGCCGACAGATCGGTATCGGGGTGACGGACGCCACCGGCGTTGCGCACCTCGACAGCGGCTCCAACCTCCTCGACCCCATTCTGTGGGCCCAGGCGCTCGGCTCTGGCTACGAGGCGCAGTTCCAGGGCAACAAGAAGTACATGCCCGCGCTCGCGCACGGCAAGATTGAGCCCAGCCTCGGCTGACCGATTGAAGACCGCAGGCCAATCACGCAGCTTGGTTGCGGTCCGCGGCGGGCGCCGGCCTCCACCGCTCCATCACCAGCGGGAGACCGGCGCCCCCTGAGGTGCGGTCATAGTCATGAAGCGCCAACTGGCTCTGTTCGCGAAATGCGACAGCAGATGTTCGGCACATTCACCACAGTGACGATCTTCAGAGAGCGTCTTTCGACGGCGTGATCGGCGTGCCAGACTTACGGCATGGAGGCAACACAGACCACGGGAAGTTGATCCACTCATCGGTCCGCTTCCAGACGTACTCGCACTTCACGAGGGAGTGGGACTTCTCATAGATCACCGCGGAGCGCACCTCGGCGACGGTGTCGAGGCAGAAGTCGCGCACGAGCTTCAGCGTCTTGCCGGTGTCGGCGACGTCATCGGTGATCAGGACCTTCTTGTCCGAGAAGTCGATCACGTTCGGGACCGGCGCGAGCATGACCGGCATCTCGAGCGTCGTCCCCACCCCGGTGTAGAACTCGACGTTCACCAGGTGGATGTTCTTGCAGTCCAGGGCATAGGCGAGCCCGCCGGCGACGAACACCCCGCCCCGCGCGATGCTGAGTACGATGTCCGGCTCGTACCCGTCGTCGGCGATGGTCTGCGCGAGCTCGCGGACGGCGCCGCCGAACCGCTCGTAGGTCAGGTTCTCCCGAACATCACTCATGTCTGCGGCTGCCCTCACACCTGGGTCCGATGGAAATTGACGTAGGACCGCGAGGCGGTCGGCCCGCGCTGGCCCTGGTACCGGGAGCCGTAGCGCTCGCTGCCGTACGGGGACTCGGCGGGCGAGGTCAGCCGGAACATGCACAGCTGGCCGATCTTCATCCCGGGCCAGAGCTTGATCGGCAGCGTGGCGAGGTTGGACAGTTCGAGCGTCACGTGCCCGCTGAATCCGGGGTCGATGAACCCGGCGGTGGAGTGCGTGACCAGCCCCAGCCGCCCGAGCGAGCTCTTCCCCTCGAGCCGCGAGGCAAGATCGTCGGGCAGCGTGATGACCTCGTACGTGGAGGCGAGCACGAACTCCCCGGGGTGCAGGATGAACGGCTCGTCCCCCTCCGGCTCCACGAGCCGGGTCAGATCGGCCTGCTCGACGGAGGGGTCGATGTGCGGGTAGCGGTGGTTCTCGAACACCCGGAAATACCGGTCCAGCCGCACGTCGATGCTCGACGGCTGCACCATGGATTCGTCATAGGGATCGATCCGTACCCGCCCGGCGTCGATCTCGGCCCGGATGTCCTTGTCTGAGAGAAGCACGTAGCGAGGATACGCAAGGCGCGCGGAGCCGTGACAATCGTGACGACTCCGCGCGCCTGAGTCACCACTGCGGCGGGTGCCCGCCGTGCGGTCCGTGATACCGCCGGGGCTGGTGTTCCCTGCCTCGGACCTGCCCCGGCTTCCCGCCGACGCCTCTAGCGCTTCTCCAGGGCGACCGGCACCACACTGCGGAGCCGGGCGCACCGGGGACACCTCATGAGCCGACGGGGGCCGAGCCGATCGGCCTGCTGCATCGGGAACGAAGCGGTGCTGAAGACGTGCCCGTCCGCGCAACGGACGACGGTGCGTTCCATCAAGTCCCTTAAGTCCCTTCCCCAAGAGCCTCGTCGGGCTTCTCGCCCTGACGACAAAAGCCACATTACGGGATCAAAGAGACGACTCTCCAGGCGGCACTCCGACCTCACCCGGGCCCTCCCCGAGGCCTCCACGGTACGCCCCAACTCGCCCCACCCGCAGCCGGATCCGACCCCTGAAACAGACTCAGACCCCAGGGTCTCGGCACCAGGGGTCTGCGATGATGTACAGTGAGCAATGTCCGGGCACCGGCTCCGCGAGGACCATGTCCGTACTTACGCGGGTGTAGTTTAATGGTAGAACATCAGCTTCCCAAGCTGAGAGCGCGAGTTCGATTCTCGTCACCCGCTCCATGAAGAAGGCCCAGGTCAGAGGACCCGGGCCTTTTTGTCGTGCAGGGTGATCACGCGCCGCGTGCCAGATTCGTGCCAGAAGGCTTGTCGGCCGCCTTCTTCGCTGCCTCGGCCCGAGCCTTCCGAACGGTGGCATCGAGGCCGGCGGCGACCTCTTCTTGTCGCTCGTCGTCGGAGTGCTGGTAGATCAGCGCGGCCTTCTCGGAGGACTGCCCGGCGCGGACCATCATGTCCTTGAGGGTGGCACCGGACCGCGTGGAGAGCGTGTGCCCGGTGTGCCGAAGGTCGTAGAACCGGAAGCCCTCCGGCATGCCGACGATCTCCCGCGCCTTGCGCCACTTCCTCCCGAAGGAGCTGCGGCGGAAGGGGGCGCCCTTCTCTCCCCCCCCGAAGATCAGCCCGCCCGGCCCCGGCTCGGCGTACGACTCCAGATGCCAGCGCAGCTCCCGGCGGAGGAACGCGGGAAGAATCACAGTCCGAGTTCCCGCTTCGCTCTTGGTGCCGCCCTGCACGCGTCGCCCGTTCATCCGCTCCGGCTCGGCGAGGCGAACGCGGATCCGAAGAGTGTCGAGGTCGACGTCTCGGCGACGGAGACCGGCCAGCTCTTCCGGTCGCATCGGACCGTACGCACCGAGGTAGACCATCAGGCGCCACCGCATCCCCACGGCGGTGGCAAGAGCGTCGACCTGAGCAACGGTAGCGATGCGCCGCTCGGCCGCCTTCTCTTTGCCAGCACCCTTGATCCGGCAGGGATTTCGCGGGATCAGCTCGTCGTCTACGGCGGTCTCCATGATGGCCTTGAGAAGGCGGTAGGCCTTGGCCGTGATGGTCTTGGCGCCGGTCAGCCGCAACCGTTCGGCCCGCCATTCGCGCACGCGCGGTGCGGTGATCTCGTCCAAGTCGGCTTCGGCGAACGCGGTCAGATGCTTGTCGAGAAGGTAGCGGTACAGGTCCTTGGTGAGCGGCGCCAGGTCTCGCTCCTCCACCCACTTGTCGGCGTAGGCCCGGAAGCTCACTGCCCCGGCGTCCGGGTCTCGCCATTCGCCCCGCCGGATCTCCGTCTGCTTCTCTGCGAGCCAGTCGTCCGCGTCAGCGGTCGTCGCGAAGGTCACCGGCGCCGGGCGCATCACTCCATCCGGTCCGGGATAGCGCGCCTGATGGCGGCCGGAGGGTAGTCGCCTGATCGCGCCGAAACGCCGGCGCCTCCCCTTGTTGTTGGCCATCAGGCGGCCCGCCCGTAGCGCGTGCGCGGACGCCTCAACGGGTGATCCGTTCGGCGTGTAACGCTTTACGGACTGCCGCAAGCCATTCCCTGGGAAGTGTGACCGGACTTGAAACAGCGCTCGTAGGCCTTGGCGGAGCCCTTGGGGGAGCCTTCCTTGGAGCCGCAGCCAACCACATGTTCACGATCCGAAGAGAGCGTCGCAGGGACCAGGAAACGGGGCTGCAAGCTCAGCGACAAGCCGTGCGCAAGCAGTTCAAGCGTGCGTACGCAGCTAAGGACTGGGTGGCTCGCCTCCCGCAGTCGATCAACGTGTCTGACTCACCTGAGCGTCGGCAGGAGATCCAGGATGAAGCAATCAGACGCAGCACCGACTGCCACACAACTTGGGATATTTCCCACATGGGGATCGACAGTGACGAGGTCCGCCAGGCCATGGCTAGGCTCGATCAGCAAGTCGTTGCCGTCTTGGGCCAGGTGGCACAGGGGGACTTTTCCCCGGACCTGAACCTGCTTCGACAGAGCCTCAAGGAGCTGACGGCTGCTGCGGAGCGTCGACTCACAACTGATCTCAGATGACCGGGGCGTTCCTTACGGTCCTGGGCTGTGCAGTACAGCAGCGAAGTACAGCAACTCCACCGACCCGCGCCGACCATTGGCGTCCCTGGCCACCCTCCGTACCAGCCCAGGAGACTTCAGCGACCACCGTGCCCATAGTTCGCATCGAGGGGGGCACATCACGGCACCCCCGCTCGGGCCGTCTCTGGGCCGTACGGGGGTGCTCAACGACGACCAACGCTGACAACCACCGACGGCTAAGTCGCAGGTCGCAGCGTTGATCGATTTCACGGCCGCAGGTCAGAGACCCGGCCCGCCACTTCTTCGGGTACTGAGCGAGTTGGGCCGGAGGCCCTCCCGTGGACTGCTCGGCCGGCACCCCTGGACCGTCGCAGTACAGCAGCGAAGTACAGCAATCCCGCTGGCCGGCGCCAACCGTCTGCGCCCCTAGCAGCGCCTGTCCGACGGGTCAGGCCGTGGTGTCTGTCCAACAGGGTTTGGGCTTGCGCTTTCCGTTGCGGCAACTTCTACGGTCATGTGTGTGGCCGGAGAGACCGGCCCGGCGAGGGAGGCACCGGCATGGCCTGGTCGATCGCGGAGGTGGCGCGGATGTCCAAGGTGACATCGCGGACGCTGCGGCACTACGACGAGATCGGCCTGCTGCCGCCCGCATGGATCGGGAGCAACGGGCACCGCTACTACGAGGAGGCCGATCTGCTGCGGTTGCAGCAGATCCTGCTGATGCGGGAACTGGACCTGGGGCTGCGCGAGATCCAGGCAGTCCTGGACAGCCAGCTCGACCAGGTGGCCGTGCTCCGCGAGCACCACCAACGGCTACTCGCGGAACGGGACCGGCTGGAGACGCTGGCCCGTACGGTCGGCCGCACCATCGCCGAACTGGAAGAAGGTAGGGACAACAGGAAGATGACGAAGATCAACAAGCCGGAGAACCTGTTCGAGGGGTTCCAGGCCCCCTCCGAGGCCGAGGCCGAAGTACGGGAGCGGTGGCCGCAGGCGTGGGAGCAGTCCCGGCAGGCAGTCGAGGCGATGACCCCCGAGGACACGGAGCGCTGGCAGCGTGAGGTGACGGCGCAGATGATCCGTATGGCGGAGTTCATGGTGGCCGGAACGCCGGTCTCCGACCCCGCGGTACAGGCCGAGGTGGACGCCAACTACCAGCAGATCTGCCGGTTCTGGACCCCGACCGCGGCCGCGTACAAGGGAGTGGCCCAGACCTATGTCGACGACCCGCAGATGCGGGCCAACTTCGACAAGATCGCCGAAGGTCTCGCCGTCTACCAGCGCGATGCGATGACCGTGTACGCCGATGCCCGGCTGAGCTGACCGCACGTGCCTCAGAGGTCATCTCAGTTGGCGATTCAGCCGTCGCAGATGAGGGTGCTGGCGGTGGCGGCGAAGGCGGGAGTGGTCGGCCGTGTCGCATGATCAGATATCGTGCGCGGCCATGGGTGAACTGATAGTGATCAGGCATGGCCAGACCGAATGGAGCCTGTCGGGCCAGCACGCTGGCCGTACCGACGTTCCGCTGACTGACGCGGGTGAGGCCGCGGCGAAGGAGCTCGCTCCGAGGCTGGCCCGACGCCATCTGGTGGCGGTTTTCAGCAGCCCGCTGAGCCGCGCTATGCGGACGGCCGAGCTGGCGGGCCTGGCCGGCGTCCGGCCCGATCCCGATCTGCTGGAGTGGGACTACGGCGGCTACGAGGGTCTGACCGCGGCACAGATCCAGGAGATGAAGCCGGGTTGGGACCTGTGGCGGGACGGCGTCGTTCCCGGCGACGACGACCATCCTGGCGAGCAGCTTGAGCAGGTGGCAGCGCGCACGGACGCGGTGCTGGACCGGATCCGGCCGCTGCTGGAGGACGGCGATGTCGCCGTCGTCGCGCATGGTCATCTGGCCCGCGTGCTCACGGTGCGCTGGCTCGGCCTCGACGCCTCCGCCGGCCGGCTGCTCGGCCATCCGCATCCGGGCACGCTCAGCTTTCTGGCCACCGAGGATGGGCAGCCGTTCATCGCCGCCTGGAACGTCCCGTAGCGGCGGTGCCGCTGCCTCACGCCTGCTGCGAGAGGCGCCGGAAGCACATGAGCGCCGCGGCGATCCCGGCGAAGGCCAGGAAGTGTTCCGCTTTGCGTTCATAGCGACGATGCAGGCGGCGACACCCGGACAGCCACGCAACTGTCCGCTCCACGGTCCAACGGTGGCGGCCCAGACGCTGAGAGGACTCGATGCCCTTGCGGGCGATGCGCGGAGTGATGTTTCGGGACCGGAGCCATCGGCGCAGGTGGTCGTAGTCGTAGCCCTTGTCGGCGTGGAGCTTGGCGGGCCGTCGCCGACGGGGCCTACGACGGGTCTGTTTCCGCAAGGGGGCGCTGACGGGTCGCCACCGTTCGCCCCCGCACGCGCACCTCGTCTGACCTGCCGCGCGAACCCCCATGGACGCCCCCGTACGGCCGCGCGGACAGTGGGAAAGCGCGTTGGGGCTATTCAGACGTCGCCGCCATCGGGATAACGTCCATGCCCGAACCCCCCGCGAGCCCTGAGCAGTGGTGCGCCCTGCGACGTGGCCCGGCATGCCGGCCAGGTCTGCGAGCGAGGGGTCCAGGGACGGAGGGCCGTGCCAGACACGTGCCAGATCGTGCGGGGAACCACGGGGAACACCGGGTACGAGTTGAGCGCTCCGATCTGACGACGGCACCACTCCACTGCAGGTCAGCCCAGAGACCGGCCGTAGATCACCCCAGCTTCCCAAGCTGAGAGCGCGAGTTCGATTCTCGTCACCCGCTCCATGTGAAACCCCCAGGGTCGGAGACCCGGGGGGTTCTTTGTTGTCCAGACCACCGGCTCTGTTCCTCACACCTTCTCGGCCAGCACGCGTGGATGCCCGGCGGTGAGCAGACCGATGCCCTCGGCATCGGACGTCAGGCTCGTCACCCGGCCGGGATGCCGCAGGGCGGTCGCGCACAGCAGGGCGTCGATGGCGTACTTGTGACCGTGCAGCCCCGCCGCCCGCAGCAGGGTGGCGGCGGACTGTGCAACCGTCTGGGTTACCGGCTCCACGCGCAGCCGGGACAAGGTCCACTTCAGCGCGGCGTCGTTGATCTTCGGGTGGATGACCTCGACGAGGACCGCGGCCGATGTGATCACCCTCCGCCATGCCGACCTTCTTCCTGGCCCTGCGCCACTGCCGGCCGACGGTCGACCGGCGGAAGGGCGCGCCCTTCTCACCGACGAAGAGAAGGCCGTCCGACCCTTTCTCGGCGAACCATTGCAGGTGACGGCGCAGCTCGGCCAGTTCCTCGGGGCGGAGCGAGGCGAACGCGCCAAGCAGGACCATGAGGCCGCGGAGTGATCTCGTCCAGGTCCTTGCCGCCGAAGGTCGGCAGGAGGTGCGGGCGCAGCAGGCCGTCGTAGCGGTCGATGGTGGTGAGGGTCCGGGCGCGTCATCCGCCGAACCCTCCGTCGTAGCCCTGGCCCGTGAACTCGCCGGTGATCGTCGCAGCTTTGTGGATCTTCGCGGCAACCTTTTCGGCCTCTCGGACCACTGAGTGGTGTCCGGCCAAGTGGTCCGGTCAGATGCAACGGCTGAAGGAGAGCACAGGCATGTCCCTTGAACGGGAGCACAGACATGTCCCCAGCCCACCCACGTCATCGCTGGCGTCCCGCGCCGGCGGCCGCCGTGCCGACGGCCGCGCCCGCGGTGGCCGCCCGAAGCATCGTGGCCGCCGGTTGCTCGCGCGTCGGGGTTTCTGGGCGGGCCTCGTCACGGTGGTCGTGGCCGGCTCCGCCGTTGTGGTCAGCCAGGCTTCGGCGCAGCAAACCCTGGATATGAAGAAGTGGTACGTGCTGGTCAACCGCAACAGCGGCAAGGTGCTGGACGACCGCGGCTTCGCCACGAACGACGGCGCGGCGGTGGTGCAGTGGGCGCGCCACGGCGGGGCCAACCAGCAGTGGCGGTTCGTCGACGCGGGTGACGGGTACTACCGGCTGCAGAACCGGAACTCCGGCAAGGTGCTGGACGACCTCGGCTGGTCGAAGACCGCCGGCTCCGCCCTCGTGCAGTGGAAAGACCTGAACGGCACCAACCAGCAGTTCAAACTGGCCAAGTCGCCGGACGGCTACGTGCGTTTGATCAATCGCTTCAGTGGCATGGCCGTCGAGGTCCACAACGCCGCCAAGGCCGACGGGGGCGACGTCGTCCAGAACCGCGACCGGGGCGGCGCCGATCAGCAGTGGCAACTCGTCCCGGCCGGGAGTGTCGGCACGCAGCCGTCGTCAGCACCGTCTCCCGCGGCCGGTGGCGGCAGCTCGACGACACGTTTCATGGGCAGCAGCACGGTGCTCATCGGCGGCTCGATGACTGACGCCTCGGCGGCCGCCGCTCCGTTCGACATGCGCTACGCCTATGTGCACAGCCAGCCCGCGCCCTCGTCGGACTACTACTCGGCAGCGCGCTGCCACGACGGGTGGTCGGGCTGGTGGGGCTGCTGGAACGGCAGCACCACGGCGCCCGGCACTTACGTGACCTGGCGGGACAGCGTGGCGGCCCAGGCGACGTACAAGGGCAGCCCGCGTCCGCAGAAGATGCTCTGGACGTGGTACTCGTTGCGCGACCTCGGGGATCTGGCAGGCGAGGGCGACGGCCCGGGCGAGGTCAAGGCCATCAACAGGCTCGACCTGCTCACCCGGTACATGAACGACTACCGTTTCTTCCTCCAGAAGATCGGCACGTCGCACGACGCGATCGACCTTGAGCCCGACTTCTGGGGCTACGTCCGGTCGCTCGGCGATCCGCACCAGGTTGCCGCGCAGGTCTCGGCCGCCAACCCGACCGATTGCGGATCGCAGGAGAACAGCGCCGCCGGACTCAGCCGCTGCCTGATGTCGATGGCGCGCAAGTACGCGCCGAACACCGCCGTGGGGCTCCACCTGACCTGCTGGGACTGGCAGACCGCCACACAGGCGTGCGTCAGGGACTACGCGAAGCTCGGGGCACAGAACGCCGACTTCCTGGTCACCGATGTGTCGGACCGCGACGCAGGCTGGTACGCACAGCCGGCCCACGGCGGCAGTGACCACTTCTGGACCGACCAGAAGGCCGCCGCCACGCTGAAGTTCTACAAGACGATGGCCGAGTCCGTGGGCAAGCCGGTGGTCCTGTGGCAGATCCCCGTGGGCAACATGGCGCAGAACAACACTCTCAACCATTACAAGGACGACAAGGTGGACTGGTTCTTCGCGCACATGGACCAGGTCGCGAACGCCCATGTCGCCGGCCTGCTCTTCGGTCCAGGGCAGCAGGAACAGACCACGGCCGAGTCCGACGGCGGAAACCTGATCCGCAAGGCGATCGCCTATCACAACGCGGGCGGTACAGCGCTCAAGTAGGCAGATGTCCCCCTGCCTTGCGCAGAAGAGAGGAACCCCAGCCGACGCACGGCTGGGGTTCCTCCACGTGCGGTTGGGGGTCAGCGCTGCAGGGTGAGGACGCCCGGCCGCCAGGGCAGTCGGTCGTAGGGGCCGGTCGCCGTGGGGGACTTGCCCTGGTAGAGGAGCTGCAG
>NZ_JBSFKD010000040.1:0-86164 GCF_053598395.1 Streptomyces sp. NPDC001135 | reverse complement strand
GTGGGCGGGGTGTGCTCCTGGTCCCGGGAGGGCGGCGTGGCCGCCGGGCGGCTTGAAACCTTCCTTGTTGCGGCGGGGGAGGGTCGTCCAGCCAGGCGGGCAGCGAGCAGAAGCTCGAGGTCTTCGTCAACCTCGCCCGCCGGCTCCAGTCGCTCGTGCACCGAGAGATCTCGATCCTCGACGAGCTGGAGAACGAGATCGAGGACCCGGACCTGCTCAAGGGCCTGTTCCACGTGGACCACCTGGCCACCCGCATCCGGCGGCACGCCGAGAACCTCGCCGTGCTCGGCGGCGCGGTCTCCCGGCGCCAGTGGAGCAACCCGGTCAGCATGACCGAGGTCCTGCGCTCCGCCATCGCCGAGGTCGAGCAGTACTCCCGGGTGAAGCTGGTGCCGCCCATCGACGGCGATCTGCGCGGCCACGCCGTCGCCGACGTCATCCATCTGCTCGCCGAACTCATCGAGAACGCCTCGGTGTTCTCCGCTCCGCACACCCAGGTGCTGCTCCGCGCGGGCCTCGTCACCTCCGGGCTCGCGGTGGAGGTGGAGGACCGCGGACTCGGCATGCCCGTCGGCGAACAGAACCGGATGAACGCCCTGCTCGCCGATCCCGACCAGGTGAACGTCGCCAGCCTGCTGGCCGACGGCCGTATCGGCCTCTACGTCGTCTCCCAGCTCGCCCGGCGGCACGGCATCCACGTGCGCCTGCAGAGCAACATCTACGGCGGTGTGCAGGCCGTACTCGTCGTCCCGCAGGCGTTGCTGGGGACGGCGTCCGGTGTGCCCGGCGCGGTCGCCGGGACCGGCGCCCCCCAGCCGCACCCTCCGGCCGACACCGGCGCGGCGCCCGCCGTGCGGCTCCAGGGCCGGACTCAGGGCCTGGGGGAGCAGCAGGCTCCGGGCCAGGGGTACCAGCACGTGCACGCGCAGGGGCAGGGACACGCGGCCGGGCAGGGGCATGGGGCCGGACAGGCGCGCGGTCCTGTGCCCGCGCCCGTGCCGGCGCCCGGAGTGCGGTCGGAGGAGGCGGGTCCCGCGCAGGACGGTGACGGTACGGGGCAGGCTCCCGAGACCGGGCGGCGGCGGCACGCCCAGCGCGGGAGCGGGCGCCGCGGCACCGAGAGCGGCGCGGTGAGCGGGGACGCCGGGCGGAACGACGGTGCCCCGGCGCCGCTTCCGGTGCGGGGCGTGGGGCAGGAGCGGCCCAACCCCGCCGCTGCCGTGCCCGGCGTCGGCGCCGAGGGCCGGGCGGTGGTGGAAGCGCACGCGGGCATCCTGCCCACGCCGCGCACCGGCACCGTGCGGGGCACCATGAGCAAGCCCCCGCTGCCCCGCCGCCGTGCCCAGGAGCACATCGTCCCCCAGCTGCGCGGGGGCCCCGCACCCCGCCACGACGGGGACACCGTCCCGGGCCACGACCCCGGGCTGATGGCGGCCTTCCAGCGCGGGATCGGACTCGCCGAGGCACAGCAGCACTTGGAGCGCATGGAGCACATGGAACACATGCACAGGGAGCATGTGGAGCACATGGAGAGCCAGGAGCCCGCCGCCCTGGACTCCAGCCATCTGAACTCCAGCAGCCACCTGGACTCCACGCACACGGGGTCCACACACACGGGTTCCCCACACGCGGTCGCAGCCCATATGGACGCGGCCCACACGGACGCCGCCCACAGGGGACCCGATCACCTGACCAGTCGTCACCACCGGGCCGCCGCACCGGAGTTCACCGATCCGGCGAACCCCATATCCCGGCAACACGCCCCTA
This sequence comes from Streptomyces sp. NPDC001135, assembly GCF_053598395.1. Taxonomy (NCBI): domain Bacteria; kingdom Bacillati; phylum Actinomycetota; class Actinomycetes; order Kitasatosporales; family Streptomycetaceae; genus Streptomyces; species Streptomyces sp. NPDC001135. The sequence goes on along the minus strand of NZ_JBSFKD010000040.1, from coordinate 84,397 downwards.
CGCCCGCATCCGACGGTGCTCGCGGTGCCGGCCGGCCCGACGGGAGCGCCCCGGCCGGCTGACACCCGCACCGTCACCACCCCCACCACTCCAACCCACCCACCCCCCCAGCGCTCCCGCAGACCTTACGTACCCCAAGGAGTCGATCCACCATGGCGAGCGATGCGCCGACCGCCCACGCAACCGACCTCGACTGGCTGCTGAGCGGCCTCGTGCAGCGCGTACCGCACACCACCAGCGCGGTGCTCCTGTCCTGCGACGGGCTCGTGAAGTCCGTGCACGGTCTCGACATCGACAGCGCGGACCACATGGCGGCCCTGGCCTCCGGCCTGTACTCCCTCGGCCGCAGCGCGGGCGTCCGGTTCGGCGACGGCGGGGACGTCCGCCAGGTCGTCGTCGAACTCGACTCGACCCTGCTGTTCGTCACCACCGCCGGTTCCGGCACCTGTCTCGCCGTGCTCGCCGGCCGGGAGGCCGACGCCGCCGTGCTCGGCTACGAGATGGCGATGCTCGTCAAGAGCGTCCGGCCCTACCTCGTCACCGCACCCCGGCAGCACGCCGTCGAACCCACGGCGACGAGGCCTTGAGGGTGGCTGCAGCCGGCGACGGGCCCTGGCTGGACGACGCGGCCGGACGACTGGTGCGCCCGTTCACGGTCAGCAACGGACGGACCAGGCCCAGCATCGCCCTGGACCTGATGTCGCAGGTGATGGCCACCGGCGTCACCCCGCTCGGCTACCTCGGCCCCGAGCACGCCCAGGCGCTCGACCTGTGCCGGTCACCCGTCTCGGTCGCCGAGGTCGCCGCACACCTGAAACTGCCCGCCGTCGTCACCAAGGTGCTGCTCTCGGACCTCGTCGACGGCGGCGCCCTGACCACCAAACCCCCCGCCTTCCACCACACACCCACTGACCGGTCTCTGCTGGAGGCAGTGCTCGATGGACTACGACGACAGCTCTGACCCGTTCCCCACCGCGCTGAAGATCCTGGTGGCGGGCGGGTTCGGGGTCGGCAAGACGACTTTCGTGGGCGCGGTCAGCGAGATCGCGCCGCTCAGCACGGAGGAGCTGCTCACCACGGTCAGCGTCGGCACGGACAGTCTCGACGGCGTCGAGAACAAGATGGAGACCACCGTCGCCATGGACTTCGGCCGGATCACCCTGGATCCGGACCACGTGCTCTACCTGTTCGGCACACCGGGGCAGGAGCGGTTCTGGTTCATGTGGGACGAGCTGTCCGAGGGCGCGCTCGGCGCGGTGATCCTCGCCGACACCCGTCGGCTGCAGGACTGCTTCGCGGCCGTGGACTTCTTCGAGGAGCGCGGGCTCGGCTTCATCGTCGCCGTCAACGAGTTCGACGGCGGCCACCGCTACGACCCCGAGGAGGTGCGGGCCGCCATCGACCTCGACCCCGAGATCCCCGTCGTCCGCTGCGACGCCCGGATCTCCAGCTCCGGCGTGCAGACCCTGCTCACCCTCGTACGCCACCTCCTCGCCCACGCCCCGGCGCCCGCGCCGAGCCATGGCGCCCACATGTGATCCCGCCCTACCGCCCACGGAGCCGCCCCATGAGGTACGCCCACAGCGCCGGAGCCCGGCCATGACGTACGAGCCGCCCCGGCCGGTCCGGGGCCTGCTGCTCACCCCCGAGGACAAGGAGGCACCCGCGCGCGTCCACCGGTTGCGCCTGCTGGGCCTGGTGGACCGTCCCGACCCGGCGCTGGACGCCTTCGCGGACCATCTCGCCCGGCTCACCGGCGCGCCCTACGCCATGGTCAACTTCATCGGCGAGGACCTCCAGTTCTTCGCCGGCCTGTGCGTCCCCGTCACCCCTCCCTTCCTCCGGGAGGACGGCAGCAGGCCGGAGCTGGGCCGGGTCCTGCCGCGTGACCATGGCTTCTGCCCCCATGTGGTGGTCCGCCGCAAGGCGCTGGTGCTCGAGGACGTCCGCGACTATCCGCGGTTCGCCGGGAACCCGGTCGTGGACGAGTACGGCATCCGCTCCTATCTCGGCGCCCCGCTCATCGACAGCTCGGGCATGGCGCTGGGCACGGTGTGCGCGGCCGACACGGCCCCGCGCACCTGGGGGAGGGACGGTCTGGAGGCCATCAAGGCGCTGGCCGCCGATCTCGTCGTACGCCTCGAACGAAGCGCCGAGGACGGCCTGCCGCTGTGACGGATGACGACGGCCCCCTGCCCAGGCGGCACAAGGGGCGTGAAGGAAAGCTGAGGCGGCGGTTAAGAAAAGCTCGATGGACCCGCACCCCGCGCATACGGCAGATTGCAGGGTGATTCCACCCCTCTGACCCGGTGCGGGCCTCTTCGGCGTACCCGCGGGCCGGGACCTCACCCACAGGAGCGGCACGCGTGAAGGCGCTGGTCAAGGAGAAGGCGGAGCCGGGGCTCTGGCTGACGGACGTCCCGGAGCCTGAGATGGGTCCCGGCGACGTACTGATCAAGGTCATGCGGACCGGTATCTGCGGGACCGACCTGCACATCCGGGCCTGGGACGGCTGGGCGCAGCAGGCGATCCGCACGCCGCTCGTGGTCGGGCACGAGTTCGTCGGGCAGGTCGTCGAGGTCGGTCGGGACGTGGCCGACATCCGTATCGGCGACCGGGTCAGCGGCGAGGGCCATCTGGTGTGCGGCAAGTGCCGCAACTGCCTGGCCGGCCGCCGCCATCTGTGCCGGGCCACCGTGGGCCTCGGGGTCGGCCGCGACGGTGCCTTCGCCGAGTACGTCGCCCTGCCCGCGTCCAACGTGTGGGTGCACCGCGTCCCCGTCGACCTCGACATCGCCGCGATCTTCGACCCGTTCGGCAACGCCGTGCACACGGCGCTGTCGTTCCCGCTGGTCGGCGAGGACGTCCTGATCACCGGCGCCGGGCCGATCGGCCTGATGGCCGCCGCCGTCGCCCGGCACGCCGGCGCCCGCAACGTCGTCGTCACCGACGTCAGCGAGGAGCGCCTGGAGCTGGCCCGCAAGATAGGGGTCAGCCTCGCCCTGAACGTCGCCGAGTCCACCATCGCCGACGGCCAGCGGGAGCTGGGCCTGCGCGAGGGCTTCGACATCGGCCTGGAGATGTCCGGCCGCCCCGAGGCCATGCGGGACATGATCGCGAACATGACGCACGGCGGCCGGATCGCCATGCTCGGCCTGCCGTCGCAGGAGTTCCCGGTCGACTGGACCCGGATCGTCACCTCGATGATCACCATCAAGGGCATCTACGGCCGCGAGATGTTCGAGACCTGGTACGCGATGTCGGTGCTCCTGGAGGGCGGTCTGGACCTCGCTCCCGTGATCACGGGCCGGTACGGCTACCGCGACTTCGAGGCCGCGTTCGCGGACGCCGCGAGCGGCAAGGGCGGCAAGGTCATCCTCGACTGGACTGTTTGATTCCTGGCTCGGTTCGCCCCCCCGCACTTGATGGAGTTCCTCATGTTCAACACCGTCCGCGACGACCTGCGCGCCACCCTCGACGAGATCCGGGCCGCCGGCCTGCACAAGCCCGAGCGGGTCATCGGCACCCCGCAGTCCGCGACCGTCGACGTCACCGCCGGCGGCCGCCCCGGCGAGGTCCTCAACTTCTGCGCCAACAACTACCTGGGCCTCGCCGACCACCCCGAGGTCATCGCCGCCGCCCACGCCGCCCTCGACCGGTGGGGCTACGGCATGGCCTCGGTCCGCTTCATCTGCGGCACCCAGGAGGTGCACAAGGAGCTGGAGGCCAGGCTCTCGGCCTTCCTCGGACAGGAGGACACGATCCTGTACTCCTCCTGCTTCGACGCCAACGGCGGTGTCTTCGAGACGCTGCTCGGCGAGGAGGACGCGGTGATCTCCGACGCCCTCAACCACGCCTCCATCATCGACGGCATCCGCCTGTCCAAGGCCCGCCGCTTCCGCTACGCCAACCGCGACCTCGCCGACCTGGAGACGAAGCTCAAGGAGGCGTCCGACGCCCGGCGCCGCCTGATCGTCACCGACGGCGTCTTCTCCATGGACGGCTATGTGGCGCCCCTGGCGGAGATCTGCGACCTCGCCGACCGCTACGACGCGATGGTCATGGTCGACGACTCGCACGCCGTCGGCTTCGTCGGCCCGACCGGCCGCGGCACCCCCGAGCTGCACGGCGTCATGGACCGCGTCGACATCATCACCGGCACCCTCGGCAAGGCCCTCGGCGGCGCCTCCGGCGGCTATGTCGCCGCCCGCGCCGAGATCGTCGCCCTGCTGCGCCAGCGCTCCCGGCCGTACCTGTTCTCCAACACCCTCGCCCCGGTGATCGCCGCGGCCTCCCTGAAGGTCCTCGACCTGCTGGAGTCCGCCGACGACCTGCGGGTCCGGCTCGCCGAGAACACCGCGCTGTTCCGCCGCCGCATGACCGACGAGGGGTTCGACATCCTCCCCGGCGACCACGCCATCGCCCCCGTGATGATCGGCGACGCGGCGCAGGCGGCCCGTATGGCCGAGCTGCTGCTGGAGCGGGGCGTGTACGTGATCGGCTTCTCCTACCCGGTCGTCCCGCAGGGCCAGGCCCGCATCCGCGTCCAGCTGTCCGCCGCGCACTCGACGGACGACGTCAACCGAGCGGTCGACGCGTTCATCGCCGCCCGCGCCGAGCTGGCGGCCTGACCAGCGCGGATCCCCTGGGATAATGGGGGCATGATCGAGGCACGGCGGCTCCACATCCTCCGTGCGGTGGCCGACCACCGCACGGTCACCGCGGCGGCCGCCGCCCTCTACCTCACCCCCTCCGCCGTCTCCCAGCAGCTCACCGCCCTGGAGCAGGAGACCGGCCACCGGCTGGTCGAGCGCAGCGCCAAGGGTGTCCGGCTGACCCCGGCCGGGGAGATCCTGCTCAGCCACACCAACGCCGTCCTCGCCCAGCTGGAGCGGGCCGAGGCGGAGCTGGCGGCCTACGGCTCGGGCGAGGCGGGCACGGTCACCGTCGCCGCCTTCGCCACCGGCATCGCCCAGGTCGTGGCTCCGGCCGTGGCCCGGCTCGCGCACACCGCGCCCGGCATCCGCATCCGCGTCCAGGACGCCGAGGGCGACGCGAGCCTGCCCATGGTGCTGGACCGGCAGGTCGATGTGGCGGTCGCCGTGGAGTACCGCGGCGCCCCGCCTGCCGACGACCCCCGGCTCGCCCACGTCCCGCTGTACGCCGAGCCGTTCGACGCGGTCGTCCCCCTCGGCCACCGCCTCGCGGACGCCGCCGAGATCCCCCTCGCCGAGCTGGCCAAGGACGCCTGGATCGGCCCGTACCCCGGCAACCCCTGCCACGACGTGGTCGTCCTCGCCTGCGAGCACGCCGGCTTCCAGCCGCGCCTGGAGCACTCCTCCGACGACTTCCGCGCCGTCGTGGCCCTCGCCTCGGCCGACGCCGGCGTGGCCCTCGTACCGCGCTCCGCCCTGAGCGGGATGGACCTCACCGGCGTCGTCGTACGCCCCGTCGACGGCGTGGCCCCCACGCGCCGTGTCTTCGCCGCCGTACGTCGCGGTGCCGAGGGGCACCCGCTGATCCGGCCGGTGCTGGAGGCACTGGGGCGGGCGGCGCAGCCGGCGTGAGGGTTCCGTAACCCACCTGTCTCATATCCGGGATAGCGTCCCGGACATGAGAGACCCGGAGGATCCCCTCGACATCCGGCTCGGCGCCCGGCTGGCCCAGCTGCGCACCCGGCACGGCTGGTCCCTGGGGGAGTTGGCCGACCGCAGCGGAGTGAGCCGGTCGACCCTGTCGCGCGCCGAACGCGCGGAGATCAGTCCCACCGCCGCCGTGCTGAACCGGCTGTGCCATGTCTACGGCCGGACCATGTCCCAACTGCTCAGCGAGGTCGAGGCGGCCCCCGAACCGCTGGTGCGGGCCGCCGACCAGCGCACCTGGCAGGACCCGGGCTCCGGTTTCGTGCGGCGGGCCGTGTCCCCGCCGCACGCCGGACTCCGCGGCGAACTGGTCGAGGGCCGTCTGACACCGGGTGCCGACCTCGCCTACGACCGCCCGCCCGTGACCGGGCTGGAACAGCATCTGTGGGTCCTCGACGGCGCCCTGGAGGTGACCGTCGGGGAACAGACCCACCACCTCGGCACCGGCGACTGCCTGCGGATGCGGGTCTTCGGCCCGACCCGGTTCCGGTGCGGCGGAGCGGTCGGGGCGCGGTACGTGCTGGCGGTGGTGCGGCCGTGAGGGTGGAGCGCTGGAACGGCACACGGGTACGCGCGCGTGCCGGGGAGCTGGCGGAGCTGCTGGCCGACACCGTGGCCGGGGGCGCCTCGGTCGGCTTCCTCGCCCCGCTCACGCACGCGGAGGCCGCCGCCTGGTGGCGGGAGCGGGCGGAGGCGACGGCGGCCGGCCGGCTCGCCGTATGGGCGGCCCTCGACGACGGCGACCGGCCGGCCGGCACCGTGAGTCTGGCCCACCCCGACAAGCCGAACAGCCGCCACCGCGCGGAACTCGTGAAGCTGATGGTGCACCGCCGCGCGCGCGGGCAGGGACTCGGCCGCCGTCTCCTCGCCACCGCCGAGGCCGCCGCCGCCGCTGCCGGCATCACCCTGCTCCACCTCGACACCGAGACCGGCAGCCCCGCCGAGCACCTCTACCGCTCGGCCGGCTGGACCGAGGCCGGCACCGTCCCCGACTACGCGGTGAGCCCGGCGGGCGAGCTGCGGCCCACGACGCTCTACTACAAGCGGCTCGGAGGGTGACTGTCAGTGGCAGGAGCTACGGTGCGTTGCATGCCCGACGCAGAAGACGTACGCCGTATCGCCCTGTCCCTGCCGGACACCACGGAGAGGACCGCCTGGAGCATGCCCACGTTCCGGGTCGCCGGGAAGATGTTCGCGACCCTGCCCGAGGACGAGACGTCCATCGCCGTGCGCTGCCCCAAGGAGGAGCGTGACGAGTTGGTGAGGGCCGAACCGGGGAAGTTCTGGATCGCCGGCCACGAGGCCCAGTTCGCCTGGGTCAGAGCGAGACTCGCCGCGCTGGAGGACGAGGACGAACTGCGCGACATCCTCGCCGACTCCTGGCGGCAGGCCGCCCCGCCCCGACTCCTCGACGCCCACCCCGAGGTGGGGCTGCCGCCCGCGGGGTGAGCGCCCCCGGTGCGGCGGTACGACCGCGCGAGGCTACGCGGGCCCCACGAACCGCTCGATCCGGTCCCGCAGGCTCGCCGGGTCCAGGCCGTGGGCGGCGATGTGCTCCTCGACGGTTCCGTAACGGCGGAGCTCACGGCGGCCGACGCCGAGGCCGAGGACCCGGTGCGGAACGTCGGACAGCGCCTGGCTCACCGCGCCCGTCGACGTCCCCGCGAGATACGGCTCGACCAGCACGACGTCGGTACCCGCCCCCGCCGTCGCGCGGCGCAGCCCCGCCGCGTCGAAGGGCCGTACGGTCGTCGCGTACAGGACGGTCATGTCCAGACCCTCCGTGGCGGCGAGGACGGCGTCCAGTACCGGACCGACCGCGACGACGACACCCGAGCGGCCCTCGCGGACCGTCAGGAAGTGCTTGCCGTCGGTCCTTCTGTCCTGCCGGTTGGCCTGCACGGAGAGCCGTACGTACACCTTGTCGTCGCCCGCGGCGACCGCGTGGCGCAGCAGTGTCTCGGCCTCGTCGGGATGCCCGGGCACATGCACGGTCCAGCCGTCCAGTGTGTCGAGCAGTGCCACGTCACCGGGAGCCATGTGTGTGAAGCCGCCGGCCGGCCAGTCGAAGGAGGCGGCGGCGCTCACCAGCACCGCCCCGGTGTCCTGGTGCCCCAGATCCAGCTTGACCTGCTCGAACGGCCGCTCCACGAGGAAGCTGGCGAAGGTGTGCACGACCGGCCGCAGCCCGGTGAGCGCCAACCCCGCCGCCGCCCCGACGAGGAGCTGCTCGCGGATGCCGACGTTGATCACCCGGTCGGGATGCCGGGCCATGGCCTCGCGGAAGCCGTCCTGGCCGATCTCGGCGAGGACCACCGCGACCCGCGGGTCCTCGTCCAGCAACCGGGAGACGACGGGGGCGAAACGGTCACGCATGGTGTCCATGAAGGGGTGCCCTTTCGGGAGAGCGGAGGAGGGTCAGGCGTTCTTCGGTTCCACGCGGGCCACGACCACGTGCGGCCGCCCGGGGTGCGGTGCGGTGAACGCGTCGTACAGGGCCTCGTGATCGCGCCCGTCGACGGTCACCGCGGACCAGCCCGCGGCCTCGAACCGGGCGGCGATCCCACCGGGCCGGGCGTGGCTGGCGGAGGAGTTGTCGACCACCACGGTGTGCAGCCGCTCCAGGCCGGCGGGCCCGGCGAAGGCGATCGCCTCGTGATTGCTGCCCTCGTCCAGCTCCGCGTCACCGATCAGCACCCACACCGCGGGGTCGTGCAGCCCCTGCGCCCGCAGACCCAGCGCGCTGCCCACGGCGATCGGCAGCCCGTGCCCGAGCGACCCGCTGCCGATCTCGGCTCCCGGCACCAGCACCCGGTCCGGGTGATGCCCGAGCGGGGAGTCGTACGACCCGAACCCGGGCAGCCACTCGACGGGCACGAAGCCCTTCGCGGCCAGCACCGCGTAGTACGCCATGGGCCCGTGGCCCTTGCTCAGCAGGAACCGGTCCCGGCCCGGGTCCTTCCGCCGCTCCGGCGTGACCCGCAGCACCCGGTCGTAGAGCACCCACAGCACGTCGAGTGTGGAGGTGGCCGCCGGGCCGTGCTTCTCGTCGCCCGTCATGAGGCTCATCAGGCCGGGCAGGTCGTCGTAGCCGTAGGTACGGCCGTGGTCCGCTGTGATCGTCATGCCGTGATCGTGCAACCTCAACCGAGCTTGAGGTCAACCGGAAAAGCGATGCGCGATCACCGACCCGAGTGCGGTATTGTTTCCCTGCGCGTTTCGACCGGGGAAACCCCAGGTCAAACGGCACCGGGACGTGGCGCAGCTTGGTAGCGCACTTGACTGGGGGTCAAGGGGTCGCAGGTTCAAATCCTGTCGTCCCGACTTTGCGAAGTCGCGGGTGAGGGGCCGTTTCAGAGGACATCTGAAACGGCCCCTCGGTCGTTCCGGGGGCCTCCTTCGTGGTCCCGGTCGGCAGCGTTCGCCCGCCGTACAACGACTGCTTTCCGCAGAGGCGTTGGGCGGGCCGACCGCCGAGTTCCATGGCGACGCCGCGCCGTGCCGGCCGCGGGGACAGTGCTGTCCGCCGGTGTCCGGGCCCGGCCCCGGACGGCCGCACCCGGCGGCATCGACCGTCAACGCGCTGTCCACCGTGCCGACTTGGCCCACCAGAACGTGCACCGCGCCCGTGCGGCCGGGCGGGACGTCGGCCACGGGGCTCACGACCTTGAAGACCTGTGGCCCGGGTCGGCCGGGGTTGGCGTCAACCGCGTGTGCGGCCGATGGTGGTGAGCCACTGGGTGACGGTGGCGTCGATGAACTCGTCGGTGGCCTCGCACCGGTCGAAGAAGAGGCGGGCGAGGAGGGGGCCGTAGAGCAGGGTGTACTGCTCGGCCGTGATCTGCAGGCCGGACGGTTCCAGGAGTTCGTTGAGGGCGGCGAGGCGGTCTTCGGCGATGCGCCGCAGGGCCTGGGCGCTGTCGGGGTCGTGGTCGGCCTGGGCGGCCATGGCGAGGGCGGAGGTGCGGGTGGCGGGGTCGGTGATGCCGGCGCGCAAGCTGATCAGCCAGGCGGTGGCGACGGCGGATGCATCGGTTCCGGGTTCGGGGTAGCCGACGTCGGGGCCTTGCAGGGTGAGGTCGGAGAGCAGGGCCGCGCGGCTGGGCCAGTGCCGGTACAGGGTCTGCCGGGTGACGCCGGCCCGTTCGGCCAGGAGTGCGTAGGTCAGCCCGGTCAACCCGACCTCGGGCAGCAGGGCACGGGCGACGTCCAGGATCCGGGCGCGGGTGCGCTGGACGCGGGGGTTGCTCGGATTGGGCCGGCGGAGGTGGACGGGCGGCTTGGACGGCATACGGACCACCCTACCCTGAATCATACGCGACGTGTGATGCAGGCCACTTCTGGTCGACTTCACATTTCATACGGGGCGTTTGATACACCGGAAGGGCAATCACACGAGCTGGATGATTCAGGGCGTGTGCACCCCCTTCCTCCTGGAGCTCCCGATGTCCACCGCGATCACCTATTCCCGCTACGGCGGCCCGGACGTGCTCACCCCCGCCGAGGCCGACGCCCCCGAGCCGGGTCCGGGCCAGGTCCGCATCACGGTCCGGGCGGCCGCGGTCAACCCGATCGACCTGAAGGTCCGCTCCGGCATGATGGCCGGGATCATGCCCGTCGAGTTCCCGCATCTGCCGGGCTGGGACGTGGCCGGCGTCGTCGACCAGGTCGGCGAGGGCGCCACCGCCTCGGTCGGCGACGAGGTCTTCGGTGTCGCCTCCCTCGGCGGCTACAGCGCATACGCGCTGCTGGACCGACCGGTCCCGAAGCCGCGGGAGGTCTCCTTCGCCACCGCCGCCGCCCTGGTGACCGTCGGCGAGACCGCCTACCGCGGCCTGCACCACCTGGGCGCCAAGGAGGGCGAGACCCTGCTGATCCACGGCGCGGGCGGCAGTGTCGGCACCATCGCCGTCCAGCTCGCCACCGTCCAGGGCGTCACCGTCGTCGCCACCGCGGGGGACCACGACCTCGAGCGCCTCACCACTCTCGGCGCCGTCGCCGTCCGCTACGGCGAGGGCTGGCCGGAGCGGGTCGGGGCCGCGGCGCCGCAGGGCGTGGACCGTGTCTTCGACGCCTCCGGCGCGGGCGTGTTGGCGGACTCCGTCGCCCTGACCGGCGATGCGGGCCGGGTGATCACCATCGCCGACATGACCGCCGCCCAGCACGGCGTGCGTTTCACCGGCGCCGACCCGGCCGACCGCCTCCCGCAGGCCCTCCCCGAGCTGGCCGGCCTGATCGCCGCCGGCAGGCTCGACCTCCCCATCGGCGCCACCTACCCGCTCACCGAAGCCGCCCGCGCCCACGCCGACATCGAGGCCCGCCGCGTCCGGGGCAAGGTCATCCTCCTGCCCTGACCCGGGACCGCCGAACCACCCACCCTGTTCACCTCATGCAGGCAGGGCAGGTGAGACGGCTCCACCGGGCGCCGGAATCCCCCGACCGGCCGCCCCGGGGGCCGCAGCCGGCTCCTGCACCGACCGGCTGCGGCCCCACCCCGGTGGCGAACCGGTGCACGCCCCGCACCGGCACGCCCCGAGACGGAAGGCCCCGAGACGGAAGGCCGGGACCGATGGCACGGGACCGCCTCCCCGCGCTGACGGCGGATGCGGACCTGACCGCCGCGTTCGCGGTGCCGGGCCGGAAGGGGACGGGGATCATCCCGCAACCCCGGCCACCCGCCCGGCCCGCCACGGCGAACGGCGCACCGCCGTCCACCCGATCGGAAGCTCATCACCGAGTTCCTCGCCGAGCAGCCCCAGCACGCCTGATCCCCGCGCGCACCACGGCACACGGCCCGGCCGGTGACTCCGGCCGGGCCGCTCGCTGACTCGCCGGGACGCGGGGACAAGGTGCCGTCCTGTCCCCGCACGCGCGTCGGAAGCCCGGTGATCAGGCGGTGTCCACCCGCGGCTCGGCCCCTCGCCGTGGCCATCACGGAGGAGGGGCCCCACCGGACGCGGGCTCAGGCGGTGGGCTCGGTGTCCCGGTGTGACACCGCCAGGTAGGCCACGAAGCCCACGATCGCCACCGTCCACGACAGGGTGACCGGCCCCAGGCCCCAGTCCAGGCCGCCGCGCCTCGCGGGCAGGGCCATCCAGTCGGCGAGGGACGCGCCGAGCGGGCGGGTCAGGACGTACGCCGACCAGAACGCGGCCACCGCGCCCAGCAGTCCCGCGCGGTGGGTGAGCGCCGGGACGCAGATCGCCACGGCGAACAGGACGACCGAGCCGGCGTACCCGAGGCCGATGGTCGCGGTGAGGTCGCCCGCCGCCGTGCCCAGCGCGAACGTGGCGAGGACGGCCGCCCAGTAGTAGAGCTCGCGGCGCCGGGTGCGGATGGAGTGGATGGACAGGGTGCGCTCGGTCGCGTACCAGAGCGCGAAGACGGCGGCCAGGGCGAGGAGGAACAGCGGGGTGGACAGGGTGTAGGGGACGCCGAGACCGACGTGGAGCACGTCCGCGGCCATCGTGCCGAACACGCTGACCATGACGATCGCCGTCCAGTAGATCCACGCCACGTACCGGCGGACGGCGAACTGGAGCACCAGGGACGCCGCGAAGGCGAGACCGCCGAGCCCGACCGCCGGGACGGGGCCCAGCAGATGGGCCAGGAAGTCGGAGGCGGTCTCACCCATGCCGGTGGTGAGGACCTTGATGATCCAGAAGTAGACGGTGACCTCAGGCACCTTCGTCGCGCTCTCGCGTATGCGCGCGCGGGTGTGCCCGCGAGGCCGGTCGTCCAGGACGTGCTCTGTGCTCATGGCCCGCACCCTGGCACGCCGAACTGCCCCTTCCCCAGCCCCCTTTGCCATTGTTTTGGGGCTTCTGGTGCAGCTGTTGCCACGGGGGGCCGTGAACCTGAGCGCAACCTGAACGCGTCACGGAAAGCCCTGGTCGGCGGCCCGACCGGCCTGGTAGACAGGCGGGTCGGGTGCTGTCGGCCTCAGTACGCCAGTCCGACGTGGGCGAGCGCCTGCTTCAGCAGGACCCCGTGTCCGCCCGGCATCTCGCTCTGTACGGCCGGGGAGGCGGCCTCCTGCGGGCTGAACCAGACGAGGTCCAGCGCGTCCTGCCGGGGGCGGCAGTCGCCCGAGACCGGGACGATGTAGGCGAGGGACACCGCGTGCTGACGCGGATCGTGGTACGGCGTGATGCCCGCCGTCGGGAAGTACTCCGCGACGGTGAAGGGCTGCAGCGACGCCGGGACGCGCGGGAGGGCGACCGGGCCGAGGTCCTTCTCCAGATGGCGCAACAGGGCGTCGCGGACCCGCTCGTGGTGCAGGACGCGGCCGGAGACCAGGGTGCGGCTGACCGTCCCGTCCGGGCCGATCCGCAGCAGCAGTCCGATGCTGGTGACTTCGCCGCTGTCGTCCACGCGCACCGGTACGGCCTCGACGTACAGGATCGGCATCCGGGCCCTGGCCATTTCCAGCTCATCGGTGGACAGCCAGCCGGGCGTCGTCTCGATCATGTCAGACATTGCTTGATCATACTTTCCGCGTGGGGCGTTTGCCGGGGTCGTGGGCCGGGGCGTCGTCGCAGACGGGCGCTCCGTAAAGGCGCAGGGCGTTGTCGCGGCCGGTCCAGGCCGCGATCCGCAGGGCGTCGGGCAGGCTCAATTCGTCCGCGTCCACGCGGGCTTGGAGCAGATCGGCGAGCCCTTGGCGGAAGCACAGGGCGCCGAGGTGATGGAATTCGGCCACTCCATAGGCGTCGGAGCTGTACAGCAGTTTGCGGAACGGGGTGATCTCCAGCGCCTCCTCCAGCACGGCCCGGCAGCGGGCCGGGCCGGTGTGGTGCAGGGCGAGGCCCACGTCCAGGTACACCTGCTCGAACACCGCGGCCAGATGGGCGGCTTGGCGGTGGTACGGCCAGCAGTGCAGCAGCAGGACCGGGACCCTGCCGGAGACCAGGCGCAGCCAGTCGGTCAGCAGGGCCGGGTCGGCGTGGTGCAGCCGCAGGTCGGCATCCCCGAAACCGGTGTGCAGCTGCAGGGGCAGGCCGAGGTCCACGGCGGTCCACAGCAGGTGCCGTACCAGGACCGGGTCGGTGAGGCGGCCGCCGTCCGCGAGCCAGCGCCGGGCGGCCCCGGTCACCTCGTCGTCCGTCGGCCGGGCCGGGTCCAGGGCGAAGCCGGTGCGGTAGGCGGCCACCGACTTCACCGCGACCACGTCCGGCCGGCGCACCGCCTCCTCGGCGGCCGTGCGGAAGGCGGTCGCGTACGCGTCCGGCTCGACACCCCGCGCGGCCACCGCCTCCGCCACCTGTTCCAGGCGTACGACCTCCCAGGCGGCGGCGCCGGCGGCCTCGGCCAGTTCGGCGGGCGAGGTGAGCGGGTGCGGGGTGTAACCGGTGTCCACGAGGAACACCCCGGCTCCCGCGGCGCGCAGGAAGCGGCGGTTGACCTCCTGCCAGCCCAGGGCCGAGCGGCGCGTGACGTAGTCGGCCGGCGGCGCGTGCCGGGGCAGGTCCAGCAGGGGCGCGCAGTGGCGGCGCACGGCCACACCGACGGGGCTGTCGAACGGCGAGACACCGGGCCAGGCCTCACCTTCGGTCAGCAGCGAGGCGAACTCCCCGGGCGCGAGGTCGGCCGTCACCGCGCCGTGGCAGTGGTGGTCCACCAGCTCCAGCCCGGCGAGGGCCTCGTGCACCGGTCCCGGCGTGGCCATGGTCAGTACACCCAGCGGTAGGCCGCCGCCACCCGCGCGTCGTCCAGGCCCCGGACGGCCGCGGCCTCGCCGAGCCGTACGGCGGTCACCGCGTCCGCGAGGACCGGGCCCAGCGCGTCCCGCAGCACCTGGTCCGACCGGAATTCCCCGACGGCCTGCGCCAGCGACCGCGGCAGCCGCCGTACGCCGAGAGCCGCCGCCTCGTCGGCGTCGTACCGGGCCGGGTCGCCGGTGATCTCCTTCGGGAGGGCGAGGGACGCGTCGATCCCGTCCAGGCCGGCGGCGATGACGCAGCCGAGGGCGAGATAGGGGTTGGCGGCCAGGTCGACCGGTTTCACCTCCAGGTTGGCGTCCTGCGCCCCGCGGCCCGCCGTACCGGTGACCATCCGCAGCGCGGCCTCGCGGGTCTCCCGGCCCCAGGCGGTGAACACCCCGGCCCACTGCGACGGTCTGAGCCGCAGATAGCTGGCCGGGCTCGGCGCGGTGACCGCCGTCAGGGCGGGGAGGCGGGCCAGGACTCCGGCCGCGAAGGACTCCGCCCCGGGCGTCATGCCGTACCGGCGCTCCCCGCCCGCGTGCAGGTTCACCCCGTCGCGCCAGCAGGACAGGTGCAGATGGCCGCCGTTGCCGACGCCCTCGGCGGACACCGCGGGCGAGAACGAGACGCGCAGGCCGTGCCGCTGGGCGACCGCCCGGATCGTCTGCCGCACCAGCACGCTCCGGTCGGCCGCCGCCACCGGGTCCAGCGCGCCCACCGAGACCTCGAACTGCCCGGCCGCGTACTCCGGATGGAGCTGGTCGACGTCCACGTCCTGCGCGGCCAGCGCGGCCAGCAGATCGGCGCCGTAGTCGCTCAGCTCCACCTGCCGGATCCCGCCGTACGCCGGACCGGACACCGCCGGCACGAACTCCCCGGCCGGCGCCGAGCCGAGCCCGACCGCCCACTCCACCTCGATCGCCGCCCTGAACGCGAGACCGTGCCGTTCGGCGGCGCCGGAGACGATCCGGCGCAGGAAGGTCCGGGCACAGCCGGGGTGCCGTTCACCCTCCTGGGTGATCCGGTCCACCGGCGCCCACGCCCAGCCGGGCTGCCCGGCCAGCGCGACCAGCTGGTCCAGGTCCGGGTAGAGCCGGAGATCACCGTCGGGGGAGCCGAGGACGTCGGTGGTGACGACGGAGTCGTCGGCCAGGAAGGTGTCGAACACCGGGGACATGCCGACGCCCCAGGACACCGCCGCCTCCAGCCGCGCCGTCGGGACCGTCTTCACCCGGCAGACACCCGCGGTGTCGACGTAGGCCAGCACGATCCCGCGCACGTCCTTCGCGGCGAGGCGCGCGGTGAGTCCGGCGACCCGGCGCAGATCCTCCGGGCGCCCGCCGGGCACGGGGTCGGCAAGGGTGGTCATCCGTCCTCCTTCGCTGTCCGTGCGGTGCCGGTGTCAGGGTTTCACGGCCACCGCGCCGTACTGCGGCACCGCGGCGGCGGACGCGGACCCGGCGCGCCACTGCGAGCAGGGCACCAGACCCGGTGCGACGAGCTCGAGGCCCTCGAGGAAGCCGGCGATCTCCGCGCGGCTGCGGGCGGTGATCGGCGGGGTGGCGTTGGCGTTCCAGAACTCCATCGCGGCCACGTTGCCCTCGCCGCCCACGTCGGCGTCGTAGGTCGGGTGGGTGAGGACGAGGTGGCTGCCCGGGGGCAGTGCCGCCATGAGCCGCCGCACGATGTCCCGGGCCTCGCCGGTGTCCAGGACGAAGTTCAGGATGCCGAGCATCATCAGTGCGACCGGCCGGGTCAGGTCCAGGGTGTCGGCGGCGCGCTGCAGGATGCCGTCCGGGTCGCGGACGTCGGCGTCCACGTAGTCGGTGACGCCCTCGGGGGAGCTGGTGAGCAGCGAGCGGGCGTGCACGAGCACGATCGGGTCGTTGTCGACGTACACGATCCGGGACTCGGGGGCGATCCGCTGAGCGACCTCGTGGGTGTTGTCCACGGTCGGCAGACCGGTGCCGACGTCCAGGAACTGCCGTGTCCCGCGCTCCGCCGTGAGGAACCGCACCGCCCTGACCAGGAACTCCCGGTCCGCGCGGGCCACCTCCCGGATCACCGGGAACATCCCGGCGACGTGCTCGCCGACCCGCTGGTCGACCTCGTAGTTGTCCTTGCCGCCGATCCAGTAGTTCCACACCCGGGCGTTGTGCGCCACGGAGGTGTTCAGCCTCGCCGGTCCGGCCGTCGGGGAGTCGCCCTCGGTCACGTCGCCGCCCTTCTGACGCCTGTGGTGCTCCGCCGTCATTGTGCCGCCCGTTGATCGCGCTGTCCCGGAAACGCGCACCCCGGGCGGTTCCGGTCGGTTCCGGGCGGCCTACGGGCCACCTCGGTGCATGAGGAACACTGGACCGGTACGCCGTCCCGACCGGAAGCAGGACATGCCCGCCACGCCCGCGCCCCTTGTGCACGTCCCCGGCCTGCCCGCAGGCCCCGCCGACATCCGGCTGATCGTCACCGACATGGACGGCACGCTGCTGGACGACGCCCAGCGGATCCCCTCCGGGCTGTGGCCGATGCTCGCCGAACTGCGGCGGCGGGGCGTGCTGTTCAGCCCGGCGAGCGGCCGCCAGTACGCCACGCTGGCCCGGCAGTTCGCGGACGTCGCCGAGGGCATGGTGTTCATCGCGGAGAACGGCACGTACGTGGTCCGCGACGGCGTGGAGCTGAGCTCCGACACCATGGACGGGTCCGTCGCCGCCGGGGTGGCCCGCACGGTACGGCGGCTGGTCGCGGACGGTGTGGACGTGGGCGCCGTGGTGTGCGGCAAGCGGGCGGCGTACGTCGAGCGGAGCGACGAGGCGTTCCTGGCGGAGGTGCGCAAGTACTACGTCGAGCACCGGATCGTCGAGGACGTCACCGCCGTCGACGACGACGTGATCAAGGTCGCGCTGTTCGACTTCGGGCCCGCCGAGCACTCCACCGCCCCGGCCCTCGCCGAGTTCGCCGCCACCCACCGGGTGGTGGTCTCCGGTGCGCACTGGGTGGACGTCATGAACCGCACCGCCGACAAGGGCACCGCGCTGCGCGGCCTGCAGCGGGCCCTCGGCATCACGCCCGCGCAGACCATGGTCTTCGGCGACTACCTCAACGACCTGGGGATGCTCGACGCCGCCGAGTGGTCGTTCGCCATGGCCAACGCCCACCCGGAGGTGGTCCGGCGGGCCCGTCACCTCGCGCCGTCCAACAACGACGACGGGGTGCTGCGGACCATCTCCCGCGTCCTCGGCCTGTAGCGGCCCTGGAGCGGCCCGTGGGTCGGTCCTCGGGACGCGCGTCTGCGACTGGCTGCGCGGCGTGGGCGGAAGCCGACTGCGGCCGTGTGGGACGGGCCGGCTGCGGCTGCACGGGGTGCGGCTGGGGGTGCTGTGAGGGGTGATGCCGGGTGGGGTGGGCTGCGGCCGGGTGTGCGTGCGGGCTGTGGCGGCGAGCGGGACGCCGGTGTGCGGTGGGGGTCGCCGGGGTGCGGTCAGGGGTGAGGCCGGGCTGGCGTCAGCGTTCGGGCTTGCGGCCCACGGCTCCGTACAGCGAGACCGGTCCCGCGCCGTCCGGCGCCTCGTCCCCGCGCCACTCGTCGACCGGTACGACGCCCGGCTCCAGCAGGTCGAGTCCCGCGAAGAAGGCGGCCACTTCGTCCCGGGAGCGCGCCACGAGGGTCACTCCGCCCGCCGCGTAGGCGGCGATGCCCTTCTCGACGTTCTCCGGTTCGAAGTCGGCCGTCATCGTCGACAGCACCAGCACGCTGCCCGGCGCCAGCGCGTCGACGAGCGTCGACACCACCTCGTGGGCGCCGTCGGCGTCGGCGACGAAGTGCAGCAGCGCGATCAGGGACAGGGCCACCGGGCGGCCGAAGTCCAGGACCTGGGCGGCCCGTTCGAGGATGGCACGCGGATCGCGGGCGTCGGCCTGCACGTACTCCGTCACGCCCTCGGGCGTGCCGCGCAGCAGCGCGCCCGCGTGGGCCAGCACGATCGGGTCGTTGTCGACGTAGACCACGCGCGCGTCGGGCGCCACTGACTGGGCGATCTGGTGCAGGTTCGGCTCGGTCGGTATGCCGGTGCCGATGTCCAGGAACTGGCGGACGCCGTCCTCGGCGAGCGTGCGCGTGACCCGGTGCATGAACGCCCGGTTGGCACGGGCAGCCCGCGGCGCGCCGCCCCCGTCCACGGCCGCGATCCGCCGTCCGAGCGACTCGTCGACGGGGTAGTTGTCCTTGCCGCCGAGGAACCAGTCGTACACCCTGGCCGGATGTGGCCGTGAGGTGTCGATGTACGGTGCGCCCGGCTCGGTCCCCGTCACGTGCTGCTCCTTCGCTCCCACCCGATGCGAGGAGCAGTCTGACACGGTCAGGAGGCGCGGCGCAGACAGTCCTCGACCACCTGTTTGTCCAGTGCGGCCCGCACCAACGCGGCGGCCAGCACGGCCGGTTCGGTGTTCCCGGCGAGCCTGGTGAGCTTGTCCGGGTCCTTCGGCAGCCCGAGCCGCTGCGCCCCGGAGAGCGCCTTGCCGTCCAGATAGGGCGCGATCTCGGGCCACACGCGCTGGGCCTCGCGCAGGAAGATGTCGGCGCCGGCCGGGCCGACCCCCGGTTCCTCCTGGAGCAGTCGACCGAGTTCACCGGTGTCGCCGTGCGCCTCCTCGTGCAGCCGGCGCAGGTCTCCGGCCCAGCGGTCCAGCAACAGCTCCGCGCCGTCGCCGAGTTGGGTGGCGGTGCGCTCGTCGTAGCGCCGGTAGCCGCCGCGGCCGAGCGCGTCCACCCGCTGCTGCCAGTCCGCGTCGGCCATGCGGCGCGGGCTGTCCAGGTGGTCCTCGTGCAGGGCCTGGGCGGCGGCCACCGCGACCGAGGCGCGGATCCGGGCGCTGAGCAGCAGGGCCAGCACCAGCAGCCGGTACAGCGGCTGCGGGGTGTCCTTCAGCTTGATGCCGGCCTCCTCGGCGTACGTCTGCCCGTACGCGGACACCAGCTCGCGCAGTATCCGTTCGTCGCGGTTCATGACCCGGTCCTCCCGGTCTACGGCTTGAGCGGGTCGTGGCCCATGGTCATCAGGCGGTGGCGGCGGGCGTCGTCGGCCGCCGTCTCCCGCTCCGGCTCGTCCGCCATGTCCACGAGGTCCCCGACCGTGTCGACGACCTTGTGCATCACGCGGATGTCGTCGTCGGTGAGGTCGGTACGGCGTTTCTGGAGGATGGCGAGGACATGCTGCCCGGTCGGCGTGCCCGCTTCCTCGGGCAGGGGCTCCGCCTCCTCGTCGGCGTCGCGGACCCGCAGCCAGGCCGCGAGCTCGGCGGAGGTCATGTTCACGACGCGGTGGAAGTCCTCCCACAGCGCTTCGGTTTCGAGGGCGTCGGCCATGGTCTTCCCCTTCCGTGCGGAGGGTGTCGTGCTAGCTGGGGGCGTTGTGGCGCGGGTGGTTCTCGGCCTCGAACATCCAGCGCTGCTTCTCCAGGTCGGCCGTGACGGAGATCAGCAGGTCCTGGGTGACGGGGTCGGCCTTCTCCGTCGCCGCGATCCGTTCGCGCAGCCGGCCGACGACCGCCTCGAGCGCGGACACCATCAGTTCCACCACCTCGGTGTCGCGCAGCCAGCCGTCCTTGGTGCCGGGCAGCGCGAAGGTCGCGGCTATGGTCTCGGGCCGGCCGTCCGGGGACACGCCCAGCGCGGCGGCGCGCTCCGCGACCGTGTCGGAGTGGGCGCGCGCCGCCTCGACCACCTCGTCGAGCTGGAGGTGGATCGACCGGAACCGCGGGCCCACGACGTTCCAGTGCGCCTGCTTCCCGATCAGCGACAGTCCGAGCAGGTCCACCAGGGTCTCCTGCAGGGCGGTCCCGGTGATCCCGAGCGCCTCCTCGGGCAGCGTGCTCTTCACCACGGTCATGGTGCGTCCGTCTCCTTTCGTCAGGTCTGTCGGGAGTCGTACCTGTCCGAAGGGGCGGGTGCCCCACGCCAAGAGGGGCAAAACAGGCCTGGTCAGCGGGGTAGTGCCGCGTCCAGGAAGCGGGTCACCTCCGCGAAGGCCTCCTTCTTGCACCACTCGTGGAAGACCTCGTGCCGTGCCCCGGGGAAGATCCGCTCGGTCAGCCGGCCGCCGGCGAGCCGCTCCACGCCGGTCCGGCTGCCGGGCAGCGGTACCAGCCGGTCGTCGTCCCCGTGCAGCCACAGCAGCGGCAGATCGCCCACGTTCCCGCCCCGGTCGACGGCCTCCAGGGTCCGGGTGAACGCCTCCAGCGTCGGCCGCTTCATCGGCCCGTGCCACACCAGCGGATCGGCCGCGTAGGCGGCGCCGACGGCCGGGTCCCGGGAGAGGGCGGCCGGGCTGACCGGGGTGTCCGGGATCTCCGGGAGGGCCAGCAGCCGCCCCGGCAGCTCCCAGGCGCCGATCACCGGCCCCGAAAGGACCAGCGCGCTCAGTTCGGCGCGGTACCGCTGGGCGTAGCGGGCGGCGACCAGTCCCCCCATGGAGTGGCCGATCATCGTGAGCGGCAGCCCGGGGTGCGCGGCCCGGGCGAGGTCCGCCACCGCGTGCACATCGGTGACCACGTCCTCGAAGTCCTCGATCAGCACCCGTTCCCCGGCCGACCTGCCGTGGCCGGCGTGATCGGGCCCGTACACGGCCGCCCCGTGCCCGGTGAGGGCGGCGGCCGGCTCGTCGTACCGGCCCGCGTGCTCGCCGTATCCGTGCACGATCAGGGCCAGGTATCTCGGTGCGGGGTGCGGCCACTCGCGTACGGCGATCGAGCCGCGGGTGCCGTCGAGGGTGTGCTCGCGGACGTGGGGCATGTCTCCTCCGCTGTGCCTTGCCGACTCGGTGAAGGTCCGGGGGGATCTTCCCAGCGGGCGGGTCCGAGGTCTATAGTCCAAAACTAGCAGTGCTAATTAAGTGTCCCGTGTGGTCGCTGGTCCACAGCGTCGTGGATCAGTCGGAGGTCAGGAGTCCAAGCCGTGCGTCCCGTCCACTTCGCGGCCGCCCGCCGCACCCCCATCGGCAAGCTGCGCGGAGCCCTGTCCCCGGTCCGCCCCGACGACCTCGCGGCCGGCGTGATCCGCCATCTGGTGGCCGAGGTGCCGGGGCTCGACCCGGCCCGGATCGACGACGTCTACTGGGGCGCGGCCAACCAGGCCGGCGAGGACAACCGCAACGTGGCCCGCATGGCCGCCCTGCTCGCCGGGCTCCCGGACTCCGTCCCCGGCGCCACCGTCAACCGGCTGTGCGCCTCCGGACTCGAAGCGGTCACCACCGCCGCCCGCACCATCGCCGCCGGCGAGGCCGACATCGTGATCGCGGGCGGCTCCGAGTCGATGAGCCGCGCCCCCTTCGTACTGCCCCGCCCCGACGAGGCCCTGCCCCAGCGCATCGAGACCAGCGACACCCGCCTCGGCTGGCGCCTGGTCAACCCCGCGATGCAGGAGCTGCACGGCCTGCTGTCCATGGGGGAGACCGCCGAGGAGGTCGCCGAGCGGTACGGCATCTCCCGCGAACGGCAGGACGCCTTCGCCCTGCGCAGCCACCAACGGGCCGCCGCCGCACGCAAGAACGGGCACTTCGACGACGAACTCGTGTCGGTGCGGCGCCCGGACGGGACCGTGGTCGAGCAGGACGAGTGCGTCCGCGCGGACACCTCCCTGGAGAAGCTGGCCCGCCTCAAGCCGGTCTTCCGCCCTGGCGGCACGGTCACGGCGGGCAACGCCTCGCCGATGAACGACGGCGCGGCCGGACTGCTCCTGGTCAGCGAGGAGGCCCTGAACGAACTCGGCCTGGAGTCCCTGGGCCGCTATGTCGCGGGCGCCTCCGCCGGGGTCCACCCCGATGTGATGGGCATCGGCCCGGTCCCCGCCACCCGCAAGGTGCTGGCCCGGGCCGGCTGGGACATCGCCGACCTGCAGGAGGCCGAGTTCAACGAGGCGTTCGCCGCGCAGGCCCTCGCCTGTGTCGACCAGCTGGGCATCGACCCGGACCTGGTGAACCCGACCGGCGGCGCCATCGCCCTCGGCCACCCCCTCGGCTGCTCGGGCGCCCGCATCCTCACGACCCTGCTGCACCGGATGCGGCGCACGGGCGCCGGGCGGGGGCTGGCGACCATGTGCGTGGGCGTGGGGCAGGGGAGCGCGGTGCTGGTCGAGAGGCACTAAGGGGTGTCGTTTGGATCAGCCCGGGGCCGGCGGGGGATCTGATCAGTCGAGCCGCAGCAAGGAAACGGAGCAGTACCCCAGTACTCCATGGCAACCCTGTCCGTCGCCGCCACCCTCGCCGAGAACGCCCGGCGCCGCCCCGACAAGACGGCGCTCGTCGAAGGCGGCCTGCGGCTGACGTTCGCGGAGGTGTGGCGCAGGGCCCTGGCCCGGGCGGGCGTGCTCACCGGGCTCGGCGTACGCCCCGGTGACCGGGTGGCGCTGATGGCCCCCAACACCGCCGAGTTCCCGGTCGCACGGCGAGGAGGTCTGCGCCGTCGTCGTCCCCCAACCGGGCGCCGGCCCGGGCGCCGCCGCGATCACCAAGGTGCTGAAGCGGGACCTCCGGGCGCGGTACGCGGACCGGTCATGACGGGCGGCGGAGGTCACCTGACGAGACGGCCCTTACGCCGGAGGCTTGTCCGGACATAGCATCGGTCCCCGCATGAACACGATGACGTTGTGGCACCTGTCCGGCTGGGGGTTCGCGGCGCTCGCCTTCGCGGCCCTGCTCGTCGGCTTCTCCAAGACCGCCGTGAGCGGCGCCAACACGGTGAGCCTCGCGCTCTTCGCGGCGGTCCTGCCGGCCCGCGCCTCCACCGGCGTCCTCCTGCCCGTTCTGATCGCCGGTGACGTGCTGGCCGTCCTCACCTACCGGCGGCACGCCCACTGGCCCACCCTGTGGCGGCTGTTCCCGGCCGTCGCGGCCGGTGTGGTGGCCGGCACACTGTTCCTGATGTGGGCCGACGACGGGATCGTACGGACCTCGATCGGCGCGATCCTGCTGCTGATGGCCGGTGTCACCCTGTGGCGGAGGCGCCGCGAGAACGGCGGGGCCGGTGACGCGCCGGACGCGGTGACCACCCGCGCGGGTCGCGCCAAGGCCCGCTCGTACGGCGTCCTCGGCGGGTTCACCACGATGGTCGCCAACGCGGGCGGCCCGGTGATGTCGCTGTACCTGCTGTCGGCGGGTTTCCGGAAGCTGGGCTTCCTCGGCACGTCGGCGTTCTTCTTCCTCATCGTGAACGTCTCGAAGGTGCCGTTCAGCGCGGGGCTCGGCCTGATCGACGGCCGTTCGCTGCTCCTCGACGCCGCACTCGCGGTGTTCGTCGTGCCCGGCGCGCTGTTCGGCAAGTGGGCTGTGAACAGGATCAACCAGCGACTCTTCGAACAACTCGTGATCGCGGCGACCGTCGTGGGCGGAGTGCAACTGCTACTGCGCTAGCCCCAGCAGGGCCGGGAGGTCCGCGAAGGAGTCCAGCACGTGGTCCGGCGTGCCGCTCGCCTTCTCGTGGGTCTCCGGCTGGTACTTGCCCGTCCTGACGAGGACCCCCGTGATCCCGGCCCGCTGGGCCGCGAGGACGTCCGACTCGATGTCGTCGCCCACCATCAGTGCCCGGGCCGCGCTCACCCCGAGCCCGGCCAGCGCCGCCTCGAAGAACGCCGGGGACGGCTTGCCCGTCACCTCGGCCTCCACCCGGGCGGCCTTCTCCAGCCCGAGCAGGAACGCGCCCGAGTCCAGCTGCAGCCCCTCGTCGGTGCGCCAGTACAGGTTGCGGTGCATGGCGATCAGCCGGGCGCCCCGCTGGAGATGCCCGAAGGCCCGGTTGAGCGCCGTGTAGTCGAACCCGGGTCCCGCACCGCCGAGGACGACCACGTCCGGACGCTCCTCGACGAGGGTGAGGTCACCGAGGTCCTCCCCGATGTCCCCGCTGTTGAGCAGGGCGCAGCGGGCGCCCGGGAAGTGTTCGGCGAGGTGGGCGGCGGTGACGGCGGGCGCCGTGAGCACGTCCCGCGTACCCACCTCGAACCCGGCCTCCGACAGGGTCTCGGCGATCGACGCCCGGGTCCGGGACGTCGTGTTGGTCACCAGCGCCACGCCGAGCCCCGCCGCGCGGACCGCGCGCAGCGCCTCCACGGCACCCGGCAGCGGCTTCCAGGACACGGTCAGGACACCGTCGATGTCGATCAGCACGGCACGCGCGGACTCCACGGATCGCATGCCTCGACGGTAGCGACCCGCACGGTGGACCGCCTCGTACGACCTCGTACCCTCACCCCTATGCCCACGCACGTCCTGGTCCTCGGCGGCACCACCGAGGCCCGCCGCCTCGCCGACGACCTCGCCGCCCGGCCCGGCGTCCGGGTCACCACGTCCCTGGCGGGCCGTGTCTCCCGCCCGGGGGCCGTGGCCGGCGAGGTGCGCATCGGCGGCTTCGGCGGCGCGCAGGGCCTGGCCGACTGGCTGCGCGCCCACCACGTGGACGCCCTGGTCGACGCCACCCACCCCTTCGCCGAGGCCATCACGGCCCACGCGGCCCACGCGGCGGCGGCCACCGGAGTGCCGGCCGTGGTGCTGCGCCGCCCCGGCTGGCAGCCGGGCCCCGGCGACCGCTGGTACGACGTCCCGTCCCTGGCCGGGGCCGCCGAGGCGCTGCCCGGTCTCGGCCGCAGGGTCTTCCTCAGCACCGGACGCCTGGGCCTCGCCGCGTTCGCCCACCTGACGGACCTGCACTTCGTCGTCCGGTCCGTCGACCCACCCGAGCCGCCCCTGCCGCCGGACACCGAAGTGGTCCTGGCCCGCGGCCCGTTCACGGTCGCCGACGAGACCGAGCTGCTGCGGGGGCACCGCATCGAGGTCCTCGTGACCAAGGACAGCGGTGCCGGGGCGACGGCCGCGAAGCTGACGGCAGCCCGGCGACTCGGCCTGCCCGTGATCGTCGTGCACCGCCCTCCGCTGCCGCGGGGCGTGACGGCGGTGCCGGACGTGGCGGGCGCACTGGAGTGGCTGGGCCTCGGCCCGGCGTGACGGCGACGCGGCCGGGGCCGCCTCAGCTGTCCCCGGGGTTCCTGCGCAGCAGGTACGTGTCCATGATCCAGCCCTTGCGCTCGCGGGCCTCCGCCCGCACCTGCTCGATGCGGGGACCGGCCTCGCCGATCGGGCCGGAGACGAGGATCTCGTCCGGCGTGCCGATGTACGCGCCCCAGTAGATGTCGATGTCCTCCCCGGCGTACCGCCGGAAGGCCTGGTGGGCGTCCAGCATCACGACCACGTCGTCCACGCCCTCGGGGAAGCCCTCGGCCAGCCGCCGCCCGGTGGTGATCTGCACCGGCCGGGCCACCCGGTTCAGCCCCGTGCGGTGCCGGGCGACCAGCGCGGAGACACTGCTGACGCCCGGGACGACGTCGTAGGCGAACTCCACCGCCCCGCGCTCCAGCACCTCCTGCAGAATCCCGAGCGTGCTGTCGTACAGCGCCGGATCGCCCCACACCAGGAAGGCACCGGTGCCGTCCTCACCCAGTTCCTCGGCGATCAGCCGCTCGTAGATCCCGGCCCGCGCACTGCGCCAGTCCTCCACGGCCGGTGAGTACGCCCGCCCGCCCGCCTTCCGGTCCCGCTCCGGGTCACGGGCCTCCACCACCCGGTACGCCCCCTCGGGCAGATGCGCTTCCAGCATGTCCCGGCGGAGCTGGGTGAGATCGCTCTTCACCTCGCCCTTGTCGAGCAGGAAGAACACGTCCGTGCTCCGCAGCGCCTTGACCGCCTGCAGGGTCAGCTGGTCGGGGTCGCCCGCGCCGATACCGATGACATGAATCTTTCGCACGCCCCGAGTCTGCCGCATGCCACGGGCGGCGGGTGCGGCGCCTCCGCACGCCGTGCCCCGGCCCGCACCAGGACACGCGTCAGGAACGGAGCCGGGGCGCCTCGGCCGCCGCGTCCACGGGGCGGCTCCCGCTCTCCACCCGCCCCGCGACTTCCCGCGCCCACCGGGTGAGCCCGGCGAGATCGATCCCGTACGGCCGGTCCTCGCCCTGTTCCGTCTCCCACTGCCCGAGTGCCCCGGCACCCCGCCGCAGCAGACGCGCACCCCCGACGGCGTTGCCGCGGGCCGCGTGGGTGAGCCCGACCGCCAGCTGGGCCAGGCCCCGCCACAGCGCCCGCTCCTCGTCCGGGCCCGACTTCCAGGCGTCCTCGAACACCTCGTGCGCGTGGAACGGCTTGCCCGCGTCCAGCAGCTCCTGAGCCTGGGCGACCGTCTCGTCCGGCGTCCGTACGACCCCCTCCGGCTGCCGGGGGACGCCCTGCGCGCCGTAGGGCAGCGGGCGTCCGAGCCCGTCCCGGGGCCGGGCGTTGCGCGCCCGCCCCTCCACGTCCCGGTCCCTGGCATCCGATGCGCCCGCACTCGTCATACGGCCGATTGTCCCCCGCCTCCCGCCACGTCCTCCCGGGCCCTCTTCGGCGCACCCCCGGAGGTGGGGTAAAGTTCTGTTCGCGCGATCACGCGGGTCACCGCGAGTGAGCGCATCGGGACGTGGCGCAGCTTGGTAGCGCACTTGACTGGGGGTCAAGGGGTCGCAGGTTCAAATCCTGTCGTCCCGACTTGTGAAGAAGCAGGTCGGAGGCCGTGTCGGAGTGATCCGACACGGCCTCTTGATCCTTCTTGGGGACCATGTGGGGACCTGCGCGCGCTGGTGCCGTCAGCGCGGCGGCGGCGTCGCCCTCCGCAGCGCGGCCACGGCCGGGGCGACTCGCGGGAGACCAGTTCGTACCGCTCGGGCGGACGGTCCTCGGTCCTGGTCCATCCGTCACGGTCCGAGTCTGATCACCGCCGCCGGAGTCGGCGGGCCCTGGGCGCAGCCGTCGTCTCGGTCAGCGGTTGCGAGGTGGGGCGGTAGCCACAGCGCCGCTACCGGCCGCTGTCCTGGTGAATTGCCCCGTGTCAGGCGACGGTTACTCCGCCTTCGGTGGAGTCGGTGGAGCGGCTGAGTTCCTCCCAGGCGTCGAAGTCGTCCTGGACGCGTTGGCGTCCGGCGGTGACCAGGCGTAGCGCGTCCGAGCCGAGCAGGACATGCACAGGAGGCTTCTCCGCGTCCAGGAGGGTGAGGATGGCGTCGCCCGCGCGATCGGGGTCACCGATGCCCTGCCCCGCGAGGGCCTGGCGGCGGGTCCGGATCGGGTCGAACAGCGCGTCGTAGTCGGCGATGCTGCGGGGTGCGCGGACCAGTGACCTGCCTGCCCAGTCGGTTTTGAACGCGCCGGGAGCTACGGCGGTGACCCGCACGCCGAACTGGGCGACCTCTTGGGCGAGGGTGTCGGTGATGCCTTCCAGGGCGTGTTTGCTGCCTTCGTAGAACGCAAGTCCGGGGAAGGTGGTGTGCCCGCCCATCGAGGTGATGACGAAGATGTGGCCGCCGCGCCGTTCCCGCATGCCGGGCAGGACCGCCTTCACGGTCGCCACCGTGCCGAATACGTTGACCTCGAACTGGCGGCGCAGATCGGCCATCGACGACTCTTCGAAGGTGCCTTCGAGCCCGTAGCCGGCGTTGGCCACGAGCACGTCGATCGGGCCCAGTTCCGCTTCGGCGGCCCGCACCGTGGGGTCGATCCGGTCCTCGTCGGACAGGTCCAGGATGAAGGCCCGGGCGCGGTCGGGGTCCAGTGCCTGGAAGGCGGCCGCGTGCTGCTCGGTGCGCACGGTGCCCGCGACCCGGTGCCCGGCCGCCAGGGCTCGTCGGGCGATGGCCAGTCCGAGGCCGGTGCTGACGCCGGTGATCAGGAATGTCTTGCTCACTACGGGTGTCCTTTCGTGGACGAGTGTCGGGCCGCAGGGCGTGCGTGGGCACGGCGGCATGGACCCCGCGGGTACGGCGGGGCCGCGTCTGGGTGGTGTTGGTGCCGGATCGCCCGGTTCGGGCGGGGGTCAGGACTCGGCGGCGGTGTCCCGGGCAGTCGCGGTGGCGGGTTCGCTGCCCCAACTGGCCAGCAGTCGCAGGCGTTCCTGGGACGGCGAGCCGGACGGCGCGCTGTAGACGACGAGCGACTGGCCCGGGTCGGCGACCGACGTGAAGATCTCGTACTGCAGTTCCAGGTCACCGACGACAGGGTGGTGGAGACGTTTGAGGCCGGTGCTGCGTTCCCGGACGCGGTGTTCTGACCACCACGCCGGGAATTCGGGTGAGCGCATCATCAGTTCACCGATGAGGCCGGCGATGCGCTGGTTTCGGGGCTGGGCGGCGGCGGCCAGCCGCAACCCGTGCACGTAGTCGCGGGCGACGCGTTCCCAGTCGCACCACACCAGGCGAGCCCGCGGGTCCAGCAGCGTCCAGCGCGCCATGCTGCGTTCCCGGCGCGGCAGTGCGGCCACATCGGGGAACAGCAACGCCCACAACGTGTTCCCGCCGACGACAGTGAGGTTCCGGTCGCTGACGAAAGCAGAGGCCAGTTCCATCGACTCCAGCACCTGTCGCAGCGCCGGCCGCAGCCGTGACGAGTGCTCGGCCCGGTCCCTGTGCCCGGCTGTGGTGCCCGCGAGGGCGAACAGATGCCGCCGCTCGACGTCATCGAACCGCAGTGCGTCGCAGAGGGCATGCAATACCTGTTCGGACGGCTGCCGGGCGCGGCCTTGTTCCAGACGGGTGTAGTACTCGATACTCACCCCGGCCAGCTGCGCGACCTCACCGCGCCGCAGACCGGCGACCCGGCGACCGGCGCCGAACTCGACCGGCAGACCGATCTCATCCGGCGTGAGTCCGGCACGGCGGGCCCGCAGGAAGTCGCCCAAGTCGTTGTTGCCCATGCCCCAAGTCTGCTCTGCGCCCAGTCGATCACCAAGGGCATGGCTGGCCCTGCCAGTACCACACACCAGGACGTGCGAGGCCGCGAGTCCCGGCACCTTGCAGAGATCGCTGCAATGGGCCGGCGTCGATGTCGGCAGGGCTCTTGGGAAGTCGATGTCGGCAGGGCTCTTGGGAATACGGATCCGCGCCTGGTCTTTGAACGCGATGGCACGGTCGGCGCCGGCCCTGTGGCGCGCGGCCGGCCACGTCTTGTCCGGACGAGAGAGTGCGGTGATCACGTAATGCGGGCGGTTCGGTTTCACGAGTACGGCGGGATCGATGTGCTGCGGGTGGAGGAGGTGGAGCGGCCGGTGCCCGGCCCTGGGCAGGTGCTGGTCGAGGTCCACGCGGCCGGGATCCAGCCCGGCGAGGCGCACATCCGCACCGGCGCGCTGCACGCACGCTGGCCGGCGGCGTTCCCCTCCGGTCAGGGCAGCGATCTGGCCGGCGTCGTGGTGGAGGCCGGCCCGCACGTCAGGGGCTTCGCGGTGGGCGACGAGGTGTTGGGCTTCACTCACCGGCGGGCCAGCCACGCGCAGTTCGTCGTGGTCGACGACGTGAATCTGGTCTCCCGTCCGGCGGGACTGGACTGGGAGGTGGCCGGGGCGCTGTACGTGGCCGGTACGACCGCCTACGCCACCGTGTTCGCGGTGGACCCCGGCCCGGACGACACGGTCGTCGTCTCCGGTGCGGCGGGCGGCGTCGGGTCGCTTGCCGTGCAGCTCGCGCGGCGGCGCGGCGCCACGGTGATCGGGCTGGCGAGCGAGCGGAACCACGCTTGGCTGAAGGACCGCGGTGTTCTCCCGGTCGAGTACGGGCCAGGTGTGGCCGAGCGGATCCGTCAGGCGTCCGGCGGCAGGGTCGACGCGTTCATCGACACCTTCGGCGACGGCTACGTGGCACTGGCAGTGGAGCTGGGGGTGCGGCCGGAGCGGATCAACACGATCCGCGACTGGCAGGCCGCGGCCGAGGTCGGCGCGCGGACCTACGGAGAAGGGGCGGCGGCATGTGCGGTCGTGCTCGGCGAGCTGGCCCGGCTTGCCGCGCGCGGGCAGCTGGAGGTGCCGATCGCCCGGACCTACCCGCTGGAACAGGTGCGAGACGCCTTCCGCGAGCTGGAACAGCAGCACACCCACGGCAAGATCGTGCTCCGGCCCCAGCCGCGGCTGCCCGAGGCGACCATCGAGCAGGCGTCCCCGAACATCGAAGCGGTGTCACTGCCGGCGGCCAGGTGACTTCCCATCAGGCGGCCGTCGGCGGGGAATCGCCGCTGACCCCCGACAGCCCGGAACACCCCCCCGCGACCTGGTCCCTGCCTTCGCCCCCCGCTCGCTTCACCCGTCCCGGTCTGGCGCCGCACCATTGTCAGAGCGATCTGATTGGCTGAAGGCGTGATCATGTCTCTCTCCTCCGCTGTCGGCGGCGCTCAGTCCGTCTGGCCCGGCCGCCGCCCGTCGTTGTGCAGCCTGTTGATGTGGATGGCCTCGGACACGTTCGACTGGCTCCACGACGGCTGGCGGCACCATGCGCCGCCGCCGGGGGAGGAGACACTGACCGACGTGCACATACGGCACCTGCGGCAGGCAATGGGCCACCGCGTCAAGGTCATCCAGTTCGACTGGACTCGAGAGAGCCGCAACGGGGCCGACTTTGAACTGTGGGTGCATAACCGGACGCACGGAATCGGCTTGCGCGTGCAGGCCAAGCGCGAGAACTCGACCGGGCAGTACGACTTCGCCCACTGGCTGGCAAGGCAGAACGCCGCACAGTGCGATCTGCTGATCGAACATGCGTCACGCACGCAGTGCGTGCCCGTCTATCTCCTCTACAACCACGACCACTGGGCAGTCGACCGGAACATCGCCAAGTGGTTGTGCAACCACGCCGCTTCGGACCGGTCCCACCATGGCTGCTCGTTGGTATCGGCCCATCTGGTGCAGGATCAGCTGTCCCGGCCGAGGATCTCGCACAAGGGGCTCAGGAACTCGTCCCTGCCGTGGAATCAGGTCCTGTGCGACCGGAGGGGTGCCGCCCCGGCCGCCGATCCGCAGGGATTCGGCACGCTGCACTCCCTTCGCGGTGCGGTGGGCGCGCTCGATCAGCTCGGGCGAGGGGCGATGACGTGTTCAGATCCCGTCGGCCCGGACGGGGCGGACGGCGCCCGGGGCGGTATGCCGGGACTCCCTGACGGCGATGTCTTCCCCCGAGGGGAACGGAACGCCGGCGCGGACACCGGTCCGGTGCTCCTGCCTCTGCCGGATCATGTGTTCGCGCTCATGGACAACCACACCGGACGGGCAGCGCGGTACCCGGCTGCCACCCGCTGTGTCGTCCTGTACGACGTCACGGACCCGCCGGAGCCGGAGAGCGACGGGTTCGGCCAGGGGTGCGTGCGGGTGCGTTGACGCCGCGCACACGCCGGTGCCCGGGGCCGTCGACAGGTGACCTCGGAGCTTGCGCCGCCGGCGTACGCGCCGCTGCCTCTCGTACGACGCTGAAATCGGCCTCCGTGTCCGTGCGGGCAGCGTCTTCCGCAGGCGCTGTCGGTCACCTCACCCGTCCTTGCCCGCCGGAGAAGGCGAGTGGGCGGGGTGTGCTCCTGGTCCCGGGAGGGCGGCGTGGCCGCCGGGCGGCTTGAAACCTTCCTTGTTGCGGCGGGGGAGGGTCGTCATACTCATCGACGCTTGGCATGGGCACGTCGTATCGGCGTTGTGGCGTCCCGTGCCCCGATCCCTCCGGCCCCGCCCGCACACCGGGCGGGGCAACCCCCACTGGAGGCTCCACATGAGACAACGTCGTACGGCCCTCGCCCCCTGCGCCGTCACCGGTCTGAGCGTGCTGGCCCTGACCGCGGGCGCGCTGGTGCTCCCCGGCGCCGGAGCGGCCACCGCGGCCACCCCCGCCGCTCCCTCCGCCACCCCCGCCGCTCCCTCCGCCGCCCGCGCCGAGGCCGCCGCCGCCCTCGCCGCCCGGCTCGGCGACCGGGCCGCCGGCTCCTACTACGACACCGCGGCCCACCGCTTCGTCGTCAACCTCACCGACCCGTCCGCCGCGGCCCGGGTACGCGGTGCCGGGGCGGTCCCCAGAACGGTGCGCTACTCCACCGCCCAGCTCCGCTCGGCCCTGGCCACCTTGACCCGCCGGGCCCGGATCGCGGGCACCGCCTGGGCTATCGACCCCCGCCAGGACAAGGTCGTCGTGACCGTCGACCCGACGGTCACCGGAGCCGGCCGCACCCGGCTCGACGCCGTGACGGGCGCGCTGGGCGACAAGGTCGCCGTACGCCGGGCGGCCTCCGCGTTCAAGCCGCTGATCGCGGGCGGCGACGCCATCTGGGGCAGCGGCGTCCGCTGCTCCCTGGGCTTCAACGTGACCGTGGACGGCTCCCCCTACTTCCTCACCGCCGGACACTGCGGCAACGCCTCCGCCGTCTGGTCCGACGCGCGGGGCGGCGCTGAGATCGGCCAGACCGTCGACTCCCGGTTCCCCGGCACCGACTACGCCCTGGTCCAGTACGACGACCCGGGCGGCGACGCACCGGGCGCCGTCGACCTCTACGACGGCGGCACCCAGGAGATCACCCACGCCGCCGACGCCTATGTGGGCGAACAGGTCCAGCGCAGCGGCAGCACCACCGGCGTCCACGGCGGAACGGTCACCGGCCTGGACGCGACCGTGAACTACGAGGAGGGCTCGGTCTTTGGACTCGTCGACACCGATGTGTGCGCCGAACCCGGTGACAGCGGCGGCGCCCTGTTCGACGGGGACGCGGCGATCGGACTGACCTCCGGCGGCAGCGGCGACTGCTCGTCCGGCGGCGAGACCTTCTTCCAGCCGGTGCCGGCCGCGCTGAGCGCGGAGAGCGCCACCATTCCCTGACCGACCGGGACCCACCCGGCCCGAAGCGGCCCCGCGCCACGATCCGGAGCCGCGGCGCCGGTGCGGGGCAACCCGCGGGCCGGGCGTCACACCGGGCATCCGACGACCGGCCTCCGCACGCTCACACGCTGCCGTCCCGGCCGGTTCCGTTGCCGGTCGCAGGCCGTCTCCTCGCGGATGGTGCGGACGAGGAGGCGGCCTTCGCCGATGTCCGCGGATCTCCGCGGCCGTCCTCCTTCTCGGCGTCGCCGTAGGGGAACATCGGGGTGAAGTGGCCGGTCGCCATCTTGGCCGCCATCGCGGCGAGCTGCCTGCAGGCGTGCGCGATCTCGCGCTGGGTCTGGTTCCGCTCGCCGATGACCGCGGAGAGCAGCAGGGCGGTCAGCGCGGCGGAACCGTTGAACGCCTGCAGGGTGATCATGACGGTGAGCAGGTGGTGACCGGCGAACGGGCCCGATCTCTCGGCGGCGGCGACGATCGCGAAGGTCGACACGGCCAGCGCGCAGGGTGCGGCCCCGGCCAGCCGGAAGCGGAAGGCCGCCCAGATCAGCAGGGGGAAGCCGAGGAACAGCAGCGGCGTGCGGCTGGTCTCGAGGAAACCGACGCCGATCGTGGCGGCGAGAAGCAGCAGTCCCTCCGCCCACCGGGACGGCGGCGCGTCCCTCGGCAGACGCGCCGAGCGAAGGACGAGCAGGACCGGTGTGACCACCAGGACGCCCATCGCGTCGCCGGTCCACCAGACCGACCACGTCGGCCAGAAGTCCGCTTTGCTCAGCGCACCGGCGAGGACCAGGGTGCCGCTGCCCGTCGTCGCGCTGACCAGCATCCCGGTGAACGCACCGAGGAAGATCAGCGCGAGCGTGTCCCGCAGCCGGTCCAGCTCGTTGCGGAACCCCGCGCTGCGCAGCAGTGCCCAGGAGCAGACGGGCGCGAGGGTGTTCCCCGTCACGATCGCGAGGACGGCCGGGA
This sequence comes from Streptomyces sp. NPDC001135, assembly GCF_053598395.1. Classification (NCBI taxonomy): domain Bacteria; kingdom Bacillati; phylum Actinomycetota; class Actinomycetes; order Kitasatosporales; family Streptomycetaceae; genus Streptomyces; species Streptomyces sp. NPDC001135. Next base: position 50,411 of record NZ_JBSFKD010000040.1, on the reverse strand, counting down.
GCGACGGTCCCAGCGAGACGTTGACCAGGAACGCGCCCAGGGCGATCCCGGGCCACACCCGCGGCCCGCGCAGCAGCAGGCCGGCCACCGCGATGCCGCTCGGCGGCCACAGCGGGGTGACCTGGCCGCGCACCAGCTGCTGGAGAAGGCCCAGCTTGGCCGAACCGAAGTACAGCGCCGCGGTGGCACAGATCTCCACGGCGGCCACACCACTGCGCCGAAGCCGTTCACGCCCCGCGACAGACATCGGGCGACCTCCGTGTCGACATCGCCCCGCAGCCATCATCCGTCCGATCCGCCGGATCCTCCACGGCAGGCCCGCGCAGCCCCGGGATCAGGCGGGCGGGGTGCGCAGGGCGAGGATGGCCATGTCGTCGTGACCGTCGCTGGGGTGGTGATCGGCGAGGGCCTGCACGAACTCGGGCAGGGGCAGGCCGGCGTGTGCCACGGCGAGCCGGGCGAGTTCGCCCAGGCTCTGGTCGATGGGGTGGCCGGGATGTTCGATCAGCCCGTCGGTGAAGAAGACCACGGTGGCGTCCGGGGGCAGGAAGCGGGAGTGGTCCGGGCGGGGCTGCCCGGCGTCGACACCGAGCGGCAGCCCGGGCTCGGCCAGCAGGTAGGCCGCGCTGCGCTCAGGGGTGAGCAGGAGGGGCGGGACGTGGCCCGCGGTGCTCCAGTGGAGCCGCCACCCCGGTGCCTCCGGTTCGATACGGGCCAGCGCGGTGGTCGTGACGGGATTGTTCGTGATGGCCTCCAGCGCCCGGTCGAGCTGGGCGAGGATCGCACCGGGCGGATCGCTCTGGGCGAGCACCAGAGCGCGCAGCATGTTGCGGGTGGCGGCCATGGCGGCGGCGGCGTGCAGATCGTGGCCGACCACGTCGCCGATGACGACCGCCACCATGTGGTCGGGCAGCGGGATGACGTCGTACCAGTCCCCGCCGAGTTGACTGGGCTCGGCGGCGGGCCGGTAGATGGCGGCGGCCGTGAAAGGCCGTACATCGGGCAGCGTCGGCAGCAGAAGCCGCTGGAACTGCTCGGCTCCGACGCGCACCCGTTCGAAGAGGCGTACGTTTTCGATCGCGATGCCGGCGGCGCCGGCCAGGGCGACGACGACGTTCTCGTCGTGGACGTCGAAGGGCCGCCCGTCGCGCCGCTCGGAGAGATAGAGGTCGCCGTAGATCTTGCCGCGTACGCTGATGGCGACCCCGAGCAGGGTGCGCAGGCGCGGATGGCCGGGCGGGAACCCGGCGGAGGACGGATGGGCCGGGATGTCGTCGATCCGCAGGGGCTCGGGGTAGCGGATCAGATGGCCGAGGACACCCAGACCCCGGGGCAGACCGGTCGTGGCCAGAGCCTCGCGTTCCTGCTCGGACAGGCCGGCCGGGATGAACTGCTCCAGGCGCTCGCCGGACTCGTTGAGCACGCCCAGTGCTCCGTAACGGGCGCCGACCAGGTCCATCGCCGTGGTCACGATGCGGTGCAGCACCGCGGGCAGCTCCACCTCCCGGCTGATGGCCACCACCGCATCCAGCAGGCCCTGCAGCCGGTCCATGGAGGACATCAGGGCGCGCAGCTGCTCGTCGATCCGGGCCAGCTCGGACCGCAGACGCAGACGCAGATGCAGGTCGGGCAGGCGGTCCGCCCTGGCTCGTCGCCCTTCCTTGCCGGCCGCCATCACCAGCGCCTGGTGGCTCGGTGCACCGGGTGCGGCCGAACCGGCCTGCCCGTCAGCCCCTCACTCGAGCGGTACATTCCGACCTCCGGGTGTCTCGCCTCCGATTGTGGCATCGACGCCGCACGGCGACCGATCGACCGGAAGGCGACAGTGATCGAGCTGCCGGAAGCGTTCACGCGGGCCGCCGACGGTGCACGTGCCGGACGTGTTCGCGGTACGGCGCGGCCGGAGCGCCGCCCTGCTCCACGCCCCCGACGACGAACGGTTCGCGACGCTGCTGGAGCGCGCCCACCCCACGGCCCCGGCACGGGCCGCGGACGGCGGCGAACCCGTCGCGGTCGCCGGCCGTACCCACCGCCGCCTCGCCGTACCGGCCCCACCCGGCCTGCCCCGGCTGCGGAACCGGGCCGACGCCTGGGCGGAACAACTGCGCCCCGGCGAGGGGGCACCGCCGCGGCGACCGTGCGCGAGGCGGCCCGCGTCCAGCCGGACCTGCTTTCGTCCACGGCGGCCCGCACGCCCGCACCATCCCGCGCCGGCCGCGCACCATGGCTCGCGGCCGACCCGGAGGGGCACACGGGCGACTCGGCGTACGACGGCGGCACACTCCTGAAGACGTACGCGCCGGACCGGGCCACGGCCGGCGGTCTGCCGAAGGCCGGGGACCGCGCCCTCGGCGTCTTCGCCGAGACGGCCGGACCCGAGCGTGAACGCGTCCGTGGCCGGGCCCGACTGCACGCGGTCCAGGCGGCGTTCTCGGGCCGCCGCCAGGGATTCCGCCGGGCCCGTCACGGTGCGCAGCGGCGTCTCAGCCCTTGCTGGAGCCCAGGGTGAGGCCGCTGACGAACTGGCGCTGGAGTGCGAAGTAGACCACCAGGGTGGGGATCGCGGTCAGCAGGGATCCTGCGGCGACCAGGTTGGGGTCGGTGAAGTACTGACCGGAGAGGTTGTTCAGCGCCGAGGTGATCGGCATGTTCCGGCCGGTCGAGATCAGCACCAGCGCCCAGAAGAAGTCGTTGTAGATCCAGATCGACAGCAGGGTCGCCAGGGCCGCCATGGCCGGCTTGCACAGCGGCAGTGTGATCTGCCAGTACAGCCGCCACACCGAGGCACCGTCGACCAGCGCGGCCTCCGTCAGCTCGTGCGGCAGCGAGCGCATGTAGTTGCTCAGCACGAACGCGCAGAACCCCGACTGGAACGCCACATGGATGAGGACCAGACCGAGCGCGGAGTCGTACAGCTTGCCGCTCTGCGTGATGCCCGGCAGGTTCGTCAGCAGGTACAGCCGGTACAGCGGGGTGATGACGACCTGCTGCGGGAGCAGGTTGCCGGCCGTGAAGACCAGCAGGAGGGCCAGGTTCAGGCGGAAGTCGAAGCGGCTGACGTAGAACGCGACGCACGAGGACAGGAACAGGGTCAGCAGCACGGCCGGCACCGCGATGACCAGTGTGGTGCCGAAGTAGTGCAGCATGTCCGACTGCGCGAACGCGTTCGTGAAGTTGTCGAGGTTCAGCGTGTGCGGCCAGGACACATAACCCCGGGTGCTGGTCTCGCCGTACGGCCGCAGCGCCGAGAAGACCGCCCACAGCAGCGGCGCCAGCCACGCCAGTGCCGTACCGGCGAGGAAGACGTGCAGCAGGACGCGGGCGGGCCGGATCGGGGCGCGCCGCTTCAGCGGCACAGTGGTGCTGCTCATGCCCGCCGCTCCTTCCGGAAGGTGGCGATCAGGTAGGGGATGATCACCGCCAGGGAGATCACCAGCAGGACGACGGCGATGGCGGAGCCGTAGCCGATGCGGCTGGACTCACCGATGATGTTGTTGGTGACCAGGATCGACAGCAACTCCGTGCCCTGGGCACCCTTGTTGAAGACGAAGACCAGGTCGAAGGCGCGCAGCGCCTCGATGATGGTGACGACGAGGACGACCGTGTTGGTCGGGCGCAGGGTGGGGAAGATGACGCTCCTGAACGTCTGCCACTCGCCCGCGCCGTCCAGCGCCGAGGCCTCCCTGAGCGACGGGTCGACGCTCTTCAGGCCGGCCAGGTACAGGATCATCATGTAGCCGGTGTGCCGCCAGGACGCGGCGATGAGGACCGCCCACAGGTTGAGGTGCGGGTCGCCGATCCAGTCGATGTAGTGGCCGGGCTTGTTGGCCCCGAGGATGCTGTTGATCAGCCCGGTGTCCGGGTTGTACACCAGCTGCCAGACGAAGCCGATACAGGCCATCGAGATGACGACCGGCAGGAAGAACGCGGTCTGGTAGACCCGGCTGAAGCGGATCCTCTTGTCCAGCTGCACGGCCAGGAACAGTCCGAACGGCGTCGGGATCAGGATCAGTACGACGAACCAGATGACGTTGTGCTGGACGGCCGGCCAGAACTGCGGGTTGTCGCTGAAGAGTTGACGGAAGTTGTCCAGGCCCACCCACTTGATCGAGTCGAACCCGATGCCGTCCCAGGTGGTGAAGGCGAGGAAGATCGAGGCGATGGCGGTGACCCAGACCAGGGTCACGTGCAGGATCGTCGGCACGCCCGCCATCAGGGCGAGCGTGAAGCGGTCACGGCGGGTCAGCAGGCGCCGGTGACCCCGCGCGACCCGCTTCTTCCCGGGCGTGGGCCCCGCGGGCGGCACGGCGGCCGCCGGCGGGGTCTTCGTCGTCGCGTCGGTCGTCATCGGGCCGCTCACCGGGACGCGAAGATCTGCTTCTTCTGGCGCTCGACGGACGACAGCAGGCTGTCCACGCCCTTGGGGTTCTGCAGGAACTTCTGCAGACCCGGCTGCATCACGGTGGAGGTGAAGTCGGGCCGGGAGTCGCGGTCCATGAACTGGGTGAGGTTCTTGGCGCCGCCGATCATCTCGAACGCCTTCTTCTGCAGCGCCGAGTACGACGACGTGCTGGCCTTGTCGGAGGCGGCCACCACGCTCGGGTCGCCCTTGAGGTACAGCTCCTCGGCCGCCGGGGAGCCCAGGTACTCCAGCAGCTTCACGACACCCGCGTGGTTCTTCGGGGACCTGCTGACCATGAAGCCGTCGGTCGGTGCCTCGACCGTCTCCTGGCCGTACGCGGAGTTGATCTCCGGGAAGGGGAAGAAGTCCAGGTCGTCCAGGTCGGCCTTGTTGGTGAACTGCTGGGCCACGAAGGAGCCGAGGAGGTACATGCCGGCCTTCTTCGCGACCAGCGTCTGCGCGGCGTCCTGCCAGGTGCGGCCCATGAAACCGTCCTGGTGGTAGGGGAGGATCTCCGCCCAGTGGTCGAAGACGGCCTTCACCCTGGCGTCGGTCCAGGACGCCTTGCCCGCCATGAGCCGGACGTGGAAGTCGTAGCCGTTGAGCCGGAAGTTGATCTGGTCGAAGGTGCCCATCGCCGGCCAGGCGTCCTTGTCGCCGAAGGCGATCGGGACCAGTCCGTCCTTCTTCATCTGCTTGCACAGGGCGACGAGTTCGTCCCAGGTGGCGGGGACCTTGTAACCGTGCTGCGTGAAGACGCTCCTGCGGTAGAAGACCGCCCAGGGGTACGTCGTCAGCGGCACGAAGTAGTACTTGCCGTCCTGGCCCTTGCTGAGCTTCTTCATCGCGTCCGGGAAATTGTCCCCGATCCTCTGCCACACGTCGTCGACCGGCGAGGCCAGGCCCTTGGCCGCGAAGAACTGCATGCGGTACCCGGCGAACCAGTTGAACACGTCGTCCGGGGTGCCCTGCAGATAGGAGTTGATCTGCTCCTGGAAGGTGTTGTGGTCCTTCGTGTTCACGTCGACCGCGATGCCGGACTGCTTCTTGAAGGCCGCGTAGACGCTTTCGAACGCTGCCTTCGGCACGGCGTCCGAGGCGTTGGAGCCGAGCGTGACGGTCTTCGGGTCGGCGGCGGAACCGCTGCCCGAGCAGGCGGACAGCAGGGGTGTCCCGGCCCCGGCGAGCAGGGCGGCACCGCCTGCTGTGCGCAGGAGTGACCGACGGCTGGGACCCGGGGCGGAAAGACCGGAGGGGCAGAGGCGCATGGCGGCTCCTGAGGGAATACAGGGCTCGGTCAAGGGGATGAGTTGATCAACGAAAGGTCTTCGAAACCGCTCAGAAACCAACTCGACCGAACATCGTGGGCGTAATGACAGCCCCATGTCCGCTCATGAGTCAATAGGCCGGATCGCGCTGGGGTGTCTCTTGCCTGAAACGTGACCCGGTGCCGTTCGGTGCGGGGTGCGGTGTACTGGGCTCACGCCTCCCGGGTGCGGGTGCGGGTGCGGGTGCGGGTGCGGGTGCGGGTCCGGGGATGAGGGTGTGATTTGTACTTACATTCGGACCTGCTCGTGCAATGATGTCTTAACAAAGTATTGACAGCGGGCTCGCCAGGGACTTGGATCGCGTCCCAACGCAACAGCGTCCCTTCCCCCGTCGCACGCACAGTGAGGTGCAGGAAAGATGGACCGCTCTTCTCCCCTCCGCTCCCGGAGACTGGCCCCCGCCGTGGCGGTGGCCGCCGCGGCAGCCCTGACCCTCGCCGGCTGCGCAAGCGCCCATGGCGGCAAGAAGGCCGAGGAGGCGGCGCAGAACGCCTCGGCCGGCCGGGCCGACACCCCGCGCATGACCGTCGCACTGGTCACGCACCAGGCGCCCGGCGACACCTTCTGGGACACCGTCCGCAAGGGCGCCGAGGCGGCCGCCGCCAAGGACAACGTCAAGCTCGTCTACTCCGCCGACCCCAACGCCGGCAACCAGGCGAACCTGGTGCAGAACGCGATCGACCAGCACGTCGACGGCGTCGCGGTCACCCTGGCCAAGCCGGACGCGATGAAGAACGTCATCGGCAAGGCGGAGCAGGCCGGCATACCGGTGGTGGGCCTGAACTCCGGACTGGGCGACTGGAAGAAGCTCGGCATGCTGGAGTTCTTCGGGCAGGACGAGAGCGTGGCGGGCGAGGCGTTCGGCGACAAACTGAACACCACCGGTGCCAAGAAGATCGTCTGTGTGGTCCAGGAGCAGGGCAACGTCGGCCTCACCCAGCGCTGCGACGGCGTGCGGAAGACGTTCAAGGGCACCACTGAGACGCTGTACGTGAACGGCACCGACATGCCGTCCGTGAGGTCGACCATCACGGCCAAGCTGAAGCAGGACGACTCCATCGACACGGTCGTCACCCTCGGAGCCCCCTTCGCCCTGACCGCCGTGCAGGCGGTGGGCGACGCGGGCAGCAAGGCGAAGGTGGCCACCTTCGACCTGAACAAGGACCTGGTGAAGGCCGTCCAGAACGGCTCGATCGAGTTCGCCGTCGACCAGCAGCCCTATCTGCAGGGCTACCTCGCGGTCGACGCGCTGTGGCTCTACAAGAACAACGGCAACTACAGCGGCGGCGGAGTCCAGCCGGTCCTGACCGGCCCGGCCTTCGTCGACAAGTCCAATGTCGACAAGGTCGCCGAGTTCGCCGCGAAGGGGACCCGGTGATGAGCATGGCCCAGCAGGCTGAGCCGGCGGTGACCACGCCGTCGGGATCCGGTCCGAAGCAGACCGACGGCCGTACGGTCCGCCGCCCGCTGGCCCTGCGGCTGCTGGCCCGGCCCGAAGTGGGCGTCTTCCTCGGCGCCGCCGCCGTACTGGTCTTCTTCCTGATCGCCGCGCCCGCGGTCCGCCAGGGCAGCTCCATGGCCACGATCCTCTACCAGTCCTCGACGATCGGGATCATGGCCCTGCCGGTCGCCCTGCTGATGATCGGCGGCGAGTTCGACCTCTCCTCCGGCGTCGCGGTCATCTCCTCGGCGCTGACCGCCAGCATGCTCAGCTACCAGCTGACGCTGAACGTGTGGACCGGCGTGATCGTCGCCCTGGTCGTGTCCCTGGCCATCGGCGCGTTCAACGGCTGGATGGTGGTCAGAACCGGGCTGCCGAGCTTCCTCATCACACTCGGCACCTTCCTGATCCTGCAGGGTGTGAACCTGGCCGTGACGAAATGGGTCACCGGCAACGTCGCCACCGACGACATCAGCGACATGGACGGCTTCACCCAGGCGAAGAAGATCTTCGCCTCGTCCTTCGACGTGGGCGGGGTGCAGGTGAAGATCACGATCGTGTGGTGGCTGGTCTTCGCCGCCCTGGCCACCTGGGTGCTGCTGCGCACCAAGTACGGCAACTGGATCTTCGCGGTCGGCGGGAACAAGGACAGCGCACGGGCCGTCGGCGTGCCGGTGAACTTCACCAAGATCACGCTGTTCATGCTGGTCGGTCTCGGGGCCTGGTTCGTCGGCATGCACAACCTGTTCTCCTTCAACACCGTGCAGTCCGGCGAAGGCGTGAGCAACGAGCTGATCTACATCGCCGCGGCGGTGATCGGCGGCTGTCTGCTCACCGGCGGCTACGGCTCCGCGATCGGCCCGGTCTTCGGAGCGTTCATGTTCGGCATGGTCAACCAGGGCATCGTCTACGCCGGCTGGAACCCCGACTGGTTCAAGGCCTTCCTCGGCGTGATGCTGCTGGGCGCCGTCCTGATCAATCTGTGGGTCCAGCGCACGGCGACCCGGAGGTAAAGCGATGACCGACCACAAGACCCACGGTGCCGTTCTCCAGGACACGCCGCCCGCCGGGGACGGCCCCCTCGTCGAGCTGCGCGGGGCGGGCAAGTCCTACGGCAACGTCCGCGCCCTGCACGGCGTCGACCTCACCGTCCACCCGGGCAAGGTGACCTGCGTCCTCGGTGACAACGGCGCGGGCAAGTCCACCCTCATCAAGATCATCTCCGGGCTGCACCAGCACACCGAGGGCGACTTCCTCGTCGACGGCACCCCGGTGCGCTTCTCCAGCCCGCGCGAGGCCCTCGACAAGGGCATCGCCACCGTCTACCAGGACCTCGCCACCGTGCCGCTGATGCCCGTGTGGCGGAACTTCTTCCTCGGCTCCGAGATGACCAAGGGTCCCTGGCCCGTCCGCCGCCTGGACATCGCCCGCATGAAGGAGACCGCGGACCAGGAACTGCGGAACATGGGCATCGTCCTGGACGACCTGGAACAGCCCATCGGCACCCTCTCCGGCGGCCAGCGCCAGTGCGTCGCCATCGCCCGCGCCGTCTACTTCGGCGCCCGCGTCCTCATCCTGGACGAGCCGACGGCCGCCCTCGGCGTCAAGCAGTCCGGCGTGGTGCTGAAGTACATCGCCGCCGCCCGCGACCGCGGCCTCGGCGTCATCTTCATCACCCACAACCCCCACCACGCCTACATGGTCGGCGACCACTTCAGCGTCCTGCGCCTCGGCACCCTGGAACTCTCCGCCGGCCGCAGCGAAGTCAGCCTGGAAGAACTGACCAACCACATGGCCGGCGGCGCCGAACTCGCCGCCCTCAAACACGAACTCGCCCAGGTGCGCGGCGTCGACACCGAGGAACTCCCCGAAGAGAGCGACCTGACCGCACCCGTCGCGCCCGCCCCGGAAGGAACCCCCTGACCATGGCCATCCCCACCCCGCTGGACCGGATCCGGGTCGGCTCGGCCCCCGACTCCTGGGGCGTCTGGTTCCCCGACGACCCGCGGCAGGTGCCCTGGGAACGCTTCCTCGACGAGGTGTGCGAGGCCGGCTACGACTGGATCGAACTCGGCCCCTACGGCTACCTCCCCACCGACCCGGCGCGCCTGCGGGACGAGGTGGCCCGGCGGAACCTGAAGGTCTCGGCGGGCACCGTCTTCACCGGCCTGCACCGCGGCCCGTCCGTGTGGGAGGACACCTGGGCGCACGTCGGCCAGGTCGCCGCGCTCACCCGGGCGATGGGCGCGCGGCACCTGGTGGTCATCCCGTCCTTCTGGCGGGACGACAAGACCGCCGAGATCCTGGAGCCGCCGGAGCTGACCGCCGAGCAGTGGGCGCACCTCACCAAGGGCATGGAGCGGCTCGGTCACGAGGTCAAGGACACCTACGGCCTGGACATCGTGGTCCACCCGCACGCCGACACCCACATCGACACCGAGGAGCACGTCGAACGCTTCCTGGACTCCACCGACTCCGGGCTCGTCAACCTCTGTCTGGACACCGGGCACTACGCCTACTGCGGCGGGGACAGCGTCAAGCTCATCGAGACCTACGGCGAACGCATCGGCTACCTGCACCTCAAGCAGGTCGACCCGGACGTCCTCGCGGACGTCGTCGCGGGCGGGGTGCCGTTCGGGCCGGCGGTGCAGCGGGGCGTGATGTGCGAACCGCCCTCCGGTGTGCCCGAGCTGGCGCCCGTCCTGGAAGCGGCGCAGAAGCTGGGTGTGGAGCTGTTCGCGATCGTCGAGCAGGACATGTACCCGTGCGAGCCGGACAAGCCCCTCCCGATCGCGGTCCGCACCCGCCGGTTCCTGCGCTCCTGCGGGGCCTGAGCGGACTCCTCGGAGCCGGGTCCCCTCCGCGGGGGCCCGGTTCCTGCGTGAGGGCAACGGATTCGGCCATCGTCCGATCGGGAACCAACCGGGGGCACGCGGGCGTTCAGCAGGACGACGGGGGACGCCCGCGCAGACGGGAGGACGAGATGACACACCGCACGGAACCCCGCAGGACGCCCGGTGACACCACCGACGTGGCAGCTCTGCGCCACGAACGCTTCGGCTCGCTGCCCGAGCGGATACGCCCCGAGGACACGACCGAGACCCAGCCGGCCACCGTGCCGGACCCGGCACGGGACACCTACAACCCCGACGAGTGGCTGATCCGGTACTGCGGCTGAGACACGGATGCGGCGCCGGGCCCCGGCCCGGCGCCGCATCCGTCGGTTCACGCCTGCCGGACCTCCGCGAGCGTCACCGGCCGGTGCTCGCGCAGGGACAGGGTGCAGGCCTCGGCGATCCAGCCCGCCTCCAGGGCGTCCTCGACGGTGCAGGGGGAGGGGCGGGTGCCGGCCACGACCTCGGTGAACGCGCTGAGTTCGGCACGGTAGGCGTCCGCGAAGCGGTCCATGAAGAAGTCGTGCGGGGTGCCGGCCGGGAAGGTCACGCCGGGCTCGACCGAGCGCAGCGGGAGCTTGTCGTCGAGGCCGACCGCGATCGAGTCCGTGAAGCCGTGCAGTTCCATGCGGACGTCATAACCCCGGGGGTTGTGGCGGGAGTTGGAGACCACCGCGAGGGTGCCGTCGTCCAGGGTGAGGACCGCGCCGGTGGTGTCGGCGTCGCCCGCCGCCTTGATGTAGTCGGCGCCACGGTTGCCGCCGACCGCGTACACCTCGGTGACCTCACGGCCCGTCACCCAGCGGATGATGTCGAAGTCGTGCACGGAACAGTCCCGGAAGATACCCCCGGACGCGGCGATGTAGGCGGCGGGGGGCGGCGCCGGGTCCAGGGTCGTGGAGCGGACCGTGTGCAGCCTGCCCAGCTCGCCCGACCGGACGGCGGTCCGCGCGGCGGTGAAGCCGGCGTCGAAGCGCCGGTTGTACCCGATCTGGATCGGCACGCCGCTGTTCCGGACGGCGTTCAGCACCGCCACGCCCTCCGCCATGGTGCGGGCGACCGGCTTCTCGCAGAAGACCGGGACGCCGGCCTCGACCCCCGCCCGGATCAGCGCGGGGTGGGCGTCGGTGGCCGCCGCGACGACCAGGCCGTCCACCCCGGCCGCCAGCAGGGCCTCCGGGGAGTCCGCCACCTCGGCGCCGAACCGCTCGGCGGCGGCCTTGGCGGCGTCCGCGAACGGATCGGCGACGACGAGCGACTCGACGGCGGCCAGTGCGGAGAGGGTCTCGGCGTGGAACGCGCCGATGCGGCCGAGGCCGAGGATTCCGATGCGCATGAGGATGAGGCTCCTTGCAGTTCTTACGGGGACGAGCGGACAGAGAGGTTCAGTCGAGGCCGCCGAGAACGTTCTGGTCCCAGTCGATCACCGACCCGGTGACCACGCCGGACCGGTCGGACAGCAGGAACACCACGAAGTCGGCGATCTCGTCCGGTTGGCCCAGCTTGCCCATCGGCAGCTTCGCCGCGGCCTGCTCCCGCCAGCCGTCGCCGGCACCGTGGAAGGCGCGCTGGGTGGCGTCCTCGCCCTCGGTCGCGGTCCAGCCGATGTTCAGGCCGTTGATCCGGATCCGGTCCCAGCGGTGGGCGTGTGCCGCGTTGCGGGTCAGGCCCATCAGGCCGGCCTTGGCGGCGACGTAGGGCGCCAGGAACGGCTGGCCGCCGTGCGCCGACGAGGTGATGATGTTGACGATCGTGCCGGGCGCCTTGCGGGCCACCATGTCGGCCACCGCCGCCTGCATGGCGAAGAACGGCCCCTTGAGGTTGATCGCGATGTGCGCGTCGAACAGCTCCGGCGTCGTGTCCAGCAGGGTGCCCCGGGAGGTCAGCCCCGCCGAGTTCACCAGACAGTCGATCCGGCCGAAGCCGTCCACCACCTCGGCGACCGCCGCCCCGGCCTGATCGGCGTCCGCCAGATCGGCCCGTACGAACATCGCCTCGCCCCCGGCCCCCGCCAGCTCGGCCACCAGTGCCTCACCCGGCTGCGTACGGCGGCCGGTGACCGCCACGGCGGCGCCCTCCCGTACGGCCGCCCGCGCGATCGCGGCACCCACCCCCTGACTGCCGCCGTTGACCAGCACGATCTTTTCCCGAAGAAGTCCGTCGCGAAGACCCATGACCGGAACCCGACCCTCCTCAGCTCTCTCGCCGTTGCGTACCGGCACGTAGCTCCGCACGGAGCCGCTGCGGGGTCCATTCCTCGCGCACCGCCCGCCGCAGCACGTCCGCCTGCGCCGGCGGGGCCAGACCGTCGACCGGCGGGTCGCTGTCGAGGTTGGTCGGGAACGGGTAGCCGTCGGCGCTCGCCGCGATCAGGTTCTCCAGCCATGGCCGGCCGGCGCCCTCGGCCGCGCGCCGCAGCAGCACCGGGAACACCGCGCCTGCCACGGCCTCACGGTCCACCGTCTCCATCGCGCGCCCGAAGGCGGAGGACACCTGGAGCAGATTGGCCATGCGCCGCACATCCGCCGTGCGGTTGGTGCCGGCGGCGTGGAAGAGCGCCGGGTTGAAGAACGCCGCGTCACCCTTGGCGAGCGGGAGCTGTACGTGGTACGCCTCGAAGTACGCCCGGAACTCCGGCCGCCGCCACGCCAGATAGCCCGGCTCGTACAACTGCGAGTACGGCAGGTAGAGCGTCGGTCCCGACTCCACGGGCATGTCGCAGTGGGCGACCGCGCCCTGCAGCGTGAGCACGGGGGAGAGCCGGTGCACCTGGGCCGGGTAGGCGGCCGCGGCCGCGTCGCTCAGGAAGCCGAGGGGGTAGTCCCGGTGCGGACTCTGTCCGGCGCCGCCCGGGTTCACCACGTTGACCTGCGAGGTCATCTGGTAGCCGGGGCCCAGCCAGGCCGCGGAGACCAGCGCCAGGACGTCGTTCGCGTAGTAGTCGGCGAACGCCTCCGGGTCGTACAGGGCCGTCTTCTCCAGCGCGTTCCACACCCGGTCGTTGGCGCCCGGGCGGGCGAAGTGGTCGCCGGCCGTGGCCCCGCAGGCCCGCTGTTCGGCGATCAGCGCCTCGAACACCGCCGTAACCCGGTCGACGACGCCGGGGTCGGGGAACGCACCCCGGACGACCACGACCCCGGGCCCCTCGGACAGCGCGCGCACCAGCTCCGCCGCCAAGGCCCGCCGGTCCCCGGCCCCGCGCAGCCGCTCACCCTCGTACACCGGAACGTTGTCCGTCACCGCGGCGGCGTGCGGATGGTGCGCGAGATCCGTCGACCGGTCGACGAGGGCGCGGAAGGCCTCGAGGTCGCAGTCCTGCTCGGACAGCCAGACGCGGGTGGATGCGGCGGCGACGGACATCGGTGTCCCTCTTTCGGTCACAGGAGCGGCGCAGCCCTGTCATTCTTGTCAGTACAAAGCCCTCGAACAACCAGCAGGAAGCCATCAAAAACCCCTCAAGGAGCCGGACCATGGGCCATCCGTTCCCCCTCCGGGAGATCGCACGTCAGGCGGGCCTCAGCGAGGCCACCGTGGACCGGGTGCTGAACGGCAGGGGAGGGGTGCGCGAGAGCACCGCGCGGGAGGTGCGCCGGGCCATCGCCGACCTCGACCGGCAGCGCACCCAGGTGCGGCTGGTCGGCCGTACCTTCATGGTCGACATCGTGGTGCAGGCCCCCGAGCGGTTCAGTACCGCCGTACGCGCCGCCCTGGAGGCCGAACTGCCCTCCCTGCACCCGGCGGTGGTCCGCTCCCGCTTCCACTTCCGCGAGACCGGGCCGGTCGCCGAGCAGGTCGCGACGCTGGACCGGATCGCCCGGCGCGGCTCCCAGGGCGTGATCCTCAAGGCCCCGGACGTCCCCGAGGTCACCGCCGCCGTGGGCCGGCTCACCGCGGCCGGGATCCCGGTCGTCACCCTGGTCACCGACCTGCCCGCCAGCGGCCGGCTCGGCTACGTCGGCAGCGACAACCGGGCCGCCGGCGCCACCGCCGCCTATCTGACGGGCCAGTGGCTCGGCGACCGGCCCGGCAACGTCCTCACCAGCCTCAGCAGCGGCTTCTTCCGCAACGAGGAGGAGCGCGAGATGGGCTTCAGGAGCGTCATGCGGGCCCGGCACCCGCAGCGCGCCCTGGTGGAGATCGCCGAGGGCCAGGGCCTGGACGCCACCCAGTACGACCTGGTCCGCGCCGCACTGGAACGGGACCCGGAGATCCGGGCCGTGTACTCCATCGGCGGCGGCAACAACGCGACCCTGCGCGCCTTCGCCGACCTCGGCCGGGAGTGCGCGGTGTTCATCGCCCACGACCTCGACCGCGACAACACCCGGCTGCTGCGCGAGCACCGGCTGTCCGCCGTGCTCCACCACGACCTGCGGCACGATCTGCGCGAGGCCTGTCACGAGGTCATGCGCCACCACGGAGCCCTGCCGCCCGCCGGCCCGCTGCTCCCGTCGGCGATCCAGGTCGTCACGCCCTACAACATGCCCGCGCCGACGGACGGCTGAGGGGGAGCGATGACACGCACCGAAGAGGTGGAGATCGAGGGCGTCCCGATGGTCGCGACCCTCGTACCGGGCCGCGGCGGCATCGGGCTGCTCGCCCTGCACGGCAGCAACGAAGGGGGCACGGCCCAGCTCGCCGGGACGGTGGCCCGTCGCTGCGGCGCCACCAGCCTGGTCTTCACCCAGCCGGGGGTACGGCGTCCCGTGCACGTCCCGTCCCCGCGCATGGCGGCCGGCCGCAGTGCGCTGCTGCGCGAGTTCCTCGAGCGGGTCTGCCTCACGGTCTCCCTGCACGGCCATATGCGCCCCCACGCACCGCACTCCGTCTTCCTCGGCGGACGTCACCGGGACGCGGCCCACGTCCTGGCCGAGGCGCTCACCGCCCATGCCCCGCACTTCCCGGCCGTCACCGACCTGGCGGCGATCCCCTCCGGCCTGCGCGGCATCCACCCCGGGAACCCGGTCAACCTGACCCGTCTGGGGGGAGTCCAGGTGGAACTGCCCCTGCTGGCCCGCACCACCAACGGCACGGACATCCCGCCGGTTCCGGTGGTCGAGGCGCTGGTGGCGGGGGTGAACGAATTGGGCAGGGACGGCGTGCCCCCGAGGGGCGCGGGGAACTGCGCGATCAACCGTGACGGCGCGGCCGACGCATGACGGCACGTCGTGGCGCCCCGAGCCGCGAGCTCACCCCGACCCGACCTCCACCCATGCCCTTTCCTGAGCGGACAGCGCCATCGCGTCCAGCAAGGCCGCGCAGCGAACCGCGTCCGCGAGCGTGGCGCCGTACGGCGTGCCCTCGGCCACGGACCGCACGAACCGACACGCCTCGATCACCTTCAGATCGTCGTACCCCATCGCATTGCCCGCCCCCGGCTGGAACGCCGAGAACTCCCCGGCCCCCGGCCCGACGTACACCGTGCTCACCGGCTGGTCCTGGTACGTCTCCCCCCGGCTCACGGCCAGCTCGTTCATCCGGCGGAAGTCCCAGAACACCGCCCCCTCCGTGCCGTGCACCTCGAAGCCGTAGTTGTTCTGCTCGCCCACCGAGACCCGGCACGCCTCCAGGACCCCGCGCGCGCCGGAGGCGAAGCGGAGCAGGCAGTGGACATAGTCCTCGTTCTCGACCGGCCCGGGTGCGCCGCCCGAGGCGAGGGCGTGGCCGGCGGTGGCACCGGCCGGCCGGGCGCGCTCGGGGAGGAAGATCGCGGTGTCGGCGGTGAGTGAGGCGATGTCGCCGAGCAGGAAGCGGGCCAGGTCGGCGCCGTGCGAGGCCAGGTCGCCGAGCACCCCGCTGCCGCCGCGCGCCCGCTCGTACCGCCAGGTCAGGGCGCCGTCCGGATGGGCCGCGTAGTCGCTGAACAGCCGGATGCGGACGTGGGTGACCTTGCCGATCTCGCCGGAGGCGATGAGATCGCGGGCGGCCTCGACGGCGGGCGCGTTGCGGTAGTTGAAGCCGACCGCTCCCTGCACGCCGGCCCTGGTGACCGCGTCGGCCACCGCGCGGGCGTCGTCGGCACTCAGCCCGACCGGCTTCTCGATCCAGATGTGCTTGCCCGCCTCGGCCATCGCCACCCCGATCTCCCGGTGCAGGAAGTTGGGGGCGGTGATGCTGACGGCCCGCACCCGCGGGTCGGCGGCCACCTCGCGCCAGTCGCGGGTCGAGGTGGCGAACCCGAACCGCTCGGCGGCCTCCTCGGCCCGCCCCGGCACCTCCTCGGCGACCGTGATCAGCCGGGGCCGCAGCGGAAGCCGCGGATAGTGGTGCGGGAGACGGGCGTACGCCTGGGTGTGCACCCGGCCCATCCAGCCGAACCCGACGACGGCGACACCCAGCTCATCCACCATGACAGCCCCTTCACGGGTCGTTTGGACCGGTCCACATCGTTCTCGGGCCACCTTTGTGCGGACATGACCGGGGTGTCAACCCTTTGACAGGGCGGCACGCCGCATGGAACGGTCCATGCCATGAGACCGCCGACGATCCGTGACGTGGCCGAGCGGGCCGGAGTGTCCAAGTCGCTGGTCTCGCTGGTGCTGCGCGGCTCGGGACCGGTGAGCCCCGGGAAGCGGGAGGCCGTGCTGCGCGCGGTGCGCGAGCTGGGTTACCGGCCCAACGCGGCTGCCCGCAGCCTGAGCGAACAGCGCACCCGCACGGTCGGCGTCCTCCTGGACGACCTGCGCAACCCCTGGTTCGTCGACCTCCTCGACGGTCTCAACTCCCCGCTGCACGCCGCCGGTCTGCACATGCTGCTCGCCGACGCCCGGCTGAACCGGCGGATGGGGCACGACCTGGCCGAACCGTTCCTGGACCTCGGCGTGGACGGGCTGGTGATCGTCGGCACGGTCCCCGACGCGGGCGGTCTCGGCGCGCTCGCGCGGCGGATGCCGGTGGTCGCGGCGGGTGCCCGTGAGCCCCGGCCCGAGGGGGTGGACGTCGTCGCCGGGGACGACGAGCGCGGGGCCCGGCTCGCCACCGAGCACCTCCTCGGCCTCGGCCACCGCAGGATCGCCCATCTCGCGGGTCACGGCGCGGTCGGCGCACTGCGCAGGCAGGGCTTCGAGGCGGCGATGCGGGCCCACGGCGCCGAACCGGTCGTCGAGCCGGGCGACCTGACCGAGGAGGGCGGCTACCGGGGGACCGTGCGCCTGCTCAGCCGCCCGGAGCGGCCGACGGCGCTCTTCGCCGTCAACGACATGGCCTCGGTGGGGGCCCTGTCGGCGGCCGGGGAGCTGGGCCTCAGGGTGCCCCGCGACCTCTCCGTGGCCGGCTACGACAACACCAGCATCTCCCGGCTGCGGCACGTCTGGCTGACCACGGTCGACACCGCCCCGTACGAGATCGGGCGGCGTGCCGCCCGCTGCCTGCTCGACCGGTTCGAGCGGCCGGACGGCGAGGGACGCGTCCACCTCGCCGTACCGACGCTGGAGGTCCGGGGGACGACGGCGCCGCCTCCCGGCGCACTCAGAGGGTGATGGCGTACGCCTTGCGCAGCGTCTCGTGCACCGTCCACGTCGTACGGTCGCCCGCGCGCAGCACCGCCATGTCGCCCGCTCCCACCCGTAGCGTCGGCCCGTCCGCGACCTCGATCGTCGCCGAACCGCTGATCACCACGAACAGTTCGTCCGCCTCCGTGTCGGTGACCACGCCCGGTGTGATCTGCCAGATGCCGCGGATCTGCCGGCCGTCCGGCGACTCCCAGACCACCTTCCCGGTGACCTCCGGGTTCCCGGAGACGATCTGCTCCGGGTCGAGGGGCTCGGGTTCGAGCGCGGCGTCGGGGATGTGGAGCGCGAAGCTGTGCGTCATGCGGCGACCCTAACCAGTGCCCGGCGCGCCTCGCGCCCGACAGTGTGTGGGGCATCGGGGCTGGCGGGAGGACACTTCGTCGGTCCGCGCGGACTGGCGGGCCGGCGCGGCACGGGTGATCGTGGAAGACATGGCTGACTCCACGGCGGTCGGCACGGCACCTCCGCGGCAACACGGCACCCGCGAGGCGGTGCTGTTCGGCGGGGTGTACGGCGCCGTCCTCGCCAGCTCGATGGTGGCGGCGCTCACCCAGTACGGACACACGTCCGCCAAGGTCCGCGGCTACGACGCGGCCTGGGTGCTGGTGACCGCGATCGCCTCGGCCCTCGCCCACGGCTACGCCCACTACATCGCCGAGCGCCGCCCGCACAGCCGGTGGGACGCGCTGCGCGCCATGCGGGACGAGTGGCCGCTGGTCACGGCCGTACTGCCCACGGTCCTCCTGCTGGGGGGCGCGCGGCTGGGGTGGTTTCCCGCGAAGGGCATCGAGCACGCGGCGTTCGCCCTCAACACGGCGATCCTGTTCGTGCTCGGCATCCTCACCGCCCGCTGGTCGGCGCGGCGGTGGCCGATGGCCGTGGTCATCGGGCTGGGGGACGCGCTGCTCGGGGTGTTCGTGGTGGTGGCGAACGCGCTGATCAAGTAGGCGGCTCCTGCCGAGGGCGGGATCAGCGGCGGCGTCCCACCCGAGCAGACCGGCGCCGCGACCGGCATGAACGCCGGCATCCGCACCATCGGCGGCTCCATCGGCGCCCCGCTCACCGGCCCTCGCCACGACGGGGACGACACGGGCACCCGCACAGGTGCGGTAGGGTTGACCTGCGTGATCACACGGGACACCCCGGGTGGGAACGCGACGGGACGTGGCGCAGCTTGGTAGCGCACTTGACTGGGGGTCAAGGGGTCGCAGGTTCAAATCCTGTCGTCCCGACTCGTGAGAGTCGCAGGTCAGGGTCGGTTTCGGAGGATTCCGAAACCGACCCTTGATCTTTTTTGGGGACATCTTCACCGCACGGAGGCCTTCGTGTCCCACCGTAATGCCCGGCTGACCGTTCACGGCAGGCGGCTGCTCGTCGAACGTGTCCGCTCCGGCCGTCCCGTCGCCCACGTCGCAGCAGAGATGGGCACCTCCCGTCCCACAGCCCACAAGTGGATCCGGCGCTGACGTACAGCCGCAGGGCATGGTCGGAGTCGATGGTGAGCGGGTCGAGCGCGGTGTCCGCGGCCAGACGGTAGCCACCGGTTTTGCCAGGGGTGGCCTGAACGGGGATGCCGGCGGCGGTGAGGGCGGCCATGTCGCGGTAGACAGTGCGCTCGGTGACGCCGAACCTGGCCGCGATCTCCGGGGCGGGCACATTGGTACGGCTACGGGGCATGTGCACGATGCTCAGCTGGCGGGCGCGGGTGGCGTCGACCATCAGCGCACTGCTCCCAGGGGATGAATCTGGCCGGTGATATACGACCAGTGCGCGGCGGTAGCCAGCTCGATGCAGGCGCCGGCGACCTCGTCCAGTGCCAGGGGCCGGCCCCAGGGCAGCTGGGCGAAGTAGTCCTCGGGGTCGGTGACGCCCTTGAGGCTCATGACGTGCTGGGCAGGAGGCGAGTCGTCGCGGCCTCCTGGCCCTTGCGGTACCGCCCCGTCAGCAGACCGCCGCCGAGGGGCGACCAGACCAGGGTGCCCATGCCGAACTCCTGTGCCGCCGGGAGCACCTCGCGCTCGATGCCCCGGTTCAGGATCGAGTAGACCGGCTGCTCGGTGCGCGGCCTGGCCAGCCCGCGCCGCTCGGCGACCCAGTGCGCCCGGACGATGTCGGAGGCCGGCAGGGCCGACGTGCCGAAGGCGCGGATCTTTCCGGCCCGCTGCAGATCGGTGAGGGCCGCGAGGGTCTCCTCGTTGTCCGTGTCGGGGTCCGGGCGGTGGATCTGGTAGATGTCCACGTAGTCGGTGTCGAGGCGGCGCAGCGAGTCCTCCAGCGCGCGCACCAGCCAGCGCCGCGACGCGCCCTGGTGGTTCGGCTCGTCGCTCATCGGGTTCCGGGCCTTGGTCGCGAGCACGACGTCGGCCCGTCGTCCCTTCAGCGCCCGGCCGACGGTCTCCTCCGACTCGCCGTGCGACTCACTGACGTTCCAGGTTGCACAGTCCGCGACGCCCAGCTCGGACAGCACTGACCGAAGCCGCTCCAGGGCCGCAGCAGGGTCTGAGCCCTCCGCGATTTCAAGGTCCAGATGGCAGCGACCTATGCCGCTGACAGCTGGCCGGCGAGGCCCTGCTCTGGGGCATCGACACAACCGGACGGCTCACATCGGGTCGCCCTGCGCCCCGCATTCCGCGGCCGCGGGCTCAGCGTCGATGTCCTGCACACGCTGTGCGAGTACGGATTCGCCGTAAGAGTCGGGTTCACACGCGAGGGAACACTGCGGCTCTCCGCATGGGTGTACGGCGCATACGCAGACGAAGCCATCCTCGGCCTCCTCGCGAACGAATGGACGCCCCGGAGATGAACAGCAGGAGCCCGACCTCCCGAGAGAGACGCGAACAAAAAGCGCAAGGCTCAACTTTGACGAAGCCCTGAGGGCTTACCCGGTGCTGGTCGGCGGTGGCATCTCGTTCTTTCTTTCCCCGGCGCGAGCGCCGGGTGGATCTCGAACTCGTCGAGACCCGCACGTTCGGATCGAGAGTCGTCCACCTGCGCCACCGCGTGGTGCGCCGGCTGACTCGAGCCGAAGGCATGGAGCCGGGTCGCGGTGATGTTCGGGGCGGAGGTCGGCCCGGTGATCCTCGAATTAATCCGCGCGACAGGGCATTTAATCCTCCCCTTCGGACCTTGCTGCCGCTCTCCTCATGGTTCTAGCGTCTGGCAAAGGCTCACGGCACGGCAAACGAGTGCCGAGTGGGTCGAACCAGTGACCGCAATTCGGGATCGAGCGGCGGGACGCCGGCCGTGTCACACCATCCGCACGTAGCGCTTGGCCCGGACGACCCCAGCAAAGGAAGCTCCCATTCCAGCTAAGACAAGATCGGCATCCTGGGTGAGGACCAGGCCGTTGCGGAGCAACACCCGGGGGGCCGTGGACCGCGTCGGCGTCGTCTCCGGTCCGCGGCCCGCGAGTTCGGGGAGATACAGCGGGCGCCCCACCGGGCAGACCGGCGTCGCAACCGGCAGATCCCAGCATCAACCTCGGCGGACAAGCGCGCGGATTGCTCCGCGGGCGGCTGGAGCGCTCCGGCGGACACCGCTCCCAAAGGGAACGTGAGAGCGCGTGATATCCGGAGATGGTGACCAGGTGACCACGCGTTCGGAACGGCTGATCGCCGGACGGTATCTGCTTCACGACGTCCTCGGCAGAGGCGGCATGGGCACGGTCTGGCGCGCCCACGACCAACTGCTGGACCGGCCGGTCGCCGCCAAGGAACTGCACGTCCTCACCGACGGCGACGAGGACCACCGCGTACGGGTACGGCGTGCCATCCGCGAGGCCCGCGCGGTCGCCCGGGTGCCGCATCCCCATGTGGTGGGAGTCCACGACCTGGTCGAGTCCGAGGACCGGCTGTGGATCGTCATGGAACTCGTCGAAGGGTCCTCACTGGCGAATCGGACGGCCGAGACCGGACCGCTCACACCGCAGCAGACCGCCGCCGTCGGCCTGCAACTGATCGACGCGCTGGACGCCGTCCACGCGGTCGGGACTCTGCACCGGGACATCAAGCCCGCCAACGTGCTGCTGCGCCGTGACGGCAGCGCCGTCCTCACCGACTTCGGGATCGCGGCCCTGGACGACGGCGAGTTCCTGACGAGCACCGGTCAAGTGGTCGGCTCCGTCGAGTTCATGGCGCCGGAGCGCGTGAGGGAAACAGAGGTCGGACCGGCCTCCGACCTGTGGTCACTGGGCGCCACACTCGCCACGGTGTGCTGCGGTGAGTCCCCCTTCCGCAGGCCAGGAGCACCCGCGACGATGCACGCCGTGGCGTACGAGGAACCCAGCCTGTCGGAGCGGCTCGGGCCGCTGCGCCCGGTCGTCGAAGCGCTGCTGCGCAAGTCCCCGGCCGAGCGTCCTTCGACGGCAGCCGTGCGTTCCGCGCTGCGAGGCGTCGTGGCCGGCGAGCCGGACGTCGAGTTCCTGCCGCCGGCGACCGTACTCACGCTCCGGCCTGCGGTCCCGATGGCCGACGCGAACACGATGGCCGCCAACCCGAAATGGCGCGTCCCGGCCGCGGAGACCGTGCCGCCGAGGTGCCACACCACGCCGCTCGGACTCCCGCAGCCGCAGGCGCAGGCATCCCGCTCGGCGTGGCCGAACCGGCAGCGATGGGGGCTGGCCGGAACGGCCGTACTGGCGGCGGGCGTTGCGGGCGGTCTCTTCCTCACCGGAACGCTGCCGCTCAAGGATGATCCGAAAACTCCGAACACTCCGAAAACGGGGACGGCCCGTCAGGTCGTCGAGTCGACGGCCGGTTGGCAGCCGGTCACCGGCGTGTCCGTTCTGCAGGGCGACCGGATTACCGTCCAGTTCGTGTCCGGAGAATGGACGGCCAACTCCCGAAAGCTGCCCATGACCGGGCCGGCCGGTTACGACCCGAAAACCAACCAGCTGCCGGAGGGAACGAAGGCCTGCAAGGTCAAAGTCGGGGCTCCGTTCGGCTCCTTGCTGGCCCGACTCGTGGGTGAGCAGGACTTCCCGATGCACATCGTCGGGCGGAAGCTGACTTTCCGGGCGACCGGCGACGCCCGCCTGCAACTGGGCATGAACGACGCCTCCGGTGCCTGCTCCCAGGACAACAGCGGCACGCTGACCGTGCAGGTGCACGTCACGCCTCAACCCTGACCCGGGCGGCGTCAGCTCCCTCCGGCGCGCGGCAACCCCGCATACGCCCAGGTGTCCTCCCTCTGAGTGGCTCCACAGAATTCCCACAAAGACGCCCTCTAGCTTCTTGCGCCATGGGGGACGGACGACTGATCTCCGTCCCCCCACGCAACAGTTGTGCTCAAAGAGGGGGCGCCTTCCGCCATGCTGACTGAGACGACGACACGGGCCTCCAGCGCGCACGAGGCCCTGGTACTGAGCCTGCTGCGCGAGCACGGTCCGCTCACTCGGGGGGACTTACGGACCCTGAGCGGCCTGTCCCGCACCACGCTCTACGACGCCGTCGGGGCGCTGATGGACAACGGCAGCGTCCTCGCCTCGGTTCCGGAGGCGGCCCGGCGCAAGCGGGGCCGCCCGGCGGAGGTACTGACCGTGAACCCCGGGGCCGGCCGGCTGCTCGGCATCGAGTTCGCGCGACGGGCGGTGCGGGTGGCCGCGATGAACGCGGCGCACGAGATCGTCGGCACCACCGGCGAACCGCACGACCCCGACACCCCGTGGCAGACCCGCATCGACCTTGCGTGGCGACTGGCGGACAAGCTGACGCACGGGACGCTGCGACCGGGCGCCCTGAACGGCATCGGCGTCGGGGTGGTCGGACCGGTCGGCACGCCGGGGCAGGGCCCGCTGTGGGCGCCTCGGCACGACTTCGTGGCGGCACGCGTGCGCGAACGCTTCGGCGCACCGGCACTGATCGACAACAACACCCGGCTGGCCACCCTGGCCGAGACGATCTGGGGTGCCGCCGCGGGTGAACAGAACGTGCTGTACCTGCGGTTGTCGCACGGCGTCGGCGGCGGACTCGTGATGGCCGGCACACTGCACCGCGGCGCTCACGGCCGCTCCGGGATGTTCGGCCACATCACCGTGGACCCGGGCGGCGCGCCCTGCGAGTGCGGTGCGATCGGATGCCTGGACACAGTGGCGTCGATCGGGGCCGTACTCGACGCCTGCCGCACCGCGGGAACCGCGGCAGCGGACCTGCCGGAACTGGTGAGCGCGCTGGAGTCCGGCGACGCGGCCGCGCACGCGGTTCTGGCACGGGTGGGCACGCATGTCGGCAGGGTGCTGGCCGATGTGAGCCATGCCGTCGGACCCGACGTGATCGTCATCGGCGGCGAGCTGGTCGACGCCGGTCGAGCCCTGATGGCTCCGATCGAGCACATGCTCGACACGCATGTCGCGCGCTGCTCGTACGGGGTGCCCCGAGTGATTCCGGCCGGACTCGGCGATACCGGCACCGCCCTCGGCGCCCTCGCTCTGCTCCGGCGGCACCCGGATCACGAAGCACCCGGGCTGCGGGAGGCAACCCGGGCGCTCATACCGTGACACGGAGACGTCAGCCGCTCCGGCCGCCGGTCACCCCGTCTCTCTCAGAGGGTCACTTCAGCACCTTCTGCCGGACGACGATGTGACCGGCGTCGGGGTTGAGGCTCCCGCCGAGCCGCCTGAAGGCGCCGTCGGTCAGGTCCAGGCACTTGGGTTCCGCCTTCGTGTGCTTGAACGTGCCGCGGTCGTTGATGCGCACGACCAGGGACTTGCCGTTCGCCACGTTGGTGACCCGCACCCTCGTGCCGAAGGGCAGCTGGGGGTTGCGCGTGAGCGAAGTCGCCGCGGTGTTCTTGCTGTTGTCGAAGATGTCGCCGTTGGCGGTGGTGCTGCCGGCGGGTATCGGGCCGTAGTGCGTCGCCCAGCACGTCGGCCTCTGAGCCTGCGCGGAGGCGGTCGCGGCGGAACTCGCCGGAGCCAGGGCGACCATCGCGGTCAGTACGGCCGCACCGGCCGCGATGGAGGCGTGCAGGGTCCGCTTGCTCATGTTCTTTCCCTCGTTTCTCGTGATTTCGACTGATTGATCTTGTGTTCAGCCCGCGGAGCGATAGGCGACGCCCACTCGGTTGGCCGTCGCACCGTGGTAAAGGCCGGTGCCGTCGCCGTGGTCGGTGGAGAGGGTGAACCACGCGTAGCGCCGGACGTAGTCCAGGTGCTGGAGCATGGCCGTCGACTTCTTCACGAATGCGGCCTGTTGCGCCTTGGACGGATAGCGCGGGGTGCCGGACGAGAAGTCGATCAGGGCGTATTCGGTGAGCCAGATCGGCTTCTTGTAGCGCTTGTGCACGGCCTCGAGATAGCTGCGCAACTGCCCCGTCGCGCGCTGGGCGTCGAAGTCCGCGCCGTACCAGTGCAAGGGGATGAAGTCGACCTGGTAGTGGCGGGCGGCGGCGCCCTTCATGAACCGGTCCAGCCAGCCGCCGGCGACATCGCCGCCGGTGGCCACGGCGGGGGCGCCGAGCCGCAGACCGGTCGACTGGAGCCGGGGCCACAGATCGAGTGCCTGCTTCACGGTCATGTGGGCCTGATCCGACCTGTCGGGCTCGTTGAAGCCGAGCAGGTTCTTGCCCTGCTTCTTGGCCAGACCGAGCTCCTTGCTCGTCACCGAGCCCGCGTCATGGATCATGGGCACGAACTCGACACCGCGCGGCGGCTTGATTCCTCCCTTGCCCGACGACCAGGTGTAGAACCAGCCGGAGTTCGAGTCGGCGAGCGCCTTGGTGACGCCGTCGAACTTCCAGGCGCTGATGCCCTTCTTCTTCGCCGCGGAGGTGGCGGCAACGGAATGGCCGCCGGCCGCGAACGCAGTGGGCGCGGCGCTCTGGCTGCCGGCCACGAGCACGGCCGAGAGCAGGAACGGCAGGGCGAGGACACGTACCTTCCGCATGACGCCTCCCTCAGCAGCTGAGGTGCGCGCCGGCGCCGACGTGGAGCATCTTGGTGAACTTCTTGTACGTGGCGACCCGGTCCTTCATCTCGGCCGGGTTGCCGCCGTTGCACTCGATGGCGCCGTTGATGCTGCGGATGGTCTCGCCGAAGCCGCCGCTCTTGACCATCGCGTGGTGGGGCGTCATGGTGCCGGGGCCGGACTGGGTCATCCAGTACCAGAGCGCGAGCTTCCAGGTCACGACGGGGTTCGTCGCCGCGAGGTTCGGGTGGTTCAGCAGGTCGATGTGGACCGCGTCGCCGGCCGCCTTGTAGTTGTAGTTCCAGCTGATCTGGAGCGGGCCGCGGCCGTGGTACGCGGACTGGCCGGCCGGGCAGCCGTAGGGCTCTGGCTGGCAGTAGGTCGGCCAGTTGGCCTTGTTCTGCTCGTTGATGTAGATCAGCCCGCTGGTCTCGTGGCTGACGTTCGCGAGGAAGGCCGCGGCCTCACGCTTCTTGGTCTTGGCGTCGCCGGTGTGCGCGAAGGCCGGGAATGCCTTCATCGCCTTGACCAGGCCCTCGTAGGTGTAGAGCTTCTTGTGGTGCGGGAACATCTTGTTGTACTGAGCCTTGCTGACGACGAATCCACCGCTTTGCTCTGCGGCAGACGCCGTGTTGGTGCTCAGATTGACCGCGGACATCGCTATCAATGCGGCGGTGAGTACGGCGTGGACGGCACGTAGCCTTCGCATACGGGAAACTCCTTGGAGTAAAGGCGGGTTGCCCATCGGAACCCGGATACGAAGCTACCTGCCGCCGCCCGGAGAAAGGGCTCAGAAATTGCTTCGGGAACGGCAGTTGTTGCTCGGGGAGTTCGAGCGCGACAACCGCGTGCGGAACAGACGAGCATATGATCCGGAGTAGCTGTCGCCATCTCGCGATCGGGCGCCGGCGTTCTTCTGGAGGGGATTCATGCGACCGGTCATCAACCGTGCAGGACACGACTTCGAGACCGAAGCCCTGGTCATACGCACGGACTACTCGGACGACGAGGCGTGGCGAGCGGTCGTGGCGCTCCTCGATCAGTCCGACGGCGAGTTCGAAGTCCGCCACCATCTGGTGGACGACCGTGCCTATGCGGGAGCGAGCCCGGACGAAATGGCCCTCTCCGCCGTGGCCGCCGACCCGGGACTCGAAGTGGTGTTCCTGGCCGACGCCGCCACGATGACCGGCGACCACAGCCTCCTCGCGGTCTCCACCAGACCCGAGGAACTGGAAGAGGGCGACGAGGAACTCGGCTGCAAGTTCCGACTGTCGCCCACACTGGTCAACGATGTGCATGTGAACCTGGCCATCGGACACCTGGACTTCTGGGAGTTCGCGTACAACGCGGTGCGCGCCGAGGACAAGATCCTGCGCTGGTGACGGAGAGCAATAGCGGCCGGTCTTGAAGCAATTTGGGTGCGCTGTACCAGAACGTCGCCGGATTGCTTGAGTTAGCGCTCTCGATTCCTGCCTTGATTGGGGAGAACTCTTGTCTGTTCACCGGTACCTGGCGACGGCACTTGTGGGCGCGGTCGCGTCCGCCGCGCTGCTGACCGCGCCCGCCTCCGCCGCGCCCGTCTCCACGTCCGCGGCCCCCAGTGCCGCCGCGATGCAGAAGGCAGTGGTCAAGCCGACCAACGCCGAACGCAAGAAGGCCGGTTGCTCGGCACTCCAATTCAGGCCCGCCCTGCACGCGGCCGCGCAGCGCCACACGGCGGACATGGCGCAAGACACTACGTCGGGCGCACTGGCTCCAACGGCAGCACCATGGTGGACCGGGTCGAGGCAGCCGGCTACACCGGCTGGAGCTCACTAGCGGAGAACGTGGCGGCCGGTCAGGCCACCGCCGCCGGCGTGGTCAAGGCGTGGATGAAGTCGCCGGGCCACCGGGCGAACATCCTCAACTGCTCGCTCAAGCACATGGGCGTCGGCTGCGTGAAGGCGTCCGGCTCGGCAGGTGGCCCGTACTGGACGCAGGACTTCGGCGCGAAGTTCTGAACCCATGTCTCTGAACCGACGTGCCTGAGCCGACGCGTCCGAACCGCATATGAGCCGACCGCCCCGCGGGAGTATGCGCGGGGCGGCCGACTCGTGGAGCAGGGGGTCATGGGGTCATGGGATCACCAGAACGTCACGACGAAGCCCTTGCACTTGGCGCACTGCCGCATCGTCCTGTTGCCGGTCTCCTGGTCCTGCTTGGACCAGGCGTAGGCCTTGGGGCAGTGCTTCTTGATGGCATCGCTGTAGGCGGAGGTGGCATCCCGGCTCGGGTTCAGGCACAGCACGGTCTTCCCGGCGGAGTTGTGCTGCCGGTCGGCCTTCGGGCAGTAACGCAGCAGGTTCTTCCGGCAGCCCTGCTGCGAGCACGAGCCGTTCTTGGTGACCTTCTCGGCTCCCTTGGGCGCGATGGTGATGGGGAGTGAGAAGGCGTTGACGTAGCTGACGTCGTACCAGGGCGCCTTCGTGTCCTTCTTGTCGAAGTTGAACTCGGCGAGGCTGACCGGCTGTTCGCCCGTCTCGCAGCGCTGGGCGAATACTCCGCAGTCGCCGATGGCGCAGTGGAACGTGCTTCCCGACTTGCCCGAACATCCCTGGCGGGCGAAGAACTTGCCGCGCCAGTGGTGGGGGGCCTTGTCCTCCGGGATGGTCACGGTCGCCGACTGCCCGGGCTCGAGCACGGGCAGCGACTTCAGGTTCTTCGAATCTCCGTCGGACTCGTCCTTGTTGACGGTGCTGCCGATCCACAGCTTCTTTCCGGACCGGTTGACGAACGTCACCGGGTGGGCGCCGGCGGCCGCACTCGCCTCGGGTGCGGCGACGGTGGTAGCGGCGGGCACGGTGCGGGAATCGTCGGCCACGGCGGCATGCGCGGCTCCGGCGGACGCGACGGCCGGCATGAGACACAGCACGGCCGCGAGAAGCAACTCACGCAATCTCTTCACCTGGTACTCCCTCGGTGGTCACTTGCTGCACGCGAGAGCGGGTGTCTCAGAACGGGGTCAGCGTCAGGTGCATGTGCTGGGGGCTGGGGTCCTCGATGTAGGAGGCCCAGTCCGCGACGTCGTCGAAGGCGAAGCCGTAGGCCTTGCCGTTGCTGGTCGCGGCGTGGATGGCCTTGGCGTAGTGGTTGGTGACGGCGGTGTCGTAGAAGGTGGCCGCGCGGGTGGTGGGCTGCTTGCTGTGGCTCAGCAGCGTCGAGCGGTTGAACGCGGCGCCCAGGGCGGCGGCGACGGGGCCGGTGATCCCGTCGTTGGGGGCGGCGAGCGCCCCGTCGCAGAAGAGCACGTCACGGGTGGAGGGCTTGGCGAAGGAGACCTGCGCGGGGCCGCTGAAGGTGAGCTGCTGGTTCCTGATCCGGCCGGTGAATGTGCCCGCGTTCGTCCTGACGACGAGGTCCTTGTTCTGGTAGGTGTGCCAGACCTTGTCGATGTAGTCGTCGTAGTAGTGCTGGGGGAACCGGCCGGCGTCGAGGCCGTGGCTCGGGGCGATGACGCGCCGGTCGGCTATGACGAGGTGCTTGAAGTCCGGGTGGTTCCTCAGGGCGTTGAAGACCTTCGCTCGGCCGCCGGTGGGCAGCCGGCCGGTGTTGTGGTTCTTCGCTCCGTTCAGCCCGATCATCATCGGAACGCCGAACATGTCCACCATGGTGGTGTTGCAGTGCATGCCGGACGCGTCGTGGGTGAACTCCACGAAGTCGTGCAGCACGGAGAAGTTGGGGTCGGACTCCACCCACCCGGCCGGCTGCTGAAGACCGATCTTGCCGTCGGCGCCCCTGACGGCCTTGAACTTCAGCTTGTGGCCGAGGGCCACGTAGATGCGTCCGGACATCTGCGGCAGTCGCAGCTTGGTCGCGCCGTGGGCGGTCAGCGGGATGGAGTAGTCGGCGAAGCCGCCCGCGTGGTTGTCGGAGAGCTTGACGGGGGCCAGGGTGCCCCGCCGGGTGAGCCGTACCTGCCGGTCTCCCTTGCTGCCCACGACGTACAGGTGAACCTTGCCGTTGGCGAACGTGCCGCTGCTGTTGACGACCGTGAGCGGCAGCCCCTCTCGCGCGGCCTCGGCGGCCGGGTCGGCGCCGTCGGAGTCGGCGAAGGCGCGCGGGGCGGCGGAGACGATCGCGGATCCGGCTAGAGCACCCGCCATCGAGGCGAGCGCTCTGCGGCGGGTGGGGGGGTGGGCGTCGGACGAGAACATGCGGAAATTCCTCTCTCCAGTGCTGTGTGTGACGGAACACGCGTGGGGAAACGGGCGCGCGCGGACGCCCGCCCACGCAGTGCCCTGGCCGCGGCGGGCGGGCAGGGCACTGCGTGGGAGCCCTGCTACGGGTGTCCGGCGCTCCAGCAGCCGTCGCCGTGGCAGTTCTTCAGCCCGGTCAGCGCGTCGTGCAGCTTCGCCAGGCGGGCCTGGCTCAGTTGTCCGGCTATGTTGTGCAGCTCGTCGGGGTCGGTGCTCAGGTCGTAGTACTCCTTCGCGCCGCTGTCGTACTCGACGTAGGTGTAGGAGTTGGTGCGCATGGCGTGGTAGTTCGGCGGGCTGACGCTCTCGGTACCGTGGTTGTCCGGGTCGTCATGAGCCGGCTTGGCGTGGCGGTGCTCGATCAGGTTGGCCGTGCGCCAGCCCGCGTCCGAGCCGCCGTCCAGGAGGGGGAGCATGCTGTGCCCGTCCACCTTGGACGACACCGCGGCGCCGCCGATCTTCTCGAAGGTGGGCGCGAAGTCGATGTTCGACACCTGGGCGTGGCTCGTCCGTCCGGCCGCGACACCGGGTCCTGCGATCACCAGCGGCACGCGGACGTCGGTGTCGAAGGCCGTCTGCTTGCCCGCCTTGAGCCGGTACTCACCGAGGTGGAAGCCGTTGTCGGAGCTGAAGACGACGTAGGTGTTGTCGGCGACGTGGGCGCTGGTCAGGCTCTGGCGCAGCTTGCCGAGCATCTTGTCGACCGCCTGGAGCGACTGTGCGCGCTTGCGGAACTTCTTGTCGATCGCGGTCTTCTCGCTCTGGGTCAACGGCTTCTGCCGGGCCAGCCACGGCGGCGCGTTGGTCGGGAGCTTGTCGAAGGCGGGGCCCTGCGGCGCCTTCAGGCCGGGGAAGTCCTTCTTGTCCCGGCGGGCCGGCGTGGACGGACCGTGCGGTGTGAAGAGGGCGAGCTCTAGCATGAACGGCTTGTTCGCCGCCGCGGACTTCTTGATGAAGGACTGGCCCTTCTGGCTGAGGACGTCGGTCAGATAGTCCTTGTTCTTGTCGCCGTGGGGTTCCATCTTGTGGTTGTGGGCGAGCTTGTAGTTGTACTCCGGGTAGCCGTTGCCGACGACGTCCCACTGGCTCCACCCCTGCGGCACGTACGGCTGCTGGCCGTCGACCGTGGACTGGGGGTCGTAACCGTTGAGGTACTTGCCCATCATCGCGGTGCGGTAGCCCTTGGCCTTCAGGGCGGCGGCGAAGGTGTCCTTCTCCAGGCCGTTGTCGTGGAAGGCCTTGAAGCCGCCGTTGGACCCTGCCGTGTTGCTGAGGACGCCGGTGTTGTGCGGGTACTCACCGGTGAAGACGGACGAACGGGACGGGCAGCAGAGCGAGTTGCTGACCACGAAGTCGCTGAACGACGTGCCCTGTGACTGGAGCTTCTGCACCTCGGGCATGTACGGGAGCAGGTTTGTGGACATGTCGTCGGTGAGTACGAAGACGATGTTCGGTTTGGCCGCTGCCGTGGCCGCGGCCGGCTTCACGGTGGGGGCGGTGGCGTGGGCTGTCGCCGCGCTCATTCCGCTCTGAGCGGCGAACACCATCGCCGCCAAGCCGGCTGTAAGTGTCAGCAATTGACGAGTGCGAATCATGCTGGGAGCGTGGCAGCAGGAATCCGCCCCGGTCAATATCAGATTGCCTCCCGCCGAATTATTCCGTGCTCAGGCCAATTAATCCGGACCAGTCGCCTTGCGGCAGCCTCTGATTCCGCTGCACTCTCTACACGGCACCTGCATCGAGAGCCATGGAACCGGACGAGAGGAAACCGGGCGTTGGAGGTAACCAGCGGGGTGGGGAACACAGCATGGAACTCCCTGCACGTGTGGAAGCAAACGTTCAAGAAGGGCGTCCACACGTTCCATCTGCCGTCGTCTTCAGGAATCAAACTGAATGCCCATCTGAGTGGGCTTCTGGAAATTCGCGAAGGTCATGGTACACGGACAGGGAAAGAGGCGTTCCCACTTCCCGACGACGTGTGCATCATTCCCCCGGGGCTGAGCCGGACGCTGGTCGTGGCACCGACCGGTGACGAGCCCGTGACGATCGCCACCCTCACCCTCCCGGTCGACACGCTGCGCCGGTTCATCACCGAGGAGGACCTGCGGTCACGCGTCCCCTATCTGTGGGATCCGCACCCGGTGACGCGGTTCGACCCGCTCCTCGCGGCCATGGTGAAGGCGGTGGCGGCCGCGAGCGAGGTCGGCGCTGACGACCTGTACGCGCAGTCGGCGGCGCAGTTCATCGCCGCCCACCTGCTCGCGCCGCACTCGTCCGGTTCGGGCAGGACAGCCGGTCTGCTGAGCTCAGGGCAGCTGGAGACGATTCTGTCCTATATGCGGGCCAACCTCGAACAACCGGTCTCGGTCGGCGACCTGGCGTCCCTGGTCTCCTTCAGCCGTTTCCACTTCGTACGCTGCTTCAAGGCCACCACCGGATTCACCCCGTACCGCTATCTCACCGAACTCCGGATCGACCTGGCCCGCAAGTATCTCGAGACCGGCGACGACACCATCGCCCGCATAGGACGGCGCTGCGGATTCTCCGGTTCCGAGCACTTCTCGCGGAGCTTCCGCCGCATCATGGGATGCACGCCGTCGCAGTACCGGACGAGGCGCACCTGCAATGTCGGGCAGAGACTGCCCGTGCTTTGATCGGTCTCCTCCGGGCAAGCTCGTTCGACGCGGTGAAACCGAGGTGTGCATGGCAGGCAAGGCCGGGCAGGTCCTGGTGGTCGACGACGACGCGGCGATACGGCGGTCACTGGCACGGGGGCTGAGGCTGAGCGGATTCACGGTGACGGTCGCGGACGGCGGTCACACCGGTCTGGCGGAGGCCCGCGTCGGCCGCCCCGACATCGTCGTCCTGGACGTCAGCATGCCCGATCTCAGCGGCATCGACGTGTGCCGGGCCCTGCGCGACGACGGCGACGACGTACCCGTGCTGATGCTCTCCGCGCTGGACGAGACGGCCGACCGGGTGGCGGGCCTACAGGCGGGCGGGGACGACTACCTGGTCAAGCCGTTCGCACTCCAGGAGTTGGTCCTGCGGCTGCACGCCCTGCTGCGCCGCCGCCCGCCGGCCGCCACCGCCCCCCTCCGCGTCGGCGGCCTCGTCCTCGACCTAGCCGCCCACCAGGCCGTTCTGGACGACCGGCCACTGCAACTGACCCGGCGCGAGTTCGCGCTGCTGGAGATCCTGGCCCGCAACGCGGGCATCGTGCTCACCCGTGAGCAACTGCTGGACTGGGTCTGGGGATACGACTTCCAGGTCCGCAGTGACGCCGTCGACACCTTCGTCAGCTATCTGCGGCGCAAGCTGGAGGCAGGCGGCCGGCCCCGGATGGTGCACACCGTGCGCGGGGTCGGTTTCGTCCTGCGCGCGGACCGCCAGACCCCGCACATCGAGGGCACGCCGTGAAACTGTCCACCCGTATCGCGCTCGCGGTCGGCGTGAGCGTGCCCGTGCTGGTCCTCGCTTCCGGCTGGCTGCTGCTGCACCTGGTCAGCAGCGACCTGCGCACGCACCAGAACGACCAACTACGCGCCCGCGCGACGGTCGTCGCCCAGAACGCCAAGGCGTATCTGGACGTGGCCGGGACCGACCACCCGCTCCTGAAGCAGGTCCGCCGACGCCGGCTGATCAACTCCGCCCGGGATGTGGGCGTCCGGCTGAAGGGGCCGCAGGACACGATCTCGGCCGGCCCGCAGCCCGAGCCGAACCCCACGCTACCCCGCGACGCCCCGACGCCCGTCACCGTGACCTCCGGCGGCAAGGACTGGCTCGTCCTGTCACTGCGCGTCGGTGCCGCGGCGAAAGAGAGCAACACCCCGAATCTGTGGCTGCTGTCACCGGACACGGCCGAGGACGAACTGGCGCTGGTGCGCCAACGGGTACTGACCGGTGCGCTGGTGGCCGCCGCACTGGCCGGTGCCACCGCCTGGGCCATCGCCGCCCGGGCGGTTCTTCCGCTACGGCGGCTTCAGCGGCGTACCAGTGGACTGGACCCCAGGACCAGCACCGTACGCCTGGAGCACACGCCGACCCGGGTCACCGAGGTGGACGACCTGGCGTACACGGTGCAGACCGTGCTCGCCCGCTACGACGAGCAGGTCGCGCGCACCGGGGAGGCGCTGGCCACCGCCCGCGCGTTCGCCGCGACCGCCTCCCACGAGCTGCGCACCCCGCTGATGAGCATGCGCACCAACCTCGACATCCTCACCGACCACCCCGGCCTCGACCCCGAGGACCGGGCGGAGGTGCTCGGGGACCTCGGGCGCGAACACACCCGGCTGCTCGGGCTGCTGGTGATGCTGAAGGCGCTTGCACAGGGCGACCTGATCGAGGGGGACGCGTTCTCGCCACTGGACCTCGGGGAGCTGGTGGAGGCGTCGGTCTGCGACCTGCGGCGCACCCGCCCTGACGCCGAAGTGTCCGTACGCACCGCCGCGGGGGTGCGTGTCGACGGCTGGGAGCAGGGTCTGCGCTCGGCGGTGGACAACCTGCTGACCAACGCCTGGACCCACGGTCGCGCCGAAGACGGCGTCGCCCGCATCGAGGTGACCCTGCGCCCGCCGCTCGGTGGGCGTGAGGCGACCGCGGTGCTCGTGGTGGATGACCACGGCCGCGGCATCCCTCCCGAAAGCCGCGAGGAGATCTTCCAGCGTTTCCACCGCGGCCCCGACAGCCCCGGCTCCGGCCTGGGCCTCACCCTGGTCGCCCAGCAAGCCGCCCTCCACGGGGGCCACATCACCGTGTCGGACCGCCCTGACGGCCGGCCCGGCACACGCTTCGAGCTCCACCTGCCGGCCACGGGCGTCCAGGACATGGAGTACACCCTGCCGCTGCTGCACCGCGACTGGCTGACCCGAACCCCCGAACAGGCCCCGCCGGGCCTGTTCACCAAGCGCACCTAGGTTTACGTTCCGCTAGGGTCGATATCCGCTTTCCTCCCTGTCGAATTATTCCCCGCCAGTGCCAATTAATCCGGCGGCGGTCGCCTTGCGGCTGTCGCCGGTACGCCCGCATTCTGACCTGGCGTCCCTGTCTCCTTCCGAACTCTGCAGCGGCCTCGCATGCAATTAACTCTCAGCGATGCGGATGCAAAGGATCTGGCATGAGTACTGAATTGCGAGAAACTCCCGCGGTCGCCTGCGACGAGGAGTTGGTGGAGCGGGCCCGCACCGCGGCACGGACGTTGGCGGCGAACGCCGCCCGGACGGAGCATGATCTGCGTCCGGCCGCGGATTCCCTGGCGGTGGTACGGCGGGCCGGGCCGTTCGCGATGGGCGTCCCGCGCGATGCCGGTGGGGCCGGAGCCAGTCTGCGGACCCAGGTGCGGGTGATCACCGAACTGGGGCAGGGGTGTCCGTCGACGGCGTGGATCGCCGCACTGTCCGCGGCCTTGAAGACCGTGTGCTCGTCGGTGTTCCCCGAGGCCGCTCGCGAGGTTCTGTTCGCCGACCCCGACGCGATCATGTGCGGTTCCACCACACCGCTGAGGGCCCTGGGCGAGCGGACCGGTTACGGTTTCAGCGTCTCGGGGCGGTGGCAGGCCGTCGCCGGCTGCGAGGACTCGGCATGGGCGGTCCTCGCGGTACCCGTGCACGCGGAGGGCCAACCCGCCCTGTATTGCCCGGCGTTGATCTCGACCAGGGACCTCTCCGTCGAACGCGACCGGCCCGTCACCGGCATGGCCGGAACGGGCAGTCACACGCTCGTGGCCCAGGACGTGGCGATACCCCCGGCCTACGTGGTGTTCCCCACCGCCGAAGCGGACCGGGCCCCCGGCTTCCCCGCAGCTTCGACGGCACTGCTCGGCATCGCCGTCGTCATGCTCGCCCCGCTGCTCGGAGCCGCACGCGGCGCCCAGCACGCGATGGAGAAAGTGTCGGCGGGCGTCGACGCCCTCACGTCGGCCGTCCATCACCCACCGTCCCGGCCGTGCCTCACCACCGCCTGCCGGCTCCTCGACTCGGCGACAAGCCGCGTTCTGCGCGTAGCGGATGCCCTCGACGACCGGCTCCATCAGCTCCATGCCCCTGCGAACTCCGTGTTCCGCCCCGCGCAGGAACACGCACGCATGCGGGCGGAGATGGCGTCCGCCGCGCAGGAATGCCGGGAGGCCGTGGACTGGCTGCTGGACCCGCACAGCCTGGGCGGCTTCGCCCCGGGCGCCTCGCTGCGGCGCAGCTGGCGCGACCTGGCGGTCCTCATGCGCCACCCGCGGTTCGGCCCCCACACCGTCGCGGAGGACTACGGCCGGGTTCTGTTCGGTCCGGGGACAGCGGCCGTACCGATGCCCTGACGGGTTTCGGCCGCGTGGCTGACGGAGAAGCTGGGGCGCTGGGTGCCATAGCTGCCCCCGCTTCGCCACACTGGCCACCCGGCTTTCCTGGTCGCCAATAGGCGTGCGACTGGCGTGAGTAGCTGATTACGATGTGTGTATATGGCGGAGAGGCGGGAAGGAATGCGGCTAGGCCGGCTGTGCTCCCCGAAGGGGCGACCGGCCCCCGGCTGCCCTTGCTGACTTGACGCTTGATCAGATCATCTGCCGACCGGCCGTGTCCCCGCCCGGGTCGTCGGCAAGTCTGAGGGTGGCCGTGATCCGCTTGCCTACCGGTTCACGGTGAACAACGTTGGTTCGGCAGACGGCCATCACAGTCTCCAGCACCGGCCCGGTCAGGGCGGTCGGGTCATTGCGTTCAGGCGGACGACGACCATGGCGATGTCGTCGGTGGCGCCGCTGACGAGGTCCGGGCCGGCCAGGAGGGTGTCGGCGAGGTGTTCCGTGCCGAACCCGGTGCAGGTGGCGAGCATGTCGGAGGGTGTCGCCCGGGGTGTAGGTCTTGTTGGCCTGGGGGCGGGGGACGCGTTCGG
This sequence comes from Streptomyces sp. NPDC001135, assembly GCF_053598395.1. Lineage (NCBI taxonomy): Bacteria > Bacillati > Actinomycetota > Actinomycetes > Kitasatosporales > Streptomycetaceae > Streptomyces > Streptomyces sp. NPDC001135. Next base: position 13,823 of record NZ_JBSFKD010000040.1, on the reverse strand, counting down.
AGAAACCGGCCCTTGATCGTGCGTCGACGATCCTTCGCAGGATGGGGACCCTCCGCATGCCGCCCGGCGGAGGAGTGGTTACGGCGTGTAGACCTGCTCCAGGCTGTGGATGGCGCCGTCGTCGCCGGTCGCGTACTTGAACACCAGGCCGGAGTCGGGGTGCGCCTTGATCCAGTCGATCAGCTCCTGCACGCCGATGTGCTGGTTCTTGCTGCTGGCGACGACGGGGTTGGTGACGGTGACGTACGCGGCCTGGTCGAGGGCCCAGCGGCTGTCCTCGCCGGTGACGACGAACGCCGTCCCGTCGGAGTCCTTGCGGGGGCATCCCCACGCCCCGTGCTGGACGACCAGGTTCACCTTCCCGGTGCCGGCGGGGAGTTCCTCGACCCGGTACACGGCGATCTCGTCGGGGTCGACATGGTCCGGGTCCGGCGCCTTGTCGGCGCAGCCGGTGGCCGGCGCCGTGGTCTTGACCGGGCCGGGGGTCTTGGAGGCCGGCTTCGCCGCAGGCGTTCGGGCACCGGCCGCACCCGGCGGCGTGGTCGCCGTGGCACCCGCGCCCCCCGACGCTCCGGTGCTCCCCGTGGCCCCGCCCTTGCCGCCGGACGTGCCGGGCGTCTGGCTCGCCGTGGCGGCGGCGCTCGGCGAGCCCTCGGCCCCAGCGGCGGAATCGTTCCCCTGACAACCGGTGAGCACCGCGGCCAGCGCTGCGGCGGCGAGCGCGATGGCGGCGGGTCTGAGGCGATGAGCATGCATGTCGGGACGTCCCCCCTGTTCACAGGCGGCCGTGTCGGCCGCGCACCGGACGGGACCGTAGCAATGCCTCAGCTCACGCCGCACCACCACAGCGCCCTGTGTCACGGACTCCGGACAATGCCGTCACGAGGCAAGGATCATGTGACGGGAACGAGCGAGTCCTCGTCCTCACGAGGAGCACGCACGTACACGGAGGGCATGCCGCCCGCGCCGGACCCGCACCGGGTGCGCGACCGGCAGAGCCCCGGATGGTACGGCGCTACGCGATCAGCCACGAGGACCTGCTCGGCGGTGTGCCGCCGTGTCACCTGCCGCCGCCGGTGATCTACCGGACGGTGGGCACCGCTTCGGCCGTTTCCGTGGGCCGGCGCCGCTGCCGGGCCGCCAGCACCGCGTGGACGATGACGCCCGCGAACAGGAACAGCGCGCCCTGGTACACCGCCGCGTAGCCGGCACCGGCCATCAGCCAGAGGGAGAAGGCCGCCGCGATGGCGGTGACCACCGAGTCCCGCACCAGGCGCGCGCGGTCCACCGGCCTGCCGGAGACCAGGTGGAAGATCTGCGCGGCCGCCGCCAGCAGGTACGGCACGGTAGCGGTGAACGTGGTGACGAGGACCAGGACGTCGAAGACCTTCGCCGAACCCGACAGGTAGTTGTACGCGGTCAGCAGGGAGGAGAGGACGACCGTGACGGCGACGCCGACCGTCGGCACGCCCCGCCGGCGGCGGGCGAAGGCGGCCGGGAACAGGCCGTCCTTGGCCGCGGCGTACGGGGTCTGGGCGCTCAGCAGCGTCCAGCCGTTCAGGCATCCGGTCATCGACACCAGTGCCGCCAGCGCCACCGCCGTACCGCCCCAGCTGCCGCCGAACATCGTGTTCACGGCGTCGGAGAAGGGGGCCGTAGAGGTCATCAGGCGGTCGTGCGGGACCGTGCCGAAGACGGACAGCGTGCCCAGCAGATAGACCAGCGCGGCGCCCGCGGTGCCGATGACGGTGGCGCGTCCCACGTTGCGACGGGCGTCGCGGACCTCGCCCGCGCTGACGGCGGCGGACTCCACGCCGAGGTAGGAGAAGAGCAGCAGGGCGGCGGAGGCGGAGACGGCACCGACGGCGCTGTGACCGCTGGCGTTGAACGGCCCGAGCCGGGAGGGGTCGAAGAAGAACAGGCCGCCGACCGCGACGAGCAGCAGCGGCACGAACTTCAGCACCGTCGAGACGAGCTGGACGGCCCCCACGTACCGGGTGCCGGCGAAGTTGGCGAGGGCGGGCAGCCACTGCAGGGCCAGGGCGGCCAGGCACGCGGTCCAGCGGTGGTCGCCCACCGGGATCAGCACGTCCAGGTAGCCGACGGCGGCGACGGCGAGCGCCGCGTTCGACACCCAGGTGGTGATCCAGTACGCCCAGGCGGCGAGGAAGCCCGCGAAGTCACCGAAGGCCTCGCGGGCGTAGACGTACGGGCCGCCGGTGCGGGGGTCGCGCGCGGCGAGCCGGCCGAAGACCAGGGCCAGCGCGATGGCGCCGACGGTCAGGACGGCGAAGGCGACCAGGCTGACCGTGCCGTAGGGGGCGATGGAGGCGGGGAGCAGGAAGATGCCGCCGCCGATGATGTTGCCCATGACCAGCGCGGTCGCGACCGGCAGGCCGAAGCGACGCGCGTGCTTGCTGCTGTCGCCAGGGGTGCCCGCTGCGGGAACCGTGCGGTTCTCCGAGGGGGCCGGAGCCGACGGCGGGACGGTTCCGGTGACGTGCATGGGGGGTGGACCTCTCATCGAACAGATGTCCCGGGATCGCCGGGACGCCTGCCATGGTCGGGGACCCCCCGGGCCGGTGCAAAATCGCCGTTCCTTGTCCTGCGACACCCGTTTGATCATGCAAAAAGTGAGGTCAGGTGGCCTGTGTGCCGTGAGATGTGCGGTGCCGCCCGGACGGCCGCCGTCAGTCCCCGGCCGCCCACAGGCTGCGCACATGCCCCAGGTGCCGGGTCATGATCGCGTGAACGGCCTTCTCGTCCCGCTCCAGCAGCGCGTCGAGCAGTTCCAGGTGCTCCTCGGCGGAGGCGAGCAGCCGGCCGGCCTCCACCAGGGCCGTCAGACCGTAGAGGCGGGAGCGACCGCGCAGGTCGGCCACCACCTCGACCAGGTGGGCGTTGCCGGCCAGGGCCAGCAGGCCGAGGTGGAAGCGGGTGTCGGCCTCGACATAGGCGATGAGGTCGCCCGCCACCGCCGCGGTGACGATCTCCCGGGCCGCCGGGCGCAGCGCCTCCAGCGAGACACGGTCGGCGGTGCGGGCGAGCTCGACCACAGTCGGGATCTCGACGAGGGCACGGATGTGCGTGTACTCGTCCAGCTGCTGGTCCGAGACCGCGGTGACCCGGAAGCCCTTGTTCGGGACGGTGTCGACCAGGCCCTCCTTGGCCAGGTCGAGCATCGCCTCCCGCACCGGCGTCGCCGAGACGCCGAAGCGGGTGGCGAGCGACGGCGCGGAGTAGACCTCGCCCGGCCGCAGCTCGCCCGCGATCAGCGCGGCGCGCAGCGCGTCGGCGACCCGCTCGCGGTAACTGCTGCGCCGGCCGCCCAGCTGGGGGAGCGCGGGCATCTGCGTGCCTCGCGTGTTCTGTGCCATGTCACGCATCACCGGACCGAGTCTAGAGGACGGTCTACAGGACGAAGCCCTCGGGGAAGGGGTCGGTGGGATCGAGGAGGTACTGCGCGGTGCCGGTGATCCACGCGCGGCCGGTGAAGCTGGGCAGGACCGCCGGGCGGCCCGCGACCCGGGTCGTGCCCAGCAGCCGGCCGGTGAAGCGGGTGCCGATGAACGACTCGTTCACGAACTCGGTGTGCAGCGGCAGTTCGCCGCGCGCGTGCAGTTGCGCCATGCGCGCGCTCGTGCCCGTGCCGCACGGGGAGCGGTCGAACCAGCCCGGGTGGATGGCCATCGCGTGGCGTGAGTGCCGTGCGGTGGCGCCGGGTGCGTAGAGATGGACGTGGTGGCAGCCGCGGATGGAGGGGTCCTCGGGGTGCACCGGTTCCGCCTCGGCGTTGATCGCCTCCATCAGCGTCAGACCGGCCGCGAGGATGTCGTCCTTGCGGGCGCGGTCGAAGGGCAGCCCGAAGGCGTCGAGGGGGAGGATCGCGTAGAAGTTGCCGCCGTAGGCGAGGTCGTAGGTGACGGTGCGCCCGTCGGGCAGGGTGATCTTGCGGTCCAGGGCGACGGCGAACGACGGCACGTTGGTCAGGGTCACGTTCCGCGCGGCGCCGTCCTCCACCGCCACCTCGGCGACCACCGGCCCCGCCGGGGTGTCGAGCCGGATGGTGGTCACCGGTTCCACGACCTCCACCATGCCGGTCTCGACCAGCACGGTGGCGACCCCGATGGTGCCGTGCCCGCACATCGGCAGACAGCCGGAGACCTCGATGTAGATGACGCCCCAGTCGCAGTCGGGGCGGGTCGGCGGCTGCAGGATCGCACCGCTCATCGCGGAGTGGCCGCGCGGCTCGTTCATCAGCAACCGCTTGACGGGGTCGCGGTGTTCACGGAAGTACAGCCGCCGCTCGTTCATCGTCGCGCCCGGGACGGTCCCGATCCCCCCGGTGATCACGCGGGTCGGCATGCCCTCGGTGTGCGAGTCGACGGCGTGCAGGACGAGTTTGCTGCGCATGGTCCGACTCCCTTTCCCGGCTTATGCGAGGCCCGCGGCGACGGCCTTCTCGGTGGCCGCCCGGACCGCAGCCTCCTGCTCGGGCGGCAGCGGCGCGCGCGGCGGGCGCACCGGGCCGCCGTACCGGCCGACGACGTCCATGGACAGCTTGATCGCCTGGACGAACTCGACCTTCGAGTCCCAGCGCAGCAGCGGGTGCAGCTGCCGGTACAGGGGCAGGGCGGCGCCGAGGTCCCCGGCCACCGCGGTACGGTACAGCTCCACCGAGGCGCGCGGGAGTGCGTTCGGGTACCCGGCCACCCAGCCCTGGGCGCCCGCCACCGCCAGCTCCAGCAGGACGTCGTCGGCGCCGATCAACAGGTCCAGTTCCGGGGCCAGTTCGGCGATGCGGTAGGCGCGGCGGACGTCACCTGAGAACTCCTTGACGCCGTGGATGTGGCCCTCGCCGTGCAGCCGGGCGAGGAGTTCGGGCACCAGGTCGACCTTGGTGTCGATCGGGTTGTTGTACGCCACCACCGGCAGGCCCGCCCGGGCGACCTCGGCGTAGTGGGCGAGGACGGAGCGCTCGTCGGCGCGGTAGGCGTTGGGCGGCAGCAGCATCACCGACGCGCAGCCGGCCTCGCCCGCCCGCTCGGCCCAGTGCCGGGCCTCGGCCGAGCCGTAGGCGGCGACGCCCGGCATTACCCGCTCGCCGCCGATCGCCGCCACGGCCGTCTCCACCACACGGGCGCGCTCCTCGCCGGTGAGCACCTGGTACTCGCCCAGCGAGCCGTTCGGTACGACGCCGTCGCAGCCGTTCGCGACCAGCCAGGCGCAGTGCTCGGCGTAGCGGTCGTAGTCGACCGAGAGGTCCTCGCGCAGGGGGAGGGCGGTGGCGACGAGGACGCCGCGCCAGGGGTGGTTCGGTGAGCGGGTCATGCGTGATCCCCAATCTGGTGACGTGTGACATAGTACTGAGCGGTGCGGTGCGTGGACGGAGCTGGTTCACAGGCGGTCCCGGTGATCAGCACTCCGGCAGCCCGGCCAGGACGCCGAGCGGCACCGGGCGGGCGAACGGCCGTCGTCCGGCGGTGAGCGGGCATCCGGTCAGGCCGGCCACCGCGGGCGCGCACACACGGCCCTGGCACCAGCCCATCCCGGCGCGCGAGAGCAGCTTCACGGTGCGCAGATCACCCGCGCCGAGCGGGCCGGCCGCCGTACGGACCTCGCCGGCGGTGACCTCCTCGCACCGGCACACCACCGTGTCGTCCGTGATCCGGTCCGCCCAGCCCGCCGCCGGCGCGTACACCGTCTCCAGTGCCGCGAAGAACGCCCGCTGCCGGGATCTGGCCCGGGCCGCCGCCGCCCAGGAGCGCGGGTCGGGGACGGTGCCGTACAGGCGGGCGGCGATCGAACGGCCGGCGATGTGGCCCTCGGCGAGGGCGAGGGCCGCCCCGCCGATACCGGTGCTCTCCCCGGCGGCCCAGACCCCGGGCACGTCGGTGCGCTGCTCGTCGTCGACCCGTACCGCCGTGCCGGTCAGGGTGCAGCCGAGGGTCTCGGCGAGATCGGTGTGCGGCAGCATGCCGTGGCCGACGGCGAGGGTGTCACACGGGACGCGGTGCGCGCTGCCCGGCCGGACGCGCCCGTCCCGCTCCAGTGCGGCGACCGTGACCGCCTCCAACCGGTCGGTGCCGTGGGCCTCCACCACGGTGTGCCGGGGCAGCACGCGCACCCGGTGCCGCAGCAACCGCCCGGCGTACCAGGCGCCTTCGGCGAGCTTGCCGGGCTCGGCGGCGAGGGCCGGAGTGCGGCGCAGTACGGCCCTCGGGTCGGCGGACTCGACCAGCGCGGCCACGCGCGCTCCCGCCGCGGCGAGGCCCGTGGCCACCGGCAGCAGCAGCGGTCCGGTGCCGGCGACCACGGCCGTGCGGCCGGGCAGCACCAGGCCGCCCTTGAGCACGGCCTGCGCGCCGCCCGCCGTGAGGACACCGGGAAGTGTCCAGCCGGGGAAGGGAAGGACCCGCTCGTAGCCACCGGTGGCGAGCAGTACGGCATCGGCGCGGACGGTGACGCCCTCCTCCTGCGCGGGGCCGCGCAACGCGTGCACCGTGAAGGAGCCCCCCGGCTCCCGCTGGACGCACCAGACGTGATGATCCGTCAGGTGCGTGAGGCGGCCGGCGGCCGTGTGCCGGCCGATGCCGTCCCGCAGCCGCTCCCAGGTGCGCCACTGGTGGTGCAGGGCCTCGGGGCGGCGGGCGCCGAGGGCCCGGGCGGGCTGCCGGTAGAACTGGCCGCCCGCCTGCTCGGCCGCGTCGACGAGCGTGACCCGTACGCCCCGTGCCGCCGCCGCCAGCGCCCCGGCGAGCCCCGCCGGACCCGCCCCGACGACGGCGAGATGCGCTCGCTCAGTCATGGTCCCGTCCCGTCCCCTCCTGTGTGCGGATCACATCGCCCGGGTGCACCGGCACCAGGCAGGCCCGCTGGTTCGCCCGGCCGTTGACGGTCACCAGGCAGTCGAAGCACACCCCGATCCCGCAGAAGACCCCGCGGGGCCGGCCGGTCCCGCGGGTGCCGCGCCAGGCCGTCACGCCCGCCGCCCACAGCGCCGCCGCGACCGTCTGCCCGGGCAGGGCGGCGAGGGGGCGGCCGTCGAAGGTGAGGGTGAAGGCCTCGCCCGGCCGGGCCCGGGCCAGCTCCAGGGGGTTCACGGGGTGTCGCCTCCATCGGTGTCGTATCCCTCGAACCGCTCCGGGCGGAACGGTGTGAGATCCAGTTCCGGTGTCCTGCCGGTGAGGGTCTGCGCGATCAACTGCCCGGTGGCGGTGGCCAGTCCGATCCCGGCGCCCTCGTGTCCGCACGCGTGGAAGAGGCCGGGCGCGCGGGGGTCGGGGCCGATCGCCGGCAGGTGGTCCGGCAGGTACGGCCGGAAGCCCGCGTACGTCCGCAGCGCGCGCACCCGGTCCAGGAACGGGAACAGCCCGATCGCCCCGGCCGCGAGCGCCCGCACCGCCGGAAGCGACAGCGAGCGGTCGAAACCGACCCGCTCCCGGCTGGCCCCGATCAGCACTGGTCCGGCTGCCGTGCCCTCTACCACCGGGGAGGTGCGCAGAGCGGCCGAGTCGCTCGCGACGTCCGCCACGTAGTCCGCGGCGTACACCTTGTGCCGGACCATCCGCGGCAGCGGCTCGGTGACCAGGACGAAGCCGCGCCGCGGGAGCACCGGCAACCGGACACCGGCGAGCGCCGCGACGTCACCGCCCCAGGTGCCGGCCGCGTTCACCACCGCCGGTGCGTGCAGGTCGCCCCGGTCGGTGCGCACACCGGCCACCGCGCCGTCGGCCGTGCGCAGCACCCCGGTCACGGTCCAGCCCGTGTGCGGGCGGGCGCCGGAGGCGCGGAGCAGATGGGCGGCGGCGAGAGCGGGCATGACCTGGGCGTCCTGCGGATAGTGCACCCCGCCCGCCAGGCCAGGGGCCAAGTGGGGTTCCACCGTGGCGAGTTGGTCCGCCGGGACCCGGTGGGCCACGACTCCGGCGGCCCGCTGGCCGTCGGCGAACGCGTGCAGCGCGGCGAGGGTCTGCGGGGTGGAGGCGACGACGAGGCCGCCCTTGGGTTCGTACTCGACCGCCGTACCCAGTTCGTCGCCCAGCCGGGCCCACAGCCGGGCCGACAGCAGGGCCAGGTCGAGTTCGGGGCCCGGTTCCTTGTCGGAGACGAGCAGGTTGCCCTCGCCGGCGCCGGTGGTGCCGCCGGCCACCGGGCCACGGTCCACCACACGCACGTCGAGGCCGGCGCGGGCGGCGTACAGGGCGCAGGCCGCGCCCACCATTCCGGCTCCTACGACTACGACGTCGCAGGTCAGTCGTTTCGGCACGGCAGTACTATGTCACATGTCGCTGTTTCTGAGGAGGGGTGCCGGCCCTTTCGGCGGTGGACGCCCCCTTGACGTCGCCTTGAGGCGGATCGACACTCCAGTCAGGGAATCCTAGTGAACTGGTAGGGAACCATGAGGCGCCTCGGAACGGGTACCGGCCGAACGGGCCGTACGCCGTCGCGCGCCCCCCTGCTCACCTCCCGCCGTCACATCGACCTGCAGCGCGTCTGCAGCGCGATCAGCCTCCCGTACTGAGCCGGGGCCCCTCGCGCCCACCGGCCGGCGCCGCCCGGCGGCGCGCACCTTCGCATGTCCACCATCCAGGGAGACGCATGTCCATCACTCCGCTCACCGCCGTCCCGTCCGTCCACCGCGCCGCTCCTGCCTTCCGGGGCCGGCTCGGCCGGGACGCGCGCAGCGGCCACTACGCCGTGCCGCACCGCTACCGGCTCCATCTGTCCACCGCCTGCCCCGCCGGGCTGCGCCTCGCCGTCGGACACGGCCTCCTCGGCCTGGACACCGGCTGTCCGGTCACCTTCCTGCCCGCCGTCCCGGACTGTCCCGGCGGCGGCCACTCCGCGCTGCGCCCGCTGTACGAGGCGAGCGCCCACCACTACACCGGACCGGCCCTCGCGCCCGTGCTCAGCGACGACTGGTCCGGCCGTATCGTCAGCACCCACGCCCCCGGCATCCTGCGCGACCTCGACCGTTTCCCGCACGAGGGGCGCGTCTCCCTGTACCCGTGCGACCTGGAGTCGGTGATAGAGGCCGTCGAGCGGATGTGTGCCGAAGGGATCGAGGAGGCCGCGCAGCGTGCCGGGCGGGCCGGGGCCGGACCGGCCGAGCGGGCCGCCGCCCTCGACGTGCTCCTCGACACCCTGGGCCGGCTGGAGAGCCGGCTGGCCGGCGAGGAGTACCTCGTCGACGGCCGGATCACCGCCGCCGACGTCGAACTGTGGGTGGCCCTGGTCCAGTTGGACACCGTCCACCGCTGCCATCTGGACGCCTCCGCCGTGCACCGCATCGCCGGCCACCGTGCCCTGTGGGCCTACGCGGGCCGCCTGGCCGCCCACCCGGCCTTCGGCCGCCACCTAGACCTCGACGGCATCTCCCGCCGCCACCACGGCCGTTGCCAGGGCCTGGAGGCCGCCGGAGCCGCTGTCCAGATCCTGGACTGGGCAGGTCGTGCCGCGGATACAGAGGACGCTTCCCGCAGGTGAGCACGTCAGGGTGACGTCCGGTGGGCGGACGGCCTGTCGGCGGCGAGGAGCCCGGCGTACGACCGTACGCGGCCCTGAGGGCGGCTCGCGGCCGTCCTGGCTGCGCGTCAACAGCGCACTGTGTACCGCGCCGGGCCGTGCCCGCTGCCGGGGCTGACGCCCGTTCCAGCGCGCGCCCTTCCCGGTCCGCGCCCTTTCCAGCCCCGCGTTCCTGAGCCACACCGCCCCAGGGTGTGCCGTCGCCCGCCCAGCCCCCGGTTCCCGCGCGCCGCCGTGCGCCGCCTCGCGCCGGGGTGCCGTCGCGGCCCGCACCCGCTCGCCCGCCGCCCGGGGAGTCCGACTCAAGCCGGAGTCCGCCATGCGCGAACCCCCAGGCGCCGCCGTCTCCCTCGCCGAGGTACCGGCCGTCGAATTCCCGACCGACGGGCCGCACTGGCCCCGCCCGACGACACGCTCCTCGACAACGCGGTGTGGCCGCCCTCGACGGCCCGCACCCGCACCGTACCGAACGGCTGGGCCGTGCCGCCGGCTCCCAGGACGGCAACCACGCCTTCCCGCGCTCGCCGACCCGGTGGATCCGGCCGCCCTGGAACGACCGGCGTGCCGGCCCCGGGACCACCGCACGGTTCGAGCCGGAGGAAATGCGTGCCGTCGCGCGGGGGATCCGGCAGCGCGGGCCCCCGCATCCGCACGCCGCCACGGACAGCGCACCGGCGATCCGGCCGTACCGGTCGATCGGGTACGCCCCGTGCCGCCGCTCCCGCATCGTGCGGGCCCGCACCGCGGGAACACGCGAACAGTTCCGCAGGGCGGGAACAACCGCGGCCGACCGCGCGTTGAGACTCACGACGAGATCCGCGAGGCGGTCGCTCACCAGGCCCGCCCCGCCCGACGGACGGAGGTGACGGCCGTGCCGCGTGCACTCCCGCTGCCCGTCCCGTGCCCCTACCGCTCCGTCCGGCTGACGTCCCGGCCGCACATAGATCTCCAGCGCGTGTCCGCCGCGCTCTGTCGCCACTGACATTCCCCCCGGCCGCAGGGCCGGGGTCTCCTCCTGCCGTGCTCGCCCTCGCCGACGCCTGCCCTCGCGAGCCGGTGTTCTCGTCCGGACATCAAGGAAGGCACCGACGTGTCCTCAGCCCCCTCCGCAACCCCCTCTTCCCGGCTGCACCTTGCCGTCGCCCTGGACGGCACCGGCTGGCACCCCGCCTCCTGGCGCGAGCCGGTCGCCCGCCCCCGGGAACTGTTCACCGCCGGCTACTGGACCGATCTGGTCGCCGAGGCCGAACGCGGCCTGCTCGACTTCGTCACCATCGAGGACGGCCTGAGCCTGCAGTCCTCGCACCCCCTCCACCCCGACGAGCGCACCGACCAGGTACGCGGCCGGCTCGACGCGGTCCTCATCGCCTCCCGCGTCGCCCCGCTCACCCGGCACATAGGCCTGGTGCCGACCGTGGTGGCCACACACACCGAGCCGTTCCACATCTCCAAGGCGATCGCCACCCTCGACTACGTCAGCGCCGGCCGCGCGGGCCTGCGCGTGCGGATCAGCGGCCGGTCCGACGAGGCCGCCCACTTCGGCCGCCGTACCATCGGCCGGATCGAGGCCTACGACAGCCCTGCGGCGCAGGACGTGGTCACCGACCTCTTCGACGAGGCCGCCGACCATGTGGAAGTGGTCCGCCGGCTCTGGGACAGCTGGGAGGACGACGCCGAGATCCGGGACGCGGCGACGGGCCGCTTCATCGACCGGGACAAGCTGCACTACATCGACTTCGAAGGCCGCTTCTTCAGTGTCAAGGGACCCTCCATCACTCCACGCCCGCCCCAGGGCCAGCCGCTGGTCACCGCCCTCGCCCACCGGACCGTCCCGTACCGGCTGGTGGCCCGCCAGGCCGACGTCGGCTATGTCACCCCGCACGACGCCGAGCAGGCCCGCGCGATCGTCACCGAGATCCGCGCCGAGCAGCAGGCGGCGGGCCGTGCCGCCGAACCCCTGCACATCTTCGGTGACCTGGTGGTCTTCCTCGACGACAGCCGGGCGGAGGCCGGGGCCCGGCGGGACCGGCTGGACGCGCTGGCGGGCGAGCCGTACACCGGCGACGCCCCGGTCTTCACCGGTACGGCGACCCAACTCGCCGACCTGCTGGAGGAGTGGGCGGAGAGCGGGCTGACGGGGTTCCGGCTGCGGCCCGCCGTCGCCGGCCACGACCTGCCCCGCGTCAGCCGCGACCTGGTGCCCGAACTCCAGCGCCGGGGACGCTTCCGGGACGCCTATGAGGCCTCCACCCTGCGCGGCCTGCTGGGCCTCGCCCGCCCCGCCAACCGCTACGCAGCAGCCATCGCCTGAGCAGCCGGAGAGGACGACCGCACCCCATGAGCAAGCCGCTGAAGCAGATCCACCTGGCCGCGCACTTCCCCGGAGTCAACAACACCACCGTGTGGAGCGACCCGGCCGCCGGCAGCCACATCGAGTTCAGTTCCTTCGTGCACTTCGCGCGGACCGCCGAACGCGCCAAGTTCGACTTCCTGTTCCTCGCCGAGGGGCTCAGGCTGCGTGAACAGGGCGGCAAGATATACGACCTGGACGTCGTCGGCCGCCCGGACACCTTCACCGTCCTCACCGCGCTGGCCGCCGTCACCGACCGGCTGGGCCTGACCGGCACCATCAACTCCACGTTCAACGAGCCGTACGAGGTGGCCCGCCAGTTCGCCAGCCTCGACCACCTCTCCGGCGGCCGGTCCGCGTGGAACGTGGTCACCTCCTGGGACGCCTTCACCGGCGAGAACTTCCGCCGCGGCGGCTTCCTGCCGCAGGAGGAGCGCTACTCCCGCGCCAAGGAGTTCCTCGCCACCGCCAACGAACTCTTCGACTCCTGGCGCGGCGACGAGATCCTCGCCGACCAGGCCACCGGGACCTTCCTGCGCGATGCCAAGGCGGGCTCGTTCGTCCACACGGGGAAACACTTCGACATCCACGGCCGGTTCAACGTCCCGCGTTCCCCGCAGGGCCGTCCGGTGATCTTCCAGGCGGGCGATTCCGAGGAGGGCCGTGAGTTCGCGGCCGCCGACGCCGACGCCATCTTCAGCCGGTACGCGACCTTGAAGGAGGGCCAGGCGTTCTACACGGACGTCAAGTCGCGGCTCGCCAGGTACGGCCGTCGCCCCGACCAGCTGCTGATCCTGCCCGCCGCGACCTTCGTCCTCGGCGACACCGACCAGGAGGCCGCCGAACTCGCCCGCGAGGTGCGCCGGCAGCAGGTCAGCGGCGCCACCGCCATCAAACACCTGGAGTTCGTCTGGAACCGGGACCTGTCGGCGTACGACCCGGAGGGGCCGCTGCCCGACGTCGACCCCGTGGTGAGCGAAGACCACATCTCCCGGGGCCGCGCCCAGGTGCGGATGTACCGGGACCCGATCGCCGTCGCCCGCGAGTGGCGTCAGCTCGCCGAGGCCAACAAGTGGTCCATCCGCGACCTGGTCATCAACACCGGCAACCGGCAGACCTTCGTCGGCGCCCCGGCCACCGTCGCGCACACCATCAACGACTTCGTGCAGGCCGACGCCTCCGACGGCTTCATCCTCGTCCCGCACATCACCCCCGCGGGCCTCGACGCGTTCGCCGACAAGGTCGTACCCCTGCTCCAGGAACGGGGCGTGTTCCGCACCGAGTACGAGGGGACGACCCTGCGCGACCACCTCGGCCTCGCCCACCCGGACGCGGGCTCCTCCGAACGGGCCGCGTCGTGAGGTTCCTCGCGATCACCCTGATCGTGCACCGGCCGGACCTCGTGGTGGTCGCCGAGGGCGCCATCGTGTACCCGGCGCCCCTACGAACCGCCGGCGAAGGAGTGGCAGCGCGGATGAGGTGACGCGTGACGTACGCCGGGCAGCGTCGCGCAACCCGCACGGCGCGCGGTACGCACGTAGTCACTCTGCGCCGCCGGACCGTGCCACAGTGGAACCCGACAGGTGACCATCCAGCAGAGAGGACGCCACCGTGCAGGCTTCCAAGGGCGACCGGCTTGTCGTACACGGGCGAGTCGTGGGTCAGCAGAGCCATGTCGTTGAGATCGTCGAAGTGCTCGGCCCGAACGGAACCCCGCCGTACCGCGTGCGTACCGAGAACGGGCACGAGACGATCATGTCGCCCGGGCCCGATTCGGTGGTCGACCACCGCAAGGCCGGCGGCACCGTCTGACCCGGCACACCACCACCTGCCCGAGGGCCCGCCGGCCGGCGGGCCCTTCCGCATCCCCCGCACGGTCGCGTGGCCCGAACACGGGATCTCCGTGGTCACCGCCGGCGCCGTCCTCAAGGCCATCGACCGGACC